>NZ_FNUW01000075.1:0-3093 GCF_900108285.1 Bacillus sp. ok061 | reverse complement strand
ACAGCTGTTATTTAAAATATGGAAATCTTGGTTTCGAATTCATCGTTGTAAATCTATTAAACCAGAGCGATTAGAATGCCACCTTTATGGACAACTCATTAATATCCTATTATGTTCTTCTACTATGTTTAAAATGAGAGAACTCCTGTTAGGTAAAAAACAGAAAGAACTAAGTGAATATAAAGC
The DNA here is from genome assembly GCF_900108285.1 of Bacillus sp. ok061. Classification (NCBI taxonomy): domain Bacteria; kingdom Bacillati; phylum Bacillota; class Bacilli; order Caryophanales; family Bacillaceae; genus Bacillus; species Bacillus sp. ok061. Next base: position 2,907 of record NZ_FNUW01000075.1, on the reverse strand, counting down.
GATGTACATAATTAAAGATTATTTCTTACTTTTTCATCAAGCACTACATAAAAACACCCAAGAATTATCAAAGATTCTCCTTCGTCTGTTTAACCTCCTACAGCGAAACGGACGAAAATCTCACAGATATGAGAAAAAAACAGTCTTTGATATTTCTTACGATTAGTCAATCATTATTTTTAGATTTTTAATCAATTGAATATCGCATATATTAAATTTAATGCAAACTAAATACCCCTAATATGTATTCATTTTTTTACTAGGGGGAATAAATATAGTATGATGAATGAGACTATGATTTCAGGCGGTTAACCGATAATCATAGTGTATATTATGTGTAATAAGGTAGAAGAGAAGCTTCAATAACTTATTTACACATGCGATTGACGCAACTTTATGACATTTGTTATAAGGTTGCGTTTTTAATTTATCATAATACTCAGCAATGTGGTTCTGTCCGTAACGACGTAGTTTTATCATGTTCTGGATAATGAGAAAAAGAAGCTTACGGAGATGCTTATTTCCACGTTTATTGATCTTATCTTTGAAAACAGTTTTTCCTGATTGAAAACGGCGTATATCAATACCTGCAAATGCATTAAGTTGTTTGTTATTCTTGAAGCGAGTAATATCACCGATTTCAGCTAACAAACGTATAGCCGTATTGGGACCTATTCCCGGAAAACTAAGAATAATTGGATATTCTGCGCGACTTTCAGCTAATCGTACCATCTTCGTGATACACTGTTCTTTTTGATGAAGGAGCTCCTGATAGCGTTTCGCGTACGATTTGAGTTGTTCACATAAAACGTCATCCTGACGTACGGCTGGATAAGAATACCTGGCAGCCTCAAGTACTTCCATAGCCTTCTTTTCTGCTATACGGATTGAGATGTTTTTATTGGTATTCTTACGAATCTGATTCTTCATGACCGTTTTAGAAAGATTTTGAACAAAATCTGGGTGAGGGAATAATTGAACAAAGTTTAAAAATAAATCTGACTTAGTTATGAAAATCTGTTCCAATTCCGGAAATGTCAATTGAATGACTTTATGCATTCGGCTACGAATCAAAGATAATTCGTCATCCAGTTCATTATAAAACCTTGAGAGTGATTTTAATTGATAAAATAAGTTATCTGTGCCTGTCTTTTCCCTTCGGGAAGCCGTGAAATGAGTGAGAGCTAATTGATGCGCATCGCTTCTATCGGTTTTATGAATCCGTAAGGAATCGCATTGTAATTTCGCTTCTAAAGGGTTCAACAGAAAGTATTCAAACTTGTTATCTTGCATAAAACGCTCTAGTTGTCTCGAATAGACACCAGTTGCTTCGAAAAAAATATGAGGTGATTTCTTATTTTCATTCATAAGTTGATCTATTCGTTTTCGTAGTTCTTCAAAATCAGGCTTAGAATGATTGATTTCCCTTTCAAAAATACATTGTTTTTGAGCATTATAAATAACCATATAACTTTTTCCCATACTAACATCGAACGCAATTACATGTTGCATATTTTGCCTCCTTATGTAGAATTGAAGTCCTCATCTTACTCTTATCGATTCCCATTTCTTATACACGATCTCAAGGATCCACATACTAAACTGATTCAAATAAGGTAAGTGAAGAAGGTCTGTTTTGGGTACGGATTTAAAATCCCAATATCAAAGCGACCTACTCTTCACTTCTACTATAAAAAAATAGTAGTGTAAACCAATGCATTGGTTTACACTACTAATCTTAGTATGTTTTGGGTGTTGTCTATGAGTATACCACTTCTACTCATCAGGTAGCATGGTAAAAAATTTGAAAACCGTCAGGGTTTATTTGATATGTCCACTTTTATAAAATCTACAAAAGATAATAAAAAACTATACGGAAAGACCGCATTTTGTTTAAAAATATATCTTAAGTTGATGGATGTGATCTCTAAGGATACCGTTTCTATTACACTGTCTTATAAATTTTATTTTTAGTGTCCTTAAATGTGGCGAATGTCGCTATAGCAACACCTAAATCATAGATTTCAAATTGTTATGGTATCTACCACATTTGCTGCTAGTCAATTATGTTCCAATTGTGAATACAAAACAAAGATGTTAAAAATCTAACCATTCGTAAGTGGGATTGCCCTTCTTGTAGCGCGCATCATGATAGAGATCGAAGTGCAGCACTCAATCTTAGAAACTAAGAAATTCTTCTCATAGCCGTTAGGTTTTGTATTTAGTAATCACTCACTTTAAACAGTTCGTGAGGATGTTAAGTGGTTAGTAGCTCAATCGAGTTACTAACAATGAATTGGTATTCTTTTTTTAGAATGCCTTATTTTTCTTACTTTCTTAACCAAATTATATCTTAGTTAATTCAATGATAATGGCTGGAAATATATTTTAGTTATTTAGTTTTACAGTGGATTTTCCGTTTCTGATATGAGCTTGTAACACTTGTATTAAACCTATCATATTATGTACAGAATATTTAAATTATATTGTGAAAGGAGAAATTAAAATGTCTCAAGCAAATATACCTAATATTACGCCAAATATTACATTAACCCGTGAAGAATCGATTAATTTATTATTAGCTTCGATAGCGTTAGAAGAATTAGGTTTAGCACATATTATTAATGCAGAAGCGGAAAAAATTCAACTTGCATTAGGTACTTTACCGGGCTTATCACCTGTAGCTACACTTAGCAATATTTTAGAAGTGAATGAAAGTGTAAATAGGACATTACAAACAGCCCTAAAAAAAGAAAGGGCTTTACAAGATAAATTAGAAATTGTATTACAAGCTCCTTCGTTTACAGGACCACCCGGGCCAACGGGAGCAACGGGACCTGCCGGAGGGCCGACAGGAGCAACGGGAGCGACAGGAGCAACAGGGGCGACGGGAGTAACGGGAGCAAC
>NZ_FNUW01000018.1:0-110528 GCF_900108285.1 Bacillus sp. ok061 | reverse complement strand
GTAATTTTGTTTTTAGATGTTTATTTTCTAAACGTAGCTGTTCTAATTCACTGAGCTCTTTTGGTCCTTTTCCATAAGAATATTGTTTTCCTACAGGTTGTTGAAAACGATACGTTTGATCTGTACGATACCATTTCATCCATGTCTTAATTTGGGAAACATTTTTAATTCCGAGTTTCTCCATAATTGCACGATTTGAATAACCGTCTTTCTTCATTTCAATGACTTTCCACTTTGTTTCTTCTGGGTAATGAACTCTTGTCTTCAAACGAAAAACACCTCCAATGAATTTGCATACTTAGTATGCGAATTCAGGAGGTGTTTTTTCATGTACCACTATTCGGGTTCACTTCAAATTGACTCTCAGTTTTTTATTTGTTATGGAAAAATGACAAAAAAATGAACTTTTAATCGAGGAAGAGGGAAGTTATTTTCTATTTTTGAATAACATTATTTCGAGTTTGAATTTTGGAAATACATTTTTCTCTTGACAAAAAACAAGCATTTATCGAGGGTGGATGCGAGGACATTTTTTCGGTTAAAAGTCAAGTGTATGAAGAAAAACACGATTGTTTTATAGATATAAAAGTAAGCCGTATATTGAAAAAATACATTTTGCTAATGAGGAAAATCTGATTCAAAAAAATGACAAAAGACATATTTCAGACAAAATGATGTCAATAATACGTCAAAAATAACCTGAATTTACTATGCAGGTATATTATACAATTCGATTAACGAATAAAACACTACAGAAATAGTGAAAAGGTAAAAAATAGCATTACAATAGTTTGAAAAACTGAAACTTCATATTTTTCGACAATACATACAAAATGTTTTTGTCTTTTCGTATTTCTTAATAATTGAGTTTGATAAGATTGCTCAATTAACTTTTATTATAAAAACTATGAAGGAAGTGATTTTAGTATGGAAACGCTCGAATTGGCACGAATACAGTTCGCATCAACAACGATTTTCCATTACTTTTTTGTTCCGCTGTCAATTGGTTTAGCTTTTATTATTGCGATAATGCAAACGTTGTATGTGGTAAAAGGGCAAGAAGTATATAAGAAGATGGCAAAGTTTTGGACGCAATTATTCCTTATTAACTTTGCAGTAGGTGTAGTAACAGGTATTTTACAAGAATTTCAGTTTGGTATGAACTGGTCAACGTATTCACGTTTTGTAGGTGATGTATTTGGTCCCTCACTTGCAATTGAAGGATTACTGGCATTTTTCATTGAGTCTACATTCCTAGGTTTATGGGTATTCGGTGAGGATAAATTACCGAAGCGAATTCACTTAATGTGTATTTGGCTCCTTTCAATTGGAACGATGTTATCAGCATTCTGGATTTTAACTGCAAGTGCATTTATGCAGTCACCTGTCGGGTATGAAATGGCAGCTGATGGTCGTGCACAAATGAATGATTTCTTAGCCATTATTCAAAACCCACAACTATGGGTGCAATTCCCGCATACAATTACAGCAGCAATTGCAACAGGTGCATTCTTTATTGCGGGTGTAAGTGCATGGAAAATTACAAAAGGACAAGAAACTGTAGTATTTAAAAAATCTTTCCGAATTTCTATCATTGTTGGAACAATTACAACGGCGCTTGTATTATTCTTCGGTCATGCACAAGCGCAACAATTAATTAAGACACATCCAATGAAGATGGCGGCAGCTGAAGCGCTATGGAATACAAGTGAGGATCCAGCGCCATTTACAGTATTTTCGAAAATTGATACAGAGAAGAAAGAAAATTCGTTTGAAATTCAAATCCCTTATATGCTAAGTCTATTATCGTATGATAAGTTTAGCGGTCAAGTTGAAGGCATGAATCAAATTCAAAAACAATATGAAGAAAAATATGGACCTGGAGATTATATTCCTCCAGTGCATACAATGTTTTGGAGTTTTAGAGCGATGGTAATGAGTGGAACATTCATGCTTCTTTTAGGAGCTTACGGATGGTTCTTATCAAGAAAAGATCGTTTAGCTGAAAAAACGTGGTATTTAAAATTAATGGTGTATGCAATTTCTCTTCCATTCATCGGTAATACAGTAGGGTGGATTATGACTGAAATGGGTCGTCAACCTTGGGTTGTATTTGGTGTAATGAAAACAGAAGATGCTGTATCACCAAATGTAACATTCGGTGAAGTATTATTCTCACTTATTTCATTCACATCAATGTATTTAATTATGGGTGGAATTTGTGTGTACTTATTTGTTCGTACCATTAAGGGTCACACGAATAAGAAAACGAAAAAGGATTATCAAAGCCATGATCCATTTGATAAGGAGGAAGAGTATGTTATCTCTTAATGAGTTATGGTTTTTAGTTATTGCAATCTTATTTGTTGGATTCTTCGTACTGGAAGGTTTCGACTTTGGGGTAGGAATGGTTTCGAGGTTTTTAGGAAAGAATGATTTTGAAAAACGAGTTTACTTAAATACAATAGGACCGTTCTGGCACGCGAATGAAGTATGGCTTGTTTGTGCTGGTGGAGCCATGTTTGCGGCATTTCCCCACTGGTATGCAACTTTATTTAGTGGTTTTTATATTCCATTTGTATTTATGCTTCTTGCTTTAATTTTAAGAGGTGTTTCCTTTAAATTTCGTGCGAAAATAGATAATCATAAATGGAAGAGTGCGTGGGATTGGGGAATGTTTATTGGAAGTATGTTACCTCCTATCCTTTGGGGAGTTGCGATTGCAAACTTTATGGTAGGTGTACCTATTGATGAGAGTAAAAACGTTGTAGGTGGATTCCTGCAATTACTTCATCCATTTGCGTTACTTGGAGGAGTAATGTTCCTTCTACTATGTATTGTTCACGGTTTACAATTCCTTACGATACGTACAACTGGTAAATTGAGAGAACGTGCACGCATTGCTGCAATGAAAATTGCACCATTTTCATTAATTACACTTCTTGTTTTTGCTGGTGTGGGATTATGGAAAACCGACATTTTCACTGCCCATGGAACAGAATGGATTATGGTACCAATCGGAGCTTTTGTAGCACTATTAGTGTCCACTTTATTAAATAAAAGAAGAAGAGATGGTTGGGCTTTCTTTATGACGAGTTTAACAATCATTTTACTAAGTGCGAGTGTATTTATCGGTATGTTCCCACGTGTTATGATTAGCTCTTTAGGAGCAATGAATGATTTGACAATTTACAACGCAGCATCAGGAGCTTATGCATTAAAACTTATGACTTACTTTGCGATTGCTATTTTGCCTTTCGTTATCGGAAGTCAAATATGGAGTTATTATGTATTTAGACAACCTGTTAAGTCAGACAACGATTTGGAGTACTAATGAAAAGAAAAAGAGGACTTCCGTCTTATCCCGGTAGCCGTATTTTATATGTAGCGTTAACGATTATTAGTATTTTAGAAGCTTTTAGTATTATTGCGCAAACAATCTTTTTAGCACGAGCTATTACGTTTTTATTTCATGGAGAGACAGTACAAACAATATTAAGTGAAGTTGTTTATTTTGGTATCGCGTTTGCAGCGCGTAACATAGTAGTTCGAACATCACAAATATTAGTGGAACGTTTTGCCGAAAAAACAGGATCGTTACTAAGAAAACAATTGATAGAGGCATATTTCACATTAGGTCCAAGGTATGTTCAAACTGTTGGAACTGGTCATCTGGTTACCTTATCAATTGAAGGGATTGAGAAATTTAAAACATATATTGAATTAACGATTCCTAAAATGATTAGAAGTAGTATCGTTCCAGGTCTAATTGTACTATATGTTTTTACGCTAGATATTGAGTCTGGAATCATTTTAGTTGTAACGATTCCTATCGTGATCATATTTATGATTCTTCTCGGATTAGCAGCGCAAAAAATGGCAGATAGTCAGTATGAGATATATCGTGTACTTTCGAACCATTTTGTAGATACGTTAAAAGGTTTAGAAACATTAAAGTATTTAGGGAAAAGTGAACAGCACGAAGGAAAGATTGAAAAAGTAAGTAAAAGATATAGAAAAGCAACGATGCGTACTTTGCGAGTTGCTTTTCTTTCTTCTTTTGCATTAGATTTCTTTACGAGTTTATCAATCGCGTTTGTGGCGGTTGGATTAGGGATACGTTTAATAGATGGAACGATTATACTATTACCAGCCCTTACAATTTTGATTTTAGCTCCGGAATATTTTCTGCCGATTAAACAAGTGGGAGCAAATTATCATGCGACATTAGATGGACAAATTGCGATGGAGCAAATAGAAGAGATTTTGCAACAACAAAAAGGAATACAAAAGAAAGATTTAAATGAAGATATAGTATGGAATGCCTCTAGTAGCTTGAATTTACAAGATATCAAAGTAAATAATACTGAATCTGAAAAGGCTATATTAGAAGGAATTAATTTTACTTGGGAAGGTAACGGTGCTATTGGTGTTATTGGTGAAAGTGGTGCAGGGAAATCGACGTTAATCGACGTATTAGCAGGTTTTTTATCTCCTTCGAGTGGAAAGATGTTAGTAAATGGTCTAGAAGTTGATGGATCTACTCGTGAAGATTGGCAAAAAAATATTGCTTATATTCCGCAGCAACCTTATATTTTTCCGCTTTCATTAAAGGATAACATTCGTTTTTATGAAACAAATGCAACAGATGAAGAAGTTGAAAGAGTTATTAATGAAGTCGGCCTTCGTTCACTCGTTACATCACTTCCAAATGGGATGCACGAAAGAATTGGAGAAGGTGGACGTATGCTAAGTGGCGGACAAGAACAGCGTGTTGCTATGGCGCGTGCACTTTTAAGTAAAAAACCAATCATTTTATTAGATGAGCCTACGGCACATCTTGATATTGAAACCGAATTTGAAATAAATCAAGCGATGTTACGTCTATTTAATGGAAAATTAGTATTTTTAGCAACCCACCGTCTACATTGGATGAAACAAATGGACCATATCCTTATTTTAAATAAAGGGGAAATGAAAGAAAGTGGGACGTATGAAGAACTTTTAGAGAATGAGACATTACATTTTCATAGGGAAGAGAGGGGAGAGAAATGAGCAACTGGGTTAAACCTTATATAAAACAAAATAAAGGTAGAATGACTTTAACTATTTTCCTTGGTCTTCTTGGAGTTAGTTCAGGAGCGATGTTACTTTTTATTTCAGGTTATTTGATCTCAAAATCTGCCCTTAGACCAGAAAATGTAATGGCTGTATATGTTCCTATTGTTGCAACAAGAGCGTTTAGTATAGGGCAAGCTGTGTTTCATTATATAGAGCGTTTAGTCGGACATGATGTCGTACTACGTATATTAGAAAAAATGAGAACGAAACTATATAGAATAGTAGAACCACAGGCGTTATTTTTCCGTTCTCGATTTCAAACGGGTGATATGTTAGGAGTGTTATCCGAAGATATAGAGCATTTGCAAAACCTATATTTACGTACAATATTCCCTAGCATATTAGCGCTAGTTGTTTATAGTATCTTCGTACTTGTTATCGGTGCATTTGACCTTGTGTTTGCACTTATTGTAGGTTGTATGTTAGCTATTATCGTGTTTCTTCTTCCGTTTGTATCATTACTTTTGATGAAGAAACACCATGTTACTTTGAAGCAAGGTAGAAGCCGTTTGTATCAACAACTGACGGATGCTGTTTTTGGATTATCTGATTGGCAGGCGAGTGGTCGTAAAGGTGAATTTATTAATGAGTATGTAAAACAAAATGATCAGTTGTTAAAAATAGAAAAGAGAGTGAAACGCTGGTATCATATTCGGGACAGTATCATTCAATTAGTAGTAGGTATTGTAGTTATTTCGATGATCATATGGACTGGAAATGAAGCGGCAAGTGAACAAATTGCTCCTACAGTTATCGCAGCTTTCGTATTAATGACTTTATCTGTAACGAACGCGCTTATTCCTATTGCAGATGCCATCGATCGAATCCCATCGTATGTAGAATCTACCCATCGTCTTAATCGCGTAGAAAGTGATATTGTTTTACATGATGAAATGGATTTGTATGGAGAGAAAGATTACATCGAACCAAAACATGTAGATATTGAACTGAATCACGTATCGTATAGTTATCCAGATAGTAATGAGATTGTATTAAAAGATGTGTCATTACAAATAAAAGTAGGGAAGAAAATTGCTATTTTAGGGAGAAGTGGGACAGGGAAATCTACTTTACTAAAATTGTTAACAGGGGCGTTAAGCCCAGTAAACGGTCAAGTTGTATTGAATGGTGAACGAGCTCATACGCATCTTTTATCTAAATATATTTCTGTATTAAATCAAAAGCCGCATTTGTTTGATACGACAATTGGAAATAACGTACGGATTGGCAAACCAGAGGCAACGGATGAAGAGATATGGAAAGCTTTAGAGAAGGCACAATTAGCTTCACATATTACTTCTCTTCCAGACGGATTACAAACGAAAATGCATGAAATGGGAAAGCGGTTTTCTGGTGGGGAAAGACAAAGGGTTGCTTTTGCTAGAACTCTTATGCAAGAAACACCAATTATTGTACTTGATGAACCGACTATCGGTTTAGATCCCAAAACAGAATTGTCTTTAATTGAAACAATGTTTTCTGCAACGGAAGAAAAGACGGTTATTTGGATTACGCACCATCTTGTAGGAATAGAACATGTAGACGAAGTTATATTCCTTGATCGTGGCCAAATTGTCATGCAAGGTAGTCATAAACAACTTCTGAAAGAAAATGAAAAATATCGTAAACTTTATGAGTTAGACAAAGGAATATAATTTGAATAAACAATAATTGTAAAAATAGCTACGCCTAATGGTGGAGCTATTTTTTTGTTAGATTGCAGGTGTATATGATTGTTACGAATTAAAAATGAATTTCATATTATACATATAATGGAGGGGATGTACATGAAGGAGCAATATAAAATCATTGTTTTAAGTGATGAATTATCAGGAGATAGGATTCGAAATACATTAGACAAAAATAAATGTAAAACAATAGCTCATATTGTAGACGTTTCAGATGTTGTTCGTATAGAAAATTCTTTTCAATATATAGTCATTTGGAGAGTGGACGCAGAAAAACTTACAAATGACTTGATAAATAGAGGCGTGCAAAGTTCAAAAATTATTAATTTAACAAAATACATGTATGAATGGAAGAATAAATTGATTTCTATCTATCAAATAAATCCGGATCTTATGTCTTTATACATTTCTATGAAAAAAGCAAAGAGTGATCCGACGTATGAATTGTTTGCTACCGGTTTGTCTTATCCACATTGTGGTATAAGTACGGAGCTCCTCTCAAAAAAGTCAATAAAATTAACACTTCCATCTCAAGATCTATACTATGATTATTTAATAGCGTCACAACTTCTATCAAACACTCATTCATTTCAATATTGTTTAATAGGAATAGCTTATTTCTCGTTTTACTTTGATATGTCGTTATCATCTGAATCATATAGAATTCACAAAGTATATTATCCATTGTTTCAAGATGGTCATCATACTGTAGTTCATTCTCCTCTACCCACGGATGGATTCTTACATCTAAATACTCCGAAACCACTTTTTTCTATTTTTAATTTGCATTTTGAATATATTTTATTAGACGAACTAAAAGATGAATCATTGATACTGCCTTGGATAAATGCTGAGTGGAATACCACTCCTCTTCACATTCCTTTTGAAGAACACGGGAGAATAAGAGCAGCTTCACATGCTAAATTGGCGTATCCTCAAACTTTAGTTGAAAATAAAATAATTTTTAAAAAATATTTAGAATTACTGTTAAAAAATGATATAAAACCATTAATTGTTGTATTCCCAGTTACTTCACATTATTTCAATTGTAGTAGTAAGAAATTAAAAGAAGATTTTTATAAAGTTATAAATGATTTTCAAACTCAATATTCTTTTCAAATTATAGATCTATTTGATTCACCATTATTTTGTGATGATGATTTTTATGATAGTGATCATATGAATAAAAAAGGTGCAAATAAAATGTCCGCATTATTAAATATGTTTATTCAGGAACGAAAAGTATGATAATTTGTTTCATGTTTGCATAAAAGTATATAGGCTCCATACAGTTAAAGTAATGTGATTTTTGTGTCGCGTATATAAATAATATGCGAAGAGGTGAGAGAGTTAAAATGAGAACTCGTATTGAAAGAACTGAAGAGGTGGTAGAGCAACTTCCGTTGGTAAGTGTATTAATTCCTACGTATAATCGTCCTCGTTACTTTGAAAAGGCGCTATGTAGTGTGTTAGAACAAACGTACCCTAATATAGAAATTATAGTTGGAGATGACAGCACGAATGACGAAACAGAAAAGATGTTACAAAAATATTTATGTGATCATTCAAATATTATTTATATAAAAAACAGATCAACTCTCGGACAGTTTGAAAATGCGTTAATGTTATTTCATGAAGCGAACGGTGAGTATATAAATTTTTTAATGGATGATGATATATTTCATGTGAATAAAATTGAAAAAATGATGAAGTATTTTTTTAATGATTTAGATGATGAAATTAAGCTTGTAACATCTCATCGTCAAGTAATTGATGATAAAGGGAAAGAACTGCGACATATTTATTCAACTGTCCGTTTATTTGAAGAGAATACGATTATAGAGGGGACAGAATTAGGAAATAAGGTAATTGTGGAGCAAAAAAATTATATTGGAGAACCGACAACAGTTTTATTTCGTAAAAATGATTTACAAGAACCGTTTGGGATTTTTGATAAGAGGCGGTATTTATGTAACGTAGATATAGCTTCATGGTTATCTTTATTAAGTAAAGGAAAAGCAGTATATATAGCAGAGACACTTAGTTACTTTCGATTACATCCAGATCAACAGTTAAATGAATCTAATAAAATGATGGATGGGTTAGAAGATTTTTCACACAGTATTATAGCAGGAGAAAAATATGGTTTCTTATCCAACGAAAAAGAGTTAGACAAAGCGATAACTAATTTTCTAGATTATGCAAGAAGGATAGTTCCATCATCGATATTATATACATTAGACTATTACCAAAAAATTAGAGGAAAGAAAATAAATATAGAAAAGAAAAAACAGCATATAAATAATAATTCTTCTTTACCGAAAGTAAGTATACTTATTCCTGCGTACAATAGACCTTATTACTTGGAATTAGCACTCAACAGCGCTCTGAATCAAACATATGAAAATATTGAAATCATTATTTCTGACGACAGTACAAATAATGAAGTCAATGCTATGATTCAACCGTACTTACGTGAATATGAGTGTATTACATATGTTAAAAATGAAACACCGTTAGTTGCCGAAAACTTTAATAAGTGTGTAGAACTTGCGAATGGGGACTATATAAACTTTTTATTAGATGATGATTTATTTCATCATGAAAAGATCGAGAGAATGATGAAATACTTTTTGACGTTAGAAAATATTTCATTTGTGACGTCATATCGTGAACTGATTGATGAGAATGGAGAGATATTACCACCTTCAACATTGAATATGAAAATCGCGAAAGAAACTACACTTTTTGAAGGAAAAGAATTAGGGAATTATATGTTAAAAAACTTGAAAAATGTAGTTGGTGAGCCGACAACTGTTTTGTTTAATCGGGATTTGTTTGAAGGTAAGTTTGGGTATTTTAAAGGAAGGGCTTATTCTGCTATTAATGACATTGCAACTTGGCTAGATATGATGAGAAAAGGAAAAGTAGTTTATATACAAGAACCTCTTAGTTATTTTAGACAACATAGTGGACAAAATCAAAAACAAATGCATTTTATTTTAATGACAATTGAAGAGTGGATTGAATTAATTATAAATGCATATAATAGTGGATTTTTAAGTTCTGAAAGTGAGTATAAAGAGAGTTTATCTTATTGTTTAGAAAATGCGGGATTTATAGTTAAGGATGCAATAAGAAATGGCGAGCTAGATCAAATTTATAATGAAAAGATAAAAAAAGGGTTACACAAATTAGTTGCTCACATGTTTGAGAAAGAATTTTGTTATTGTCAATATTGCAATCAACAATTCGAAAAATTTTCACCTTGGCCAGCACATTATGATTTTCCGAAATATAAATTTGAGATGTGGAATAAAGATACAGGGATATGTCCAGTTTGTAATTCGATGGATCGTGAAAGATTGTATCGTACATATATTGAAACGGAAACGGACTTGTTAAATAGAAACTATACTATGCTTCATATTGCACCTGAAGCGAAGTTAAGAGATTGGTTTAACGAGTATAAAAATATTACGTATGTATGTGGTGACTTAGAACCAAAGGATCCATTAATGAAGGAAATTGATGTTACAAGGATTACATATGATAGTAATACTTTTGATGTAATTTTATGTAGCCATGTGTTAGAACATGTTCCTGATGATGACAAAGCAATGCGAGAGTTATATAGAGTGTTAAAGCCAAACGGATGGGGGATTATTCAAGTACCAATCGTAATGAATGTAGATTTTATTGTAGAGAATGAATTAATTGTAACACCACAATTGAGGAAATTAGCATTTGGTCAAGAAGATCATGTGAGAATTTATAATCAATCGGGATTTATTCAACGATTAATGAATGCAGGATTTAAGGTGGAATTATATAACATAGCGGAAAAACAAGGAATAAAAAGTGCTAGGAGATTTGGATTATCTGAAACAGATATGCTCTATATTGTCCGAAAATGATAGGAAGGAATAGATAGATATGGAGAATATTCCTTTTTTACGTGCTTCAACTGTACCTGTAATTGAGTATTTGGACGAATTGAAGGAAATTGATACATCTCATATATATACGAATTATGGACCTATAAATCAACGTTTTGAGGAAACAATTATGTCGGCATTTTTTCAAAACAGGGGAGCTGTTACAACAGTAGCAAACGCAACGTTAGGGTTAATGGCGGCTATTCAACTAAAGAAAAGAAGAAAGGGAAAGTATGCTCTCATGCCTAGCTTTACATTCCCTGCGACTGCCTTAGCCGCTATTTGGTGTGGATTGGAACCTTACTTTATTGATATTTCAATAGATGATTGGTATATGGACAAAACCGTACTTTTGGATAAGATAGAAGAATTAAAAGAAGAGGTTGCGATTGTTGTCCCGTACGCCACTTTTGGATCATGGATGAACTTAGAAGAATATGAAGAATTAGAGAAGAAGGGGATTCCGGTTGTCGTAGATGCGGCACCGGGATTTGGATTAATGAATAGAGGGATGCATTACGGTCAAGATTTTAGTGGAATGATCGTATATAGCTTTCATGCAACAAAGCCTTTCGGAATTGGTGAAGGAGGGCTCATATATAGTAAAAACGAAGAAGATATACAACGTATTAAAAGAATGGGGAATTTCGGATTTGATAAAAATCGTGAATGCACGATGATGGGATTTAATTGTAAAATGTCTGAATACGCAGCAGCTATTGGGATTGCGACTATAAAAAAGTGGGATCAAAAATTAAAAGAACGCACCCGTATTTCTAAATGGTATAAACAGTTGTTACAAAGTACTGGGTTAATGAAAAAAGGGTGGGGAGTTCAAAAGACAGAAGCAGTTATTCACCAATTTATGCCTATCATTTGTCCAGAAGAAGTTCACAACATACAAGTAATAGAAGAGCTGAAAAAACAGAAGATAGAAGCTAGATTATACTTTTCACCATCTTGCCACCAACAAGTTCTTTTTAGAAAATATAAGTCTACAGATTTAACAAAAACGAATAAAATAGCAAAACGAATCGTAAGTTTACCTTTATGGGAAGGAATGACGAAAGAACTAGTAGAGCAAATTGTAATCTGTTTAGAGCAGAAGGTGGTGTCGGTAGATGAATAGTTTTTATAGTCAAGAAGAACTAAAGAAAATTGGATTTTTATCTGTTGGGAAAAATGTATTGGTTAGTAAAAAAGCAAGTATATATAATCCAGGTGCTATATCAGTTGGCAATCATGTAAGAATTGATGATTTTTGCATTTTAAGTGGTAAAATCACAATTGGAAGTTATTCGCACATATCAGCGTATACAGCGTTATATGGAGGGGAAGTTGGGATTGAAATGCATGATTTTGCAAACATCTCAGCTAAAACGATCGTATATGCAGTACTTGATGATTTCAGTGGAAATACATTAATGGGGCCAACCGTCCCGAATCAATATAGGAATGTGAAAGCAGAAAAAGTTATTTTAAAAAAACATGTGATTATTGGTGCTAATTCTATTATTTTTCCAAATGTAACTGTAGGAGAAGGTACGGCAGTCGGCGCGATGAGTATGGTAAAAGAGAGTTTAGATGATTGGTATATTTACGCTGGAGTTCCCGTAAGGAAAGTAAAACCTCGTCAAAAAAAGATGCTAGAGTTAGAAATTGATTTTTTAAAAAGCATTCATTCTTAACAAAAAAGAATGAATGCTTTTTATTTTTATCCCGCTATTTGCCGATAAAGAGTCGACTGGTGAGGGCTAATTAAAGTTTCACTTTATGATAGAGCAGAGTGTATCTTAACTTATTATGTTTTAAATTTTGCTGACCAAGGCAATACTGAGCCATAGTGAATGTAAAGTTGGAGGGCGAGCGTATATGTTTGATGAGGATGGGATTGTTTTAATTATGGAACCAGCTGATGAAAGAAACTTGAGGAGATTTATTTTTTCAGTGCCAAAGTCAGTGTATGAAAAGAAGGGGCTTACATTACACTATGGAACAGCTATAGGACAAGGGTATATGGATATAATTGAAGATATTATAAGCGTACATATAGAAATAGATGTTGTAACGATAATAGGGCATGTAAGAGGATAAATAGCTATTTGAAAAAGGTTATAAACAATTTAGCTAGAAGTTATGTATAGAGAAAATTACAGACAATTATAAGGACGAAGGGGGTCTAAAATGAAAATAAAATCAATTTTATTAGTATTTATAGTTTCAATTGGTTTAATGGGATGTTCAATAGTGGAGGAAGGAAAGAACTCCCTAGATTACGCGCAAAAAGCGACAGACTATGTAAATGAAATAAGTGCATTTGCAAACGATGCACCAGCATTAGCAGAAAAGGCCGTTAATGATAGCGAGGCTCGAAAAGAATTAGAAACGAAGCTTAGTGAAATTAAACAAGATATACCCGCATTCAATGAATTAACGCCACCTGATGTAGCCAAGGATCTTCATCAACAAATCGTCGGATATAACGAAAAGTTAAATACGTTAATTGATACGGCGATGACAAAGATAGAAGAAGGGAAAGTGGATGTAGAGCAATTTAAAAACTCTGAGCTTATGCAGACGGTAGATCAAGTTCGAGATTTGAAAGATAAGGTGCAAAATTTAGGTCAATAGTAAAAAGCTCCGTTTGTGATAAACGGAGCTTTTTACTATTGGATACAATAAACGATTACACCAACGATAATAATCATGTTACCGATGAGTTTACGTTTCGTTATTTTTTCCCCTAGGAAATACCAACCGAAAATTAATATGATGATATAACTTAAGGATTCTAATGCTGATGCTTGTTTTAATTCCATGCCCTTCATGGCAATTACATTTAATCCAGCGTTAAGTACAAATAAAGAGTAGCCGATAATAACATAAGGATTCATATATTCTTTTATTCTAGAATCGTATTGTTGTAAAGTAGCTTTTTTTAATAATATTTGTGAGTAATTAGCTAAAATTATCCCGGAAATAAATAATAACATATAACTATTCATCTTTTGTCACCACCACAATTCCGATGATAATAATAGCTGCACCAAGTAAATGATTCCACTGAATCGTATCTCCAAATAGAAATACTGACCAAAGCATTGACCATAGTATAATAATCCCGCGATGTGAATATGCTTTTGAAATTTCGAAATGTTTAATTACTTGTTGCCATAAAATTGCATATCCGAATAAAAGTACAACTAGTCCGAAATAAGCAATAAAAAATGAGATTGAAGCAATTGGAAATTGAGCTGCCCATTTCATGTAAACCATAATGATAGAATATATCAAAAAAGCTACATGTAAAAATACATAATTTTTAATAGTTGGTTTCATTTATTCACTCTCTTTTGCATATAAATATATATTTATACCTAATTTTTCTAATGATAGATATTGGAACGTATTTTGTTTAATCTTTCACATTCCAAAGTATATAGTATCATGGCTTTTATTGTAAAACAATAGAAGCCATGCATTCATTTTTTCCAAGGTTCTACAATATGTATCGTTTTATTTGTTGCATCCAACTCTACTTGAACACCGATAGGCATGGTAATCATTGGATGTGTATGACAACAATCGAAGTCGGCTAGAAAAGGAATTCTTTGATTTTGAAGTACTTCTAATAGTATTTCAAAAGGTTTTCGATTGGTACCACAATCATCAAATTGCTCATGTTTTCCAAGAATGATACCTGAAATTTTATCGAATACACCGTTAATTTTAAGGAATGAAAAGCTTCTTTCAATAGTAGCTGCATCTTTTGAGCTGTCCTCAATAAAGAGAATGTCGCCTTCTTGAATATGTGGCATATAGGGGCTACCAAAAATTCCTTGTATCGTGTTTAAATTCCCGCCAATAATACGCCCAGTAGCTTTTCCATCAATTACTGAAATCCAATTGTTTGGACGAAATTCTTTCTCCTTCGTCTTTTCTTCCCAATTAATAAATTCATCTGACCAAAATAATGGTTGTTTTATATGATAAGGAAGAGAATGATCATGTAGTAAAGTTTCAGCAAAATATTTGTATGTGCAATCAACAAAAGGTTCAAATTCGCCAAAGGAAGGGACGAGAGCTGGCCCATAAAATGTAGGAATTCCTGTTTTAGCATAAATTCCTAGTAATAAAGCAGTTGCATCTGAATATCCAACCATTATTTTAGGGTTAGTTAGAAAAGCATCATAATCAATATAAGGTAATAGTGAATTTGAATTCATCCCACCAATTGTTGACATAATACAAGAAATATTAGGATTTCTTATCAAGGCATTTAGTTCCTCAGCGCGCTCTTGTATACTACCAGAACGATAAAAATCATATCGACCTGTTAATGAACCTTCTAATATATGAAACCCTTTCTGTTGTAAGTAAGATTTTGCTCGTTCAAATCTTTTTGGAGAATTGTAGGTTATTGGTGAAGAAGGGGAGTAGATCCCAATTGTGTCGCCGTATTTTAATGATTTTGGAAGTAGCATTTGTATGAATCCCTTCTATTAAATAGTTTATTTACGAACTTTGTCATTGAATATTCTTATATTTCAGCATTTTAAGTTTAACATAAACAAATTGAAATAATAATTGCTGTATATGAATAAATATACTTTTTGCCTTGACTCTATAAAGGAATTGTTGTTAAGGTTAAATGTGAGTGTATAAAAGGTTTGCTAAAGGAGTTTTGAAATGAATCGGTTAAAATGGGGAAGGATGACTGTCCTATTAGTCATTGTTTTAGGGATATGTTGGTTCTTATTCCAAGGTACTCAAAAGAGTGCCACAAATGTAGAGGGACAACCCCTGCAAGTGGCAGAATTACCTAAAGCAGGATTTACTGAAAAAGCAGTCCCGCCAAAGTATATTCCACCAAAAATTGATGCAAAAGCAGCTATGATTATCGATGCGAGTGATGGAGATATTATTTATCAATATAATGAAAATGAAGCTTTTGCACCAGCTAGTATGTCTAAGATGATGACGGCGTATCTTCTATTAGAGAGTATACATAATGGGAAAGTTCGCTGGGAAGATCCAGTGAAAATGAGTGTGAAGGCGGCACAGACAGAGGGAGCAAGAATCCCAGTACAAGTTAATGACACATTAACTGTTAATGATTTATACCATGCATTAATGATTGAATCAGCTAATAATTCAGCTGTAGCTTTAGCAGAACATATGGCAAAAACGGAGAAAGATTTCGTTCCGCTTATGAATGCAAAAGCGAAACAGTTAAAAATGTCGGAACATGCTAAATTTGCAAATGCTTCTGGATTACAAGAGCCGGATGGAAGTGAAACAAAAATGACGGCTGCTGATGTAGCACAATTGGCGTACCATCTTATAAAAGATTATCCGGAAATATTAGAAGTGACTCACTTACGTCAAAGTCAGTTAGCATTTAATAATATTAATGTTATAAGCACAAACGACATGTTAAACAAAAATAATAAAAGTTCATATATAGAAGGAATGGACGGATTAAAAACAGGATTTACAGATAGCGCAGGATACTGTTTTACTGGGACTGCAAAGCAAGGTGATAATCGAATTATTACAGTGGTCATGGGGACATCAAGTAAAACAAAACGTTTTACAGAGACGAATAAGTTAATGTCGTATGCATTTGGATTAGTTAATTAAGTAAGTAAAATACCAATCTAGATCGCTACATAAGTAAGGCTGTTTGTTGTTACTAATTTTAGATAACAACAAACAGTCTTTTTATTTTCATTTTAAAAAGGAAAAAGAGTCTAAATACAAGTGTTATCATTTGAGTTTATCCCGCAAAAGCCCCGCTGATTAAAGTTTCACTTTATTTGTTGCTGTGATATTATAAAGTTATGAACTTATTAATAATAAGTTTGAGGGGCGTAATATGATATATACATATGAAATAGCCTCAATTGAAAATTGGAGGGAATTATGATGGCAAAAGATTTTTACTCAGCAATTGAAGACAGAAGATCTATTTATGCAATTAGTAAAGAGCAAGTAGTTTCTGATGAGAAAATTCAAGAAGTGATTTATCATGCTGTAAAACATACACCTTCAGCTTTTAATTCTCAAAGTGCTCGTGTTGTTGTTTTATTAGGAGAACAACATGATAAATTATGGGATATTACGAAAGAAACGTTAAGAAAAATTGTACCTGAAAATAACTTTGCACCTACTGAAGAAAAAATGAATGCATTTAAAAGTGGTTATGGAACGGTTTTATATTTTGAAGACAGTGAAGTAGTGGAAGGCCTTCAAGCAAACTTTGCATTATATAAAGATAATTTTCCAACTTGGTCTCAGCAATCATCAGGAATGTTACAATTTGCAATTTGGACAGCTTTAGAAATTGAAGGGTTTGGTGCTACGTTACAGCATTACAATCCGCTAATTGATGAAGAAGTGAGAAAAGAGTGGGATGTTCCAGGGAATTGGAAACTCACTGCGCAAATGCCATTTGGTAAACCGGTAGTACATGCTGGTGAAAAAGAATTCCAACCGTTAGAAAACCGTGTGAAAATTTATAAATAATTTGATAAAAGGTGAACAGGAATATAACCTGTTCACCTTTTTTTATAAGTAATAAGGGTTTTTTTGTCCTTCATTTTTTATCTGATTTTTCAATTCATCTTTACGTGTTTCAACAGCTGATACTTTTTGTAATGTTATCATTGAAACGAATTGAATAAAAGCATAGTACAGCTCTATATTTTTTTGTATAGGATCATCTATTATATGTCTCACAAATATGCCTCCTCTTTTTATTAGGATATGTATATAATACTATGGTTATCCTATAAATTCTATAATCAGAAAAAGAGAACAGTTGGTATAGTGTGTGTTTTCTTTAAAGGAGAAATGGTTTTTATAAAATAAATCTTACAATTCATCAAATTATTTCAAAATTGTAGATAGTATAGAAAATTAGTTTTCTAAAAATATTATACTATTGATAAATAGAGTGATTTTTGTCATGATGAAAGTATACTTCATGTAAGGAGCTTTATAAGGAAATACATAATGTAGTTTGTATTAGGTTAATAGAATTTTTTGTAATAGATAGAAAAGGGATATTTTATATTAAAATATTAAATGAAATGTCGAATTTTCATGCGATATATAAGAAATTTGAAAAAACCATTGCAAAAACACTATATTTAATGATAAAGTTCACATGAAGTTCACACGGATTTCACTTTGTTCATTTAAAATGAACTCTGTGTGAAAAATAAAACTCTTGCTAAAAAATGGAACTGGATGAATATTTTACTTTGATAATATTGTAAAGTATTAAAGTTTTAAGTTTTTTTAAGAGGATAGTAGGGAAAGGAAGTAAAGACAACTTATGAAAAAAGTAATTGCAGGTTTAGCAGCAGCTTCTGTAGCTGGCGTTGCAGTTCCAGGAATGGATTCTGCTCATGCACAAGTTTCAAATGAAGCGCTAAAAGAAATTAATGGACAAACTCAAACTCAAACTCAAACGACTGTAACTGAAACAAAAACTGTAGAAACAACTTCTGAATTAAAATACACAGTAACTGCTGATGTATTAAATGTTCGTTCAGGTGCTGGTACAGGACATAACGTTATTTCTAAAGTAAAATCAGGCCAAGTGCTACAAGTAGTTGGACAAGAAAATGGTTGGTTCAAAGTAAACGTAAATGGTCAAACAGGTTATGTAAGTGGTGACTTCGTAACGACTGGTGGCAAAACAGGAACGACTGTTCAACAAGGAACAGGCACTTACACAGTAAACGTTTCTTCACTTAACGTACGTACAGGCCCAAGTACATCTCATACAGTATTAGGTTCTGTAAATAAAGGTAAAACAGTACAAGTTGTAGGTGAAGTACAAGATTGGTTTAAAATCAACTTCAATGGTGGAACTGGATACGTAAGCAAAGACTTCGTAACAAAAGGTGGTTCCGCTGTATCTAACGAAACACAACAACCAACTACAAACAACAATACTACAACAGTTCAAACTGGTGGTTCTTATGTTGTTAACACTGGTGCTTTAAAAGTACGTACAGGCCCAGCTACATACAACGCTGTAATCGGTGGAGTAACAAATGGTAAAGTACTAAACGTTACTGGTGCTGAAAATGGTTGGTACAAAATTAACCATAACGGCCGCACAGGTTACGTAAGTGCAGACTTCGTTAAGTTTGTAAAAGGCGGAGTAAATAACGTTACAAATAACAATAACAATAACGTTACAAATAACGTTCAACAACCAGGTAAAGACGTACAAAAACCAACAACAGGTGGAGATACATCTTCAATCGCTGGATTCGCTAGATCTTTAAATGGTTCACCATACAGAACTGCTGGTACAACACCTGCTGGTTTTGACTGCAGTGGATTCATTCACTACGTATTAAATCAAACTGGTCATAAAGGCGCTCGTCAAACAGTTGCTGGATACTGGAGCTCTAAAACAAAAACTAGCAATCCACAACCAGGTGATTTAGTATACTTCCAAAATACTTATAAATCAGGTCCTTCTCACATGGGTGTTTACTTAGGAAACGGTCAGTTCATTAGTGCAGAAACAGATGCAACTGGTGTACGTATTAGTTCTGTAAGTAACTCTTACTGGAGCAAGCACCTATTAGGTTACACAAAAGCATACTAAGAAAGTAGTTTTATATACTTTTCGTATAGAGAAAAGGCTTTCCAAGGAAACTTGGGAAGCCTTTTTATAGTTGAATGAATTGAAAGTTTAGTAGTTTTTATTTTAAATTTCCATTTAAAAATCGATCATATAAGTCATGGAAATAGTTAGGACGAAATAAGTTAGCTGCATGTCCTGCTAAAGGTATTTCCTTATATAGAACGTTAGGCAAAATAGATTTCAAATCAAATAGACAAGATTTATAGAGATGATCATGCTCTCCCATTACCCATAGTATAGGGTGAGGAAGTGATTTTAATTTAGATTTTAAATCGAATTCTAACCGATGTCGTAATGACTGGGCAATTATGGATGAATGTAATTGTAATCCGAAACGGTAGTAAATATTTCTTGAAATGACTGCGAACGGATTTGCTTTTAGTATACCACTTGGAAAAATAGTATTTGCGTATTGAGAGAGCCATTTAGAGTATTCATCTCCTCGCTTCTCCCAAAAATTTTGGAATACGTTATATAAGCGAGAAGGGTTATTGTAATGTCCTCCAATATGACAAATACTTAATACTTTTTCTGGATGCATTTGTGCAAAAATTGTAGAGATGTAACAGCCGTAACTTAGCGCACAAATATGAGCTTTTTTAATACCTTCTTGTTCATATAAGTTTAATAATTGATCTACGAGGCGCTGTAATGAAAAGTCGATTGCTTCTCCTTTATCATCACCGTGACCTAATAGGTCATAAGTTATAATGTTGTAGGAGGCAGAAAATCGTTTTTGTTCCTTTTTGAAGGCACGACGATTGCCAACTAATCCATGAATAAAAATAATTGTTTCCTTTTCAGAATGTATATTTGTTTGCAAAAAGGATACTCCTTTCACTAACTGGAGATTTATATCGTGTTGTAAATTATTTATCTATAATTTACATAGAATAATATTAAGTACCAGGTAATAATATCAGATATTTATATCTGTTGTAAAGATGAGTTTTTATGTATATTTTGTAAAAATAGAAAAAGTGTGTTTACATTCAGTTTACATTTGTATCGTATTCTAATTTTAGAAAGAACAGTTTTGTTTAACACGAGGAGATGAACAGGAATGGAAGTTAGAAATGAAATGAAGAAAAAAGGGAGTTGGAGGCAGTTTTTACGCCTTATTCAAGATACAAATCCTCCGAAAGGAATTTTAGTTTTTGCATTATTAATGAGTTTGCTTTCTACGGGAGCGAGTTTATTTATTCCCATGCTAACAAAAGGATTAGTAGATAATTTTTCGCTTTCTTCAATTAGTACAGGACAAATTGTTGGGTTAGTTGCTTTCTTTGTAATGCAAACTATTGCGGCAGGGTTATCTATATATTTACTAAATTACATCGGTCAGAAGATTGTAGCGGGACTAAGAGAACGTTTGTGGAAAAAGGTACTTATTTTGCCGGTATCTTATTACGATCAAAATAGAACAGGTGATACGATTAGCCGTATGACGAATGATACAGGTGTTGTGAAAACGTTAATTTCTGAGCATTTGTCAAACTTATTAACAGGTGGTATTTCAATTGTTGGATCGTTAATTGTATTATTTGTTTTAGATTGGAAAATGACTGCGTTACTTTTAACGGTTATTCCGTTGTCTGTATTAATTTTAGTTCCACTGGGGCGAAAAATGTATAAGATTTCAAAAGCACTTCAAGATGAAACAGCATCTTTTACAAGTGTGTTAACGCAAGTGTTATCAGAAATTCGTTTAGTGAAATCTTCAAATACAGAAAAAAGAGAATATGAAACGGGTAATACAGGTATACAAAAGTTATTACAATTTGGTTTGAAAGAAGGAAAAGTGCAAGCATTAATTTCGCCAGTTATGTCGTTTGTTTTAATGGCATTACTTGTTATTATCGTAGGGTATGGCGGGATGCGAGTTTCTAGCGGTGCATTAACAACTGGTGAACTTGTAGCGTTTATTTTGTATTTAGTTCAAATTATAATGCCGATGAGTCAATTATCTATGTTCTTTACACAATTCCAAAAGGCAATTGGTGCAACGGAAAGAATTAGTATGATTTTAGAATATGAAGTAGAAGATCATGAAACTGGTGTGAAAGTGACAAATGCTAAGCAGCCGATCGTTCTTGAAAATGTACATTTTGAGTATAACGAAGAAGAGCAAGTTTTGAAAAATATTGATTTCACAATTGAATCTGGAAAAGTGACAGCGATTGTAGGACCAAGTGGTAGTGGGAAAACAACGTTATTCTCATTACTGGAACGTTTTTATGAGCCAACTAGTGGTGCTATTAAATTAGGAAAAGAATCAATTACGAGTTATTCATTACAGTCATGGCGACGTCAAATCGGTTACGTATCACAAGATAGTCCGTTAATCGATGGAACGATTCGTGATAATATTTGTTACGGTGTTGAGGGCGAAGTAACGGATGAAGAAATTGAAAAAGTAGCATCAATGGCATATGTTGATGCATTTATTCATGACTTACCAAACGGTTATGCAACAGAAGTTGGAGAACGCGGTGTGAAGCTTTCTGGGGGACAAAGACAGCGAATTGCCATTGCCCGAGCGTTACTTCGAAATCCGCAAATTCTTATGCTAGATGAGGCGACTTCAAGCTTAGATAGTAAATCTGAGTCTGTCGTTCAAAAAGCGTTAAATAACTTAATGAAAGGCAGAACAACGTTAGTGATTGCGCATAGACTTTCTACTGTTGTAGATGCAGATAAAATTGTCTTTATTGAAAAAGGGAATCTTACAGGTAGTGGTACGCATGATGAATTATTACAGACGCATGATATGTATCGTGAGTTTGCAACGCAACAATTGAAAATTAAAGAGGGTGCATTATAAAATATATTAGATGCTAAGTAGAAAGGAAATGGTTCCTTTGATACCTAAAATTTTAATAGTAGACGACGATCCACACATTAGAGAACTCGTTTCTGTATTTTTAGAACGAGAAGGTTTTCAAACATATGAGGCAATAGATGGAGTAGATGCACTTCAGAAAATGGATGACGTAAAAGTCGATATGGTTATTCTTGATATCATGATGCCAAATATGGATGGATTTGATGTATGTTTTGAATTAAGAAAATACTATGATATCCCGGTTCTGATGCTAACTGCCAAAGGGGAAACATCACAAAAAGTAAAAGGATTTCACCTTGGGACAGATGATTATCTTGTAAAGCCATTTGACCCTATAGAACTAGTAGTGAGAGTAAAGGCATTATTGAAACGTTACCAAATTACAGTTTCACAATCGATTCAAGTTGGAAATGTATTATTAAATCGTAAAACATTCGAAGTTATATCTGGAGAACAAACGGTTACGTTACCGTTAAAAGAATTTGAGCTGCTCTTTACTTTAGGGTTTAAATCGGGAAGAACTTGTTCGAGAGAGCAATTAATTGAAGAAATATGGGGATATGATTTTGAAGGGAATGAACGTACACTAGACGTTCATATTAATCGGTTACGTGAGAAGTTTCAAGAAGAGCAGTCGAAATTTAGTATTAAAACAATAAGAGGATTAGGGTATCGCTTAGAGGTAAGTAAATGAGAAAAAGAAAACGGATGAGTAAGTTGAAGATGCTGAAAGTATTTGGAGCGGTATTAGCGCTCTTTTCTTTTCTTACTATCATTTGGTCTATCGCATTTTATGTAGCAACTAGTATATTGAATGCTTTTGACGTAAACGTATCGCCGTTTGTTGCCTTTCTAATTAGTGATATGGTCGGTTTTGTATTTATTATTCTTATTTGGACATTAATTGGAATATTAATGAGGCCAAAACGAGAGGCAATGATTTGGACTATTATTGAACCAATACAAAAAATTGCAAAAGGAGATTTCTCCGTAAAAATACGAAATGAAGAAAAGTATGATGGAGAAATTGGCGTGCTCGTAAAAAGTATAAATGATATGACAGATGAACTGAATACGATGGAGAAAATGAGACAAGAATTTGTATCGAATGTTTCTCATGAAATACAGTCACCATTAACTTCTATAAAAGGATTTGCTAGAGCACTACAAGACGATAATCTTTCTGAGGAAAAAAGAAAGCATTATCTTACCATTATTGAAACTGAAACAACGAGATTATCTAAACTAAGTCAAAACTTATTGAAGTTAACTCTTTTAGAATCAGAAGAGTATATACCAGAAAGAGTGAGTTATCGATTAGATCAGCAGTTAAAGCAAATTGTGTTAAATAGTGAACCACTCTGGGCTGAAAAAGAAATTGAGTTAGAACTAGATTTAGAAAAAGTACATGTTATTGCTGACCAAGAAAGTATGAGTCAAGTGTGGATTAATTTAATTCATAATAGTATTAAATTTACTCCAAGCGGTGGTACGATTATTATTCAGTTAAAGGAACATGAAACAGTAGTGGAAGTGCGTATCCGTGATTCAGGAATTGGTATATCTGAAGAACAGAAACAACATATTTTTGAGCGTTTTTATAAAGCGGATTCTTCACGAAATCGTGCCTATGGAGGAAGTGGCTTAGGTTTAGCTATTGTAAAAAAAGTACTCGATCTTCATCATGGGGAAATAAAAGTTGAGAGTGAGGAAGGAAAAGGTACTGAATTTATTGTGCGTATGCCGAATCATGAAGAGAAATAGTGTTAGAAGGAGAGCCTTCTAACACTATTTCTCTTTAAAAATGCATTTACCGTTACTGCAATTATATTGATAAGCTTTTCCTTCGCTATTCATACGATATGAGTAATCGGATTCTTTATCTTTCTTAAAGTCAACGTATGCTTCCGCACCGTTTTTATCGCCATCTATATCAATGAATTGAACGTGTCGTATAGAATAATCTTTCTTTTCTCTAAAACCTCTTCCTTGCAAGTTTGTATGAATACCATCTACTAACTGGTCAAACAACGACCAGTTTAAATTAAGATGTTCAAATGACTCAGTGTGTCTTCCTAAAATACCGTTGTCTTGTATTATTTTTTTATTATCATCGTATGTATAAGAGTATGTAAAATATGGTTCGTCTTTATATACTACTGTTGCATAATAGCCAATATTATAAAGGGGAGTATATTTTCCGGTTATGTTTTGTATTTCTTCTTGCTTATAACCTTTTTTAATATGGAGATAATCGCTAGTATCTTTTTCTATTACTTTATAATTTAGTGGATTACCAAATATAAAGTACAGTGTAAACAATATGATAAATAGTCCAACTGCAGTTAGTAACAAGACCCATTTTTTTCTTTTCATACACATACACTCTCCTATGCTGGATTTGTTTTTATTTTACATGAATAATAATGGTAAAAACATGAAACTTATAAATAAAAACTTTCTATAGTTACCTACAAGTAACCTACGCACATGAAAGTGCATCATTGCCTTTTTACATAAACATAGATACAATTTTAATATAATACATAACTGAGATGATTAAGGAGTGTTATACTTGGCAGAATTATTACAAGGTAAAAATGCTTTAATTACAGGAGCGGGTAGAGGAATTGGTCGCGCTGTAGCAATCGCATTAGCGAAAGAAGGCGTAAATGTAGGCTTATTAGCTCGTTCAGAAGAAAACTTAAAAGCTGTAGCGAAAGAAGTAGAAGCAGAAGGTGTAAAAGCTGTTATTGCAACTGCTGATGTTTCATCATACGAAGAAGTAACAACTGCGATTGAAACGTTAAAAAATGGTTTAGGATCTATCGATATTTTAATTAATAACGCTGGTATTTCTAAATTCGGTAAGTTTTTAGAACTAGACGTTGCTGATTGGGAAAAAATCATTCAAGTAAACTTAATGGGTGTATACTATGCAACTCGTGCAGCTTTACCGAGCATGATTGAACAACAATCTGGTGATATCATTAACATTTCATCTACAGCAGGACAAAAAGGTGCACCTGTAACAAGTGCATATAGTGCTTCTAAATTTGGTGTCCTTGGCTTAACAGAATCGTTAGCGATGGAAGTTCGCAAACATAACATTCGTGTAACAGCTTTAACTCCAAGTACAGTAGCAACTGATATGGCTGTAGATTTAGGGTTAACTGATGGAAACCCAGATAAAGTAATGCAAGCAGAAGATATTGCAGAATTTATCGTAGCGCAGCTGAAATTAAATAAACGTACATTTATTAAATCTGCTGGGCTTTGGTCTACTAATCCATAGGAATTAAATTTATATTTAAAAGAAGGGATATCTATTCTGTAAGGGGTAGATGTCCCTTCTTTATTTTTTGTATTCGAGACAGAATTTTCGGTATAATTAAAAGTGAATGGAAGAAAGCATTGGGAAATTGAAAGGGGTGGTATTTACATGAGTACAATTGAGAAATGGACGGCTGTTGATCAATATGTGAGTGATGTATTAATACCGAAAGATTCTACATTAGAAAGGGTCCTTCAAGCGAATGCTGCAGCTAATTTACCGGCACATGACGTATCGCCAACGCAAGGGAAGTTTTTGCAACTATTAGTACAAATTCAAGGAGCTCGAAACATTTTGGAAATTGGTACTCTAGGCGGATATAGCACGATATGGATTGCAAGGGGCTTACCATCTGGAGGTCAAGTTGTTACATTGGAAGCAAATGAAAAACATGCAGAAATTGCACGTAGCAATATTGAACGTGCTAATTTGAATGATAAAATTGAAATACGAACAGGATTAGCGTTAGATTCTTTACAACAAATAAAAAATGAGAAGTATGAACCTTTTGATTTTATTTTCATAGATGCTGATAAACAAAATACTCCTGCTTATTTTGAATGGGCACTGAAACTATCACGCCCGGGTACTGTAATTATTGGAGATAACGTAGTACGTGAAGGAGAAGTTATTGACAATACTAGTAGCGATCCTCGTGTACAAGGAATACGCCGTTTCTATGAATTAATAGCTGCTGAGCCACGTGTTAGTGCCACAGCGCTTCAAACTGTAGGAAGTAAGGGATACGATGGGTTTGTGATGGCAGTTGTAAAAGAGTGATGTAAGGAGGAAAAAGGGATGAAAAAGAAGTTTCAAAAACTATAACATGTATCGTGTATAACGAGATTAGCTCGTGGACCTCCAGTATACATAGCATTATATTATATATTAAAAAATTGGAGGCTTATAAGTAGATGAGAACTGAAAAAGAAATGTTAGACGTAATTATAAATACAGCAAAAGAGGATGGAAGAATTCGAGCAGTTATCATGAATGGATCGCGTGTAAATCCAAATGTGAAAAAAGATTGTTTTCAAGACTATGATATTATGTATGTTGTAAATGATATACAATCTTTTATGTCTAATCATAATTGGGTTCATAGATTTGGAGAAATAATGATAGTACAAATGCCAGAAGAAATGTCGTTAGTTCAACCAGATGAAGATGGGAAGTTTCCGTATTTAATGCAGTTCATGGATGGGAATCGGATTGATTTAACGCTAGTTCCAGTTGAGTTAATAAAAAAGTTCGTTGGACAAGATAGTTTAAGTAAACTGCTTCTTGATAAAGATAATTGTCTGGAAGAATTCCCGCCAGCAAGCGATAAGGATTACTTAATAAAAAAAACTACAGAAAAAGAGTTTTTAGATTGCTGTAATGAGTTTTGGTGGTGTAGTACAAATGTGGCAAAAGGATTATGGAGAGAGGAACTTTCTTATGTGAAAGGAATGCTTGAAGGACCAGTGCGAGATATGTTAATCATAATGCTAGAATGGCATATTGGTATGAAAACAGACTTTACAGTTAATGCAGGGAAGTTTGGAAAACATTTCGAGCAATATGTTGAAGAAGATATGTGGGAGCAATTTAAACAAACATTTTCAAATGCCGACTATGAAAATGTTTGGGAGTCATTTTTTGTCATGGGTGATTTATTTAGGGCAGTGGCGAATGAAATTGCTAAAACATATGGATATCAATATCCGCAAGGTGATGATGAAAAAGTGACGAGCTATTTAAAGCATGTGAAAGCTTTGCCGAAAGATAGTACATCGATTTATTAATATTGCATAGTGGTAAGACTGTCCTAATTATGGACAGTCTTATTTTTGTACATGAATAACGATTTCTCTAACAAAGTGCTGATGAATCACATATGAAAATTTAGGGAGGTTTTTTATCATGTATTATTTTTATTCGTCAGAAATGTTCGTTCCATTTCAATGGGGACTAGAACGAGATGTTTCGTATGCTTATATGCCATATAACTCACTTTATTATGGAGAATATATAAGCGCATTGCCATACGCATATATCCCTCAAAGCTATGAAGTACAAATGAAAGCAGATAATCGTGGATCGTGGACACCATTTTCATGGGTTGAAAAATATGCGTACGCATTTTCAGGACCGTATAATAAAGCGGAAGTAGCTCTTACATTTGATGATGGACCAGATTCAGAATTCACGCCAAAAATATTAGATAAGTTAAAACAACATAATGTAAAAGCTACTTTTTTCTTACTTGGTGAAAACGCAGAAAAATTTCCGAACGTAGTAAAGCGTATTGCAAATGAAGGGCATGTAATTGGTAATCATACGTATAGTCATCCGAATTTGGCGAAAGTAAATGAGGATGAGTACCGTAATCAAATTATAAAAACGGAAGAAATATTAAATCGTTTAGCTGGTTATGCACCGAAGTTTATACGTCCGCCATACGGTGAAATACTTGAAGATCAATTAAAATGGGCGACAGAGCAAAATTTTATGATTGTACAGTGGAGTGTTGATACGGTTGATTGGAAAGGTGTGAGTGCTGATACGATTACAAATAATGTGTTAGGGAATTCATTTCCTGGAAGTGTCATCCTCCAACATTCAACACCAGGTGGGCATTTACAAGGATCTGTAGATGCACTAGACAAAATCATTCCGCAGTTAAAAACGAAAGGGGCACATTTTGTAACACTTCCAAGTATGTTCCAGACATCAAAAGAAAGAAAGTGAATGTGTTATAAATTGGAGAAATAAGGGTTATGTCGTATAATGAAAGTGTAAGTTAGGGGGGATATAATTGATTGATGCACTAGTAAACATAGGAATAAGCATATTGATTGGTATTATTTTTATACTTGCGGCAATTATTCTTCAAAAAAATCCACCGAACGATATTAATGCGGCATATGGTTATCGTACGAAACGATCTATGAAAAATAAGGAATTATGGGATGCGGGTAACAGGTATAGTGCAGAAGTGATGAAGCAAAACGGATTCATCATGATGTTAATTGGAAGTGTTATTAGTATACTGTTTAGATATCCACATACAATAATAGCGATTATGGTGGTTATGCTGTTATTAATTATTCGTTTATTTATACAAGTAGAGAATAAATTAAAGATACTTGAACAATAATAAAAAATAGGACTCTACGCAATATTATGCTAAGAGTCCTATTTTATTTATAAACTATTATTTTTTAATAATTCTTTTCCTTTCTCTATAACAAATTCATAGTATGCAAGATCATACGGATAAATATCTTCAAATGTTATTGTAATTGGTTTATTGTTTAAAACAGAAATAGCTGTAAAAGATGAAATCTCACCATTTAATAGTTGTAGAAAAGAAGTTGCATGTACTTTCATCACATCGTCTACTTCTTCACCTGGTGCGAATGGAAGTGGATTGATGACATTGTGAAAATACATATGACAAAATTCACGATCAGTAAGATTTGAAATTTCATAATCTATTTTAAAGATTCCTTTGTATACTAAATCAGTAGTTTGAAAGGAAAGCCCCAATTCTTCTTCGATTTCACGAAGACCACCAATTTGTACATCTTCATCATGCATAATATGTCCAGCTGAAGTAATATCCCATATACATGGAGCTTCTTTTTTATTTTTAGAGCGTAATTGGAAATATAAGAATATATCTTTAGCATCTTTTTCTACAAACCAACAATGAAATGTTTCGTGCCAATCACCGTCACGATGCACTTCATCGCGTAATTTCTTCCCAAGTGTATTTCTTTCAGAATCAAATATTGTTAACCACTCTGTCATTTTAATTCCCCTTTCTGCAAATTTTATTATACAATATTCGTATTGAATTTTGGGAAAATAAAGAAAAAGGGGCGATTATAAGTGGAGATAGAGCGTATGGAAATAAAATCGATTATTTCAACAGAGGAAGAGTTACGGAAAATATTGGGGAAACCAAGTGAGCGAGCATTGAAAAAAGTTATTTCATCATTAGACCACCATTGTGTAGATTTCCTTTCTAAATCTCCTTTTCTAGTATTATCTACTGCAAATAAGTTGGGGGAGTGTGACGCCTCGCCGAGAGGAGACGCACCTGGATTTGTATACGTACTCAATAATAATAAAATTATCATTCCAGAAAGACCAGGAAATCGTCGTATAGACTCCATTTTGAATATTATTTCAAATCCACGTGTAGGACTAATCTTTTTTATTCCAGGTCTTGGGGAGACACTCAGAATAAATGGCCGAGCGTATATTACAAACGACGAAGAAATTTTGAAAGAAATGCAGGCGAATGGACGCAATCCGTTACTTGGAATTGTTGTTGAAATAGAAGAGTGTTACATTCATTGTGCAAAAGCGTTTATTCGTTCTAAGATGTGGGAATCAGAATCTTGGTTAAATAAAAAAGAGTTACCTTCAGCAGCAAAAATGTTGCTGGAGCATGCGAAAGTGAATACTTCAGAAGAAGATGTTGCACGTTCTTTAGAAGAAAGTTATACAAAAAGATTGTATTAAAAATTTTATTGATATAGTTTTGTAGAGCGGATATGTACGGGGTTTAGAATGGGGAATTTATCCCGCATTAACGGGCAGTAAGACCCCCACCTCAAAATTCAGCGAAAGCAAAGAAGTTAGGTGGGGATTAACTGCTCGTAAAAGCCCGATTGGCTCAACTAATAATCAGTGGGGATGAACAAAATCCCCACTGATTAAAGTTTCACTTTATATATGAACCGTTGATTTATTAACTGGAGAAATAACAAAATAGGTAAATTGAGTGGCAGTTGCATAATGCTATTGTAAAATATAATAAAAAAATTCTTGAAAATAGTTAGTAAAAATAGGCTTGCTTTTTCAAAAGTTGATAATTATAATAAGTTAACAAATAGACATGAACGAAAAAGTAATGATAAGGACACGAAATCATTTTTACGGTTTACAGAGAGGGAAGTCAAGGGTGTGAGCTTCCTAACACGAGAAATGATTTTACCACCTTTGAACTTCAATAGTGAACGAGTAATCTAGTAATTATTGACGGTATCAGCCGTTATCTGAACTTGAGCAATCTAGAAGGAGATACGTCTGTCTAGATTGGAACAAGGGTGGAACCACGAAAACACATTCGTCCCTTTCCTAGGGATGAGTGTGTTTTTTTATTACTTTGAAGGGAGGTGCGGTAATATGAAACGATTTAAAAGTACGGAAATAACCACCACCTGCATGACAAAAAAGCAGAGTAAGGTGATTTATAGGTGTAACAATTAAACTTTTAGGAGGAGATTAGAAGATGAATAACGTTATAAATGTTGGGGTATTAGGTTTAGGTACGGTCGGAAGTGGTGTTGTCCATATTTTGAAAGAACATTATAAAAAAATCGCTCTTGATACAGGATACGAAGTGAAAGTGAAAACAGTCGTTGTACGTGATTTGGAAAAAGAACGCGATGTTTGTATTGACGGAATTGCAGTAACAAGTCATGCAGATGAAGTTCTAAATGATTCAAATATTGATATTGTAGTAGAGGTAATGGGAGGAATTGAAGAAGCAAAACAGCATATTGTTAAGGCTTTACGAAATAAAAAACATGTCGTAACAGCAAATAAAGATTTAATGGCTGTATATGGTGCAGAGCTTCTTCAACTGGCGAACGATAATGATTGTGATTTATGTTACGAAGCGAGTGTAGCGGGCGGTATTCCAGTGTTAAGAGGACTAACTGATGGGCTAGCATCAGATCAAATTGAAAAAATAATGGGAATTGTAAATGGTACAACAAATTATATGTTAACAAAAATGAGTCAAAATGGATGGTCTTATGAAGAGGCTTTACAGGAAGCACAAAAATTAGGCTTTGCAGAATCGGATCCGACAGCAGATGTAGATGGACTAGATGCGGCGAGAAAGGTAGCAATTCTTGCAAACTTAGGTTTTTCGATGAATGTTTCATTAGATGATGTGCAAGTAAGAGGGATTCGAAAGGTCGAAAAAGAAGATTTACAAATGGCTGAAAAGTTAGGATTTACTATGAAGTTAATTGGTAAGGCTGAAAAACAAGGACCAGCCATTCATTTAAGTGTAGAACCGACGCTTTTACCGAGCCAGCATCCATTATCAAATGTGAATAATGAATTTAATGCGGTGTATGTCCATGGCCAAGCGGTAGGAGAAGTAATGTTTTATGGACCCGGAGCTGGAAAGTTACCGACTGGTTCTGCTGTAGTAAGTGATATTATTTCAATCGTTAAAAATATGAATCAAGTTCCGAAAAATAAAAGTGCGTTAAAAGAACCAGTTCCTTATGAATTACAAGGTGATGAAGAAGTAGTTTCGAAATATTTCTTACGCATTTCATTACGAGATGAGCCTGGGATGTTGCGGAAAATAACAGAATGTTTCGTTAATTATTCTGTAAGTTTAAAAGAGGTTATTCAATTACCTTTAAACCGTGAACTGGCAGAAGTCGTTGTTGTTACACATCGAACTTCCAAGTATCAATTCGAACGAGTTTTAGAAGCGATAGAAGCTGTCGCAAGTGAAATAAACAGTTACTACATTATTGAGGAGGAAAAACAATATGTATAAAGGACTATTAAAACAGTATGCTTCTTATTTACCGGTGAATGAAAATACACCTGATGTCAGCTTAATGGAAGGAAACACACCACTTATTCCGTTATTAAATATATCAAAACAATTAGGGATTCAGCTATATGGTAAGTACGAAGGAGCGAATCCGACAGGTTCTTTTAAAGATCGTGGTATGGTCATGGCAGTTGCTAAGGCGAAAGAAGAAGGTTCAGAAGCAATCATTTGTGCATCAACAGGTAATACATCAGCATCAGCTGCAGCATATGCGGCACGTCTTGGGATGAAATGTATTATCGTAATACCAGAAGGAAAGATTGCACATGGAAAATTAGCGCAAGCAGTTGCCTATGGAGCTGAAATTATTTCAATAGAAGGGAATTTCGATGATGCACTTAAGGCTGTAAGAAATATTGCTGCAGAAGAGCCGATTACGTTAGTAAACTCAGTAAATCCTTATCGAATTGAAGGGCAAAAAACGGCAGCATTTGAAATTTGTGACCAATTGCAAAATGCACCAGATGTTCTAGCTATCCCTGTTGGGAACGCAGGAAATATTACAGCATATTGGAAAGGTTTCTGTGAATATGAGAAAGAAAAAGGTTATAAGAAGCCAAGAATTCATGGTTTTGAAGCAGAAGGAGCAGCTGCAATTGTAAAAGGGCATGTAATTGAAGAACCTGAAACAATTGCAACTGCGATTCGTATCGGTAACCCGGCAAGTTGGTCATACGCAGTAGAGGCTGCTGAGCAGTCTCACGGTGAAATAGATATGGTATCAGATGAAGAAATATTACATGCGTATAGGTTATTGGCAAAAACTGAAGGAGTTTTCGCTGAACCGGGATCAAATGCTTCATTAGCTGGCGTAATTAAACATGTTCAATCTGGAAAAATCAAAAAAGGAGAAACGGTTGTTGCGGTTTTAACTGGAAATGGCTTGAAAGATCCTGATATCGCAATTTCTTCTAATACATTAGATATTGCAAATGTTTCAAATGATATAGAACAAATTAAAGAGCATATTAAAGGGGTGATTATGTCGTGATACCATTTAGCGTTCGTGTCCCTGCTAGTACGGCGAATGTTGGTCCTGGATTTGATTCAGTTGGAATAGCTTTGTCATTGTATTTAGATGTGGTGGTTAAAGAAAAAGCTGATAAATGGCAAGTAATCCATTCCTTTGAAGAATCAATTCCGACAGACGATAAAAATTTAATCGTTAGCACGGCATGTAAAGTATGTCCTTCTATATCACCCCATATAATAGAAGTTACTAGTAATATCCCATTAACAAGAGGGCTAGGAAGTAGTGCATCAGCGATTGTAGCTGGGATAGAGCTTGCGAATCAACTAGGCAATTTGAACTTAACTGCTGATCAAAAAGTTCAAATTGCTACAAATTTTGAAGGACATCCTGATAATGTTGCTGCTTCTATACTAGGTGGAACTGTAATTGGAGCACTTGATGGAAAGGATGTTTCCGTCGTAAGAATTGAGAGCAAGGAATTAGGTGTAATTTCTCTCATTCCGAATGAAGAATTAAATACAGATGAAAGTCGATCTGTATTACCAAAGATGTTTCCGTTTCATGAGGCAGTTAAAGCTAGTGCGATAAGTAACGTATTAGTAGCTGCATTATGTCAAAAGCGGTGGGAAGTTGTAGGTGAAATGATGGAGAGAGACCATTTTCACGAGCCATATCGTTTAGAACTCGTACCGTTATTACCATCTATTCGTAAATGCGCAAAAGAATTTGGTGCGTACGGCACAGCACTTAGCGGTGCGGGACCATCTATTTTTATATTAACGCCATATGAGAAACGTCAAGAAGTCGCTGAGCAATTAGCGAGAGTATTTACAGATATGAAAGTATGTGAGCTTGAAATCGACCATAAAGGTATTATTGTAAATAAGGAAGAGCATATTGGAACGTAAAGAAAGCTGGCATGGCTAGCTTTCTTTACGTTGCAAACCTATTTTAAATTAGGTTTTTTCGGAAAAAAATATAAAACAAATGTTGATTTTGAATAATGTAAGTAAAGAGTGCATTCATTTTGGAGGTGATTAAATGAATAAAGAGTCACCAGAAGAAAAAAGAGAGCGTATGAGACAAAGTGAATTAAAAAGTAATCCTACGGGTTCTTTACATGACGGACTCAATAGAGCGGAAACAGGTAGTCCAGTTGATATAGCAGGCGGTATGAATTGGAAAGGTACAGGAATAATCATTTTAGTACTACTTTTAGGATACATTGTATACACTTATTTTTTCAGTTGAAGAATGCTTGTTAAAATTTTGATTTGCTTAGTTTCATAATTGTTGAGAAAAAACGTAGTTACTGTATTACATATCTTCTAAGCGAGTTATAGTTGTTCATATCACCATTTAATACTCCAAATAGAGCTAGCAAAATGCTAGCTCTATTATTTTTTGCCACATTCCTGTAACAAACCACCTGTATATTCATTGGTGGAGGTGCAGAAGATGAAAAAAATGATAGCAATATGTCTTCTTACAACTATGTCATTTTCGACTTTAGTCGGTTGTGACGTAAAAGGTAGTAATGCTGTACAAGAGTCTAAAATAAAGAAAGCGACGTATAAAGATTTTACTTATGATGTAAATCCAGAAACATTCACATTAACTGTAGAACATGAGGGTGTAAAGGAACAGGCATCACAACCCCTACCGAAAATGAAGGTATCGAATGTAAAAAAAGAAAAGGATCGTACATCGTGGGAATATCCAGATCAAAAAGTAAAAATAAAATTAGAAAAGAAAAAAGACCACTTAAACATTGAAGTGGAATCGACTGGTGCAGAAAGCTTTACATGGCCGAAAGTAGAAGCTGAAAATTATACACTTCCGTTATGGGAGGGTAAGCAAATTCCGAGCAATGATGAGAATTGGAAGAAGTTTTTAAAGGATGATGCATATTCATTTGCTGAATCATTTTCTATGAAGTTTTTCGCATTAAATGGTTCGAAATATTCAATTGTATATATTGCAAACAATATGTTTAATAATGAATTGAAATTTCATTCGGATCCGAAAATAGGATTTGATTTTACACATGAATTTCCGAGCATAAATAAAAATAAAACATATGGATTTCAATTATATGTGACAAATAATGATGCGGTAAGCATTGCTAAACTGTATAAGGATGATATTGTTCGAAAAGGTGAATTTAAAACATTACAAGAAAAGGCTAGAAAAAATAAAGAAATCGAAAAGTTATATGGAGCGGCGCATTTTTATTTTTGGAATCAAAATGGTTTATCAGAAAGTAATATAAATTGGCCAAAACTAAGAGAGCAAATAAATAGCCCGCTGTTTAGCCATATAAAAGAACTTATTCAAAAGAATAGTTCAGAGCCTGGGGAACTGAATGTATTAGATCAAGTAAGTAAACAAGATTTCATTGATAAGTATCAAAAAAATGTTATTTTACGTTATATAAACGAAGTATTATCTATGAAGGAATTTTATAAAGAGGATATTTTTCAAAACGTTGATCAGGAAGCTAG
Source organism: Bacillus sp. ok061 (assembly GCF_900108285.1). Lineage (NCBI taxonomy): Bacteria > Bacillati > Bacillota > Bacilli > Caryophanales > Bacillaceae > Bacillus > Bacillus sp. ok061. The sequence goes on along the minus strand of NZ_FNUW01000018.1, from coordinate 74,805 downwards.
TGTGCTATTAAAGAAAGGTGTAGGTCACTTAACGAATACAGAATTGTATAGCTTAAATAAGCATTTATTAAAGTCGCTACTTGGTGATGCGGTTGAAGAGGTAAGTAAATGGGGTAATGCAGATGGAACGGACATACTAAAGGAAATGAAAGAGGCAGGAATAGAAAAAGCGTGGATTGGTCTTCCGAACTGGGAACAAGGATTTATGCAACCTAATTTCGTGACAAAAGCTAAGGAAATGGGGTATTTAGTTGGTCCGTATGATTCATATCATTCCATTCACGAAAAAAGTGATAAAAATTGGAACACAGCATCCTTTAATGACCCATCATTATACGAAGAGGCTACTGTAACGAAGAAAAACGGAGAAAAGATGCAAGGCTTTTTAGGCAGAGGTCGCAAGTTAAACCCGACTTTATCGCTACCTAGTGTAAAGGGACGCATGAATGATATATTACAAAATGGTCCTAAATATAATTCATGGTTTATTGATTGTGATGCGACAGGTGAAATTTACGATGACTATTCAGCGAAACATATAACGACACAAGAGCAAGATTTAAAAGCACGTTTAAAACGAATGGACTACATTGCACAAGAAAAGGGTATGGTCGTTGGTTCTGAAGGTGGAAATGATTTTGCTAGTAGTACGATTGCATTTGCACACGGAATTGAAACACCTGTTATTAAATGGGACGATGAAGATATGCGGAAAAATAAAACAAGTCCGTATTATGTCGGTGGATATTGGTCACCAAATCAAAACGTTCCCGAAAAATATGCAAAACAAGTACCATTGAAAGAAGAATATAAACAAGTATATTTAAACCCAGTATATTCGGTACCATTATATAAATTAGTATACAATGATTCCGTTATTACAACGCATCATTGGGAATGGGGAAGTTTAAAGGTAAAAGATGAAGTTGGAAATCGAATGCTGTCTGAATTATTGTATAATGTTCCTCCGTTGTACCATTTAGATGAAGTAGAGTGGAATAAGCATAAAAAAGAAATTACAGAGCATCTAAAAGTTTGGAATGAAGTTCATGAAAAAGCAGTAAAAGAAGAGATGACGAATTTTGCGTATTTGTCAGAAGATAAGCTAGTACAATCTGTTTCTTATGGAAAAGATATTAAAATCATTGTGAACTTCTCAAATGAAGACATGGAAGTAGAAAAAACGAAAATAAAAGCAAAGTCGGCTTACATTGATAATCAGGGGAAGAAAAGTGTGTATACGCCGTTTGAGAAATAATAAAGTTAAATATACTGTATTCATAGAGGTTTTATAATTAGCTGGATTCTTTATTCATATCGTTTGTTAGGAAAAAGACATTCTAATTTAAAATGAAAGAGTTAATAAATTTGTAAATCCGTATGTTGCGAAGTGCTAAATTTTTGAAATTGGTAAATAGTGACTTGCCAAAAATAAGTACGAGAGTATAATGTGAAATGGAATACATATTGGATTTAAGTAGTAACCTTACAAAAGTGTAAGGTTAGTGAAAGGAAATTCAATATGAAGATAAATAGACTTACATTATACTTGGTAAAGAGAAAGAGAGGCGAATGGGTATGAGCTCTGAATTAGAACAAAATACGAGAAGTAATAAAAAGCGTTCTAAAAGAAAGTCAATAAAATGGTTCATATTAATTCCATTTTTCCTACTTATTTTTGGAGGAGTAGGATATGGTTCGTTTATATATAATAAAGCAAAAGCTGTTGTAAATGATGCGTATGCAAAAATTGATAAGTCATCAAAGCGTGATAAAGAAGTTGAACCTTTAAAGGATAATATTTCAATATTAATCATGGGTGTAGATGGAAGTGAAATGAGAAAAAGCCAATATGGCGAAGCAGTTCGAACAGATGCACTTTTATTAGCAACAATTAATAAAGATGATAAGTCTGTTAAGCTAGTAAGTATTCCACGTGATTCACGTGTTTATATTCCAACTAGAAAAAAATTAGATAAAATTACTCATGCTCACGTATTTGGTGGCGTAGAAAGCACACGCGATACGGTGGAAAGATTTTTAAATGTCCCTGTTGATTATTATGTGAAGTTTAACTTTGAATCATTCGTACAAATTGTCGATTCAATTGGTGGTATTGATATTGATGTACCAGTTACTTTCACTGAACAAGATAGTAAAGACCAAGCTGGTATGATCCATTTAGAAAAAGGTTATCAACATTTAAATGGAGAACAAGCACTTGCACTTGCAAGAACGCGTAAAATTGATAGTGACGCAATGCGTGGACAGAGACAGCAACTTGTAATAGAAGCAATTGCCAAAAAAGCGATGTCTGTTCAATCAATTAGCAAAATGGGCTCTTTACTAGATGCGGTTGATAAAAACATGAAAACGAACTTAACATTTGACGATATGCTTGCCATTACAAAAAATATGGCAGGAACTAATTTGGAAATGGAAAAAATGCAAATAGAAGGTACAGATAAACGTATCGGTGGTATTTATTATTACATTCCAAATGAAAAAAATGTAAAAGATATTTCAAAAAAATTAAATGATCATTTAGGTGTAACGCCAAAACCAGTTCGAAACGAATAATAAAAAAAGATTGGCTTTTGCCAATCTTTTTTTTGAAGTGGATTAGCAACTTTTTAATAACGGTTTTTTGTTGCGGAAAAATTATACTAAAATCATTTTAATTTATATAAACAAAAGGTGTAATTATACGATATACTAGAGGGGACTATTTGGAAATTAGCTCCTAAAGTTGAAGGGAAGGAAATTCAATTTATCACTATTTATAGAACAATTGAATTGGTGGGAATTGAAACAGGTTAAAGAAAGACTGTTCAAAATGCAATTACATATTCATACACATTGAAGCGATTAAGGTGAAAGACGAAGAGATAGTAATTGCGAAAGATCATTTATCATATATTGACCAGCTATTTTGCCAGATTAATAATCATGCAATAGGTGAAAGTATTGGTTTAGCTATCGTCAAAAAATGATGGATCTTCATGGAGATACGTTAAGTCTTATAAGCACATGGAACAATACTTTTGATAAAACTCCCATTATAATACAAAAAAATCTGTTTACATGGTGAAATAAAAATAAATAGATGTATAATTATATTGGGCGATTTATATATAAGATTAATAGGGAGAGGAATTCGATAGAATGGAAAAAGCTTTAAAAATTAAACAAATAGTAGTCGTTTTAATAGCGATTGCCGCAGTAGCTATTGGGTATTACATGTTCCAATCAATTACTTCACCAGCAAAAGCTGTTGCGAAACAAGAAAACGTAGTGCAGCTTGCAAGTGAACAGCCGAAAGTTGAAATGAATAAAACGGCACCAAGTCGTTTTAATGGAAAAGAAAGAAAAGTTGCTTATCTTACATTTGACGATGGGCCAGGGAAATATACGGCTGAATTATTAAATACGCTAAAACAACATGATGCGAAGGCGACGTTCTTTTTAATTGGAGCGAATGTAAAACAATTTCCTGATTTAGTGAAACGTGAAAATGCTGAGGGTCATTATGTAGGCATGCATAGTATGACACATAATTTCGCAAAGTTATATAAAAATGGCGAGTATGTAAATGAGATGAAAGAAGATCAAGGTTTAATCGCTAATATTATTGGGAAATCACCTAAATTAACACGTCCTCCATATGGTTCGATGCCTGGATTGAATGAAGGTCTTCGAAATAAAGTGGTAGAAGCCGGACTTAAAGTATGGGATTGGACAATTGATTCATCAGATTGGAAATACAATAAAATTCCAGTTGATGCAGCTGCAGCACAAATTGCTCAAAATGTCTTAACAAACGCAACAAAACCACAAGAAGTAATTTTAATGCATGATATTCACCCGCAATCAGTTGCTGCTGTGCCAGCAATTTTAAAGGGGCTAAAAGAAAAGGGTTATGAGTTTGAAGCTTATCATGAAGAGAGTCACTTCCCAGTGAACCTCTGGCATGATAACCGTATGTAATGGAGGAATGAACGTTGAAGTATGGAAAAGTAGCAGTAGTTGGAGCATTATCAGTAGGACTTTTAACAGGTTGTTTCGGTGAAAAGCCAGAAGAAAATCTATATACAGCTTTTGAAACAGCAGCAACACAAGAAAAATCTTTAGTGGATGAAGCAAAAAAATTAGAGCAGTTAGAGAAACAAGGTCAAGAATTATATGCTCAAATTTTGCAAGAAGGTAAAGATCATAATGAAGCAGTTGTGAAGAAAATAGAGCAAGCTACTGCAAATGTAGATGACCGTGAAAAAGTATTGAAAAGTGAAAAAGAAATGCTAGAAAAAGCACAGAAGGAAACGAAATCTGTTCAAAGTAATATAGAGAAGATTGAAGATAAGAAGTTACAAAAACAAGCAAAAGCAGTAGAAGAGTCGTATAAAAATCGTTATGATGCATTCAAAAAGATGAATGAAAATTACACGAAAGTGTTAGCGACTGAAAAAGAACTGTATGAAAAATTAAAAGTAAAAGAAACGAAATTAAAAGAAATCGGTGAAAAAGTTAAAACTGTTAATGAATTAAATGTGGAAGCACAAAAATCGAAAGAGCAGTTTAACAAATTTACAAAAGAGTATAATGACAGTAAATTAGCATTCTACAAAGATGCAGAAATTAAGATTAAAGATCAGAAATAAAGAAGAATCTAAAGTGTAATAAAAAGCCGGAGAAACATCGTTATAAATGTTTTTTCGGTTTTTTACGTTAAATGAATAGAAAAGACTGGAATTGATATCATAAAAGAGTTATAGTGAGTTATTCTAAGGGAAACATTGTAAAGTAAGGAGAATGGAAATATGTCATATGAATTTTTACTCAAATTAGGTTTAGCACTATTTTTAGGATTATTCATCGGGATAGATAGGCAGCTAAAGAATAAACCACTTGGTGTGAAAACAAGTATGGTTATTTCTGTAGCAAGTTGTTTAATTACGATGGTTTCAATTGAATCTGTGCATGTATATTCTGTTCCTGGACATACAAATATGGATCCGATGCGACTGGCCGCTCAAATTGTTAGTGGAATTGGTTTTCTTGGCGCAGGTGTCATTTTACGAAGAAGTAATGACGTTATTTCTGGATTAACAACAGCTTCTATGGTGTGGGCTGCTTCAGCTTTAGGAATCGCAATTGGTGCGGGATTTTATTTACAAGCGACAGTTGCTATGGTTTTAATTATTTTAGCGATTAATGTACTTCCGCAACTTGTGAAAATTGCAGGACCGTATTCATTAAGACAAAAGGATTTATCTATAAAAATTACTGTTAAAGAGCATCATGAGTTAGATGGTATATTTAAGCAAATTAAAAATTTAGGCATGCATGTGAAACGCGTGAAAATTAAAGATATAGATAGTGGAGCATTTCAGCAACTGGAGATGGTTATTTTAGCTCCAGAAGATTTATATACAACAGAGTTATATAGTTCCCTGAAAGAGATTGATCGAGTAGTTTCAGTTGAAGTGGAAAGTAGATAATTGTGATAAAAAAGAGTGAAGTGAATTCACTCTTTTTTATTTGGATTTTTAAGAAATGAAATTGATATAATGATGAATAAAAAGGAGGAGAAATGATGGGAATACATATTAGAAGAGCAATAAAGGATGATATACCAGGTATAGCAAAGGTGCATGTTGATAGTTGGAAAACAACGTATAAAGGGATATTTGCTGACGAAATTTTAGATAATATAGCATATGAGAAACGAGAAAAACAATGGGAGGATATTTTTCAAAAAGAAGATAATCATCAGTTTAGATTTGTAGCAGAGACGTTAAATGGAACGATAGTCGGATTCATTGATGGGGGAGTTGAAAGAAGTGGTTCATATAATTGTGATGGGGAATTATATGCAATCTATCTTTTACAACAGTATCAAGGATTGAAAATAGGCCAAAAGTTATTTCAAGCGTTACTATCAGAATGTGTAAAGAATGATATGCAATCTCTTTTAGTTTGGGTCGTTACGAATAATCCTTCAAAAAAGTTTTATGAAAAATTTAACCCTGAAAAAATTGATACGAAATTTTTAGAGAGAGTAAAGGTAGAAGAAACAGCGTATTGTTGGAGAGATTTGAAATTGTTACAAAAACAAACAGCTATATAGATTGATGAAAATAATAATATTATGTAAACATATCGTAGAGAAAGGTATACCTCATTTGGTGTACCTTTTTATTAATCCATCAAAAAATGGATTAATAAAAAATAGTAGGTAATTAGTTTGAAAACAAGAATTTTTCTAGTGTACTTTTAACTAGATTAAAGAAAAGAAAGAAAAAAAGAAAAATTTTATTTGATAAAAAAATTCTGAAATATACTCTTGAATTGAATATCATTATCAATTAGAATCGTAATTGATAACGACATTCAATTATCGTTTATTATATAAAATTTCGATAGCTTTAATATAAAGAGGAGGAACTAACAGTAAGTGAAAACATAAGTAAACGTGGATATGCGTAATGAAAAATATAAGCTCGATGACTGCATGGAGAGAAATGTTTCAACCATCACCATCGCACACAAAGATAGGTTTTTCCGTTTTGATTATGATTGGTTTGATGGATTTCTTCATAAGTTGGGAGTCAAAGTTATCATTGTTACTAATGAAAGGTTGTCTCCACAAGAAGAGTTTGCTTAGTATTTGATATCTGTTATTCACATATTTAGTTGTAGGATATACAGATTGAGGAAATACAAAAAGAGAATGTCGGAGGATGAAGATCTATGAAAAAAGCATATCTAATAGAGATTAAGCCGACAAATGAACAAATAATCAAGATCCATCAAACGATTGGAGTGTGCAGGTATGTTTACAATCTATATCTTTCGAAAAACAAAGAGATATATGAATCCGAGGGGAAATCTCTTAGTGGCTATGAATTTTCTAAATGGCTAAATAACATTCATACAAAAGAATGTGACCAGTGGATAAAAGAAGTATCAAGTAAAGCTGTAAAACAAGCGATTATGAACGGAGATAAAGCTTTTAAGCAATTTTTTAAAGGTTTATCTAAGTTTCCACGCTACAAGAAAAAGAAAAATGAAGATGTAAAATATTATTTTCCTAAAAACAACAAAACAGATTGGATAGTTGAAAGACATAGAGTAAAAATCCCTACGATTGGATGGATGAGATTAAAAGAGTATGGATATATTTCAAAAGATGCGGTTGTAAAAAGCGGAACGATAGCTAAAAGAGCAGGAAAATATTTTGTATCTGTGCTTTGTGAATTGGAAGAAACAAAAGCGAAGCCAACACTCCATTCAACAGGTGTAGGCATTGATTTAGGCGTGAAAGATTTCGCTGTACGTAGCGATGGGAAAATTCACAAAAATATAAACAAAACAGGAAAAGTAAAAAAGATAGAAAAGCGGTTAAAACGTGAACAACGCTCTTTATCACGTAAATTTGAAAATCTAAAAAAGAGAGGTGAACACTCTGTTACTAATAAAAGAGCGAATATAGATAAAAACATTCTTAGGGTGCAAAAACTACATGCCAAGCTAGCAAACATTCGATTAGCGTATGTAAAGTCTGTTGTAAATGGTGTGGTGAAAACCAAGCCAACGTTTATTACAGTAGAAGATTTGAATGTGAAAGGTATGATGAAGAATAAACATCTATCTAAAGCAGTTGCTAAGCAGTGCTTTTATACATTTAAAACATGGTTATTGACGAAATGTGAGGAATATGGAATTGAACTACGTCAAGTAGACAGGTTCTATCCATCTTCAAAGTTATGTTCATGTTGTGGTCAAAAGAAAGTAGACTTAAAGCTATCCAACCGAGTATATGAATGTGACTGTGGAAATGTAATGGATAGAGATTTGAACGCGTCAATCAACCTTTTACAAGCAAAAGAATATATAATACTAACGTAAATAGATTGTATATATGTACGGTGGGCTACATCGGAATTTACGCCTGTGGAGTGTTACAGCAAACTGTAGTAGCGAGTGATTGGCGAGACAGGACACGTAGAAGCAGGAATACTCTAAGAATGTACATTTATCTATATTTTTAGTAGCAGGACCAGTATGCAGCATGCGAAACAAATCGCAGAACATGCAACATTACAAAGCTTTTTAAACTGTTATTTAAGAGAAACAGGGAGTGGAGAATGGATTACAGAGGATGAAAGAATGAAGAGTATCTTCAGTAATACGTTGAATAGAGATACAGTCCCTACATATTTATGTTGTCGGCTATCGGCACAGAACGTTACTTTGTATGGAGAAGTTATATATAAATCATCAACAGATCGCCATTTGTTTGGAGAACAATTTTATTATCAAATTGGAGATAGTAATTCTGTTATTAAAGCAGATTACGTTACAGTTATTACATTTTTAATAAAAGAGATGTCTATCAACTACGGAGAAGGGACGAATCCTGCGGAACTCATGCTTCGAGTCATTCGTAGTTGTCAAAATATTGAGGAATTTACAAGAGAGAGAATAGAAGATACATCCGCATTATACGGTTTCCATACAACTTTTATAGAAGCGGAGCAGTCTTTATTATTTGGGCATTTAACTCATCCTACACCAAAGAGTAGACAAGGGATATTGGATTGGAAAAGTGCAATGTATTCTCCAGAATTAAAAGGAGAATGTCAGCTTCATTATTTTCGGGCACATAAAAGTATAGTAAATGAAAAATCATTATTATCAGATTCTACAACAACGATTATAAAAGAAGAATTAAGTAATGATGAGATGGTTAGTAAGGAATTTATAGCGAAGTACTGTAAGGAAGATCAATATGCATTAATTCCAATTCATCCGCTTCAGGCAGAATGGCTCTTGCATCAAGCTTACGTACAAGATTGGATAGTTCAAGAATTGCTTGAGTATATTGGTCCTGTAGGTAAGTATTATATGGCAACATCATCACTAAGGACGCTATATCATCCCGATTCGAAGTATATGCTTAAGTTTTCATTTCCGGTGAAAGTAACGAATTCAATGCGTATTAATAAACTGAAAGAACTTGAGAGTGGTCTTGAAGGGAAGGAAATGTTAAATACGGCTATTGGTGAAGTACGAGAAAGATTTCCAGGCTTTGATTTTATTTGTGATCCAGCCTATATTACATTAAATTATGGAACACAAGAATCTGGATTTGAAGTGATTATTCGCGAGAACCCTTTTTATAGTGAACATGCAAACGACGCAACATTAATTGCTGGGCTAGTTCAAGACGCTATACCTGGGGAGCGTACGCGGTTATCGAATATTATTCATCGCCTAGCAGATTTAGAAAGTAAAAGCTGTGAAGAAGTAAGCTTAGAGTGGTTTAGACGATATATGAATATTTCTTTAAAGCCAATGGTATGGATGTATTTACAGTATGGTGTTGCATTAGAAGCTCATCAGCAAAATAGCGTTGTTCAGCTAAAGGATGGTTATCCGGTCAAATATTATTTCCGTGATAATCAAGGGTTTTATTTCTGTAATTCAATGAAAGAGATGCTTAATAATGAATTAGCTGGTATTGGAGAACGTACTGGAAATTTATATGACGACTATATTGTGGATGAGAGATTTCGTTACTACTTAATTTTCAATCATATGTTTGGCCTTATTAATGGTTTTGGCACAGCAGGATTAATTAAGGAGGAAATTCTTCTCTCGGAATTAAGGTCTGTACTTGAATCATACCTTCCATATAACCGGGAACCTTCAACATTTTTAAGAGAATTGTTGGACGAAGATAAGTTAGCATGTAAAGCAAATTTACTAACGAGATTTTTCGATGTCGATGAGTTAAGTAATCCATTAGAGCAAGCAATTTATGTGCAAGTACATAATCCACTCGTTAGAGAAGTGGCTGTTCGTTCATAAATAGCGTTAAAATTTCACGTAATACAAATAATGGTATTTTGTCATAAGGTGGAGGGTTTTATGAGATTGGACATGTATCATACGAAAGTATTGAAGGCACTCGAATCAGAAGATTACATTTCAGTACGAAGAAGAGTGCTACGTCAATTAGTAGAATCGTTAATTTATGAGGGGATTATTACACCGGTTCGCATAGAAAAAGAAGAACAAATTCTTTTTATAATACAAGGACTTGATGAAGAAGACAAAAGTGTCACGTACAAATGCTATGGCAGGGAACGGATGACATTTGGACGTATTTCTTTAGACTCATTAATAGTAAGAGGCCAAGATGAACAGCAAGAAATACAATCTGTCTCGCAATTTCTAGAAGAAGTTTTTCGGGTTGCTAGTGTAGAACAAGCTAAATTAGATTCTTTTATGCACGAATTAGAACAAACAATATTTAAAGACACGATTGCACAATATGAAAGAAATAATAAGAAAGAATACACTCAAAAATCTTACGATGAGTTTGAAAGCCATTTAATAGACGGCCATCCATATCACCCTAGTTATAAAGCTCGTATTGGATTTCAATATCGTGACAATTTTCAATATGGATATGAATTTATGCAGCCAATAAAACTCATATGGATTGCAGCGCATAAAAAATACTCCAGTGTAGGGTATGAGAATGAAGTAATTTATGACGAAATTTTAATAGAGGAGATTGGTGAGCGTAAATTAGAAGAGTTTATGGAGCGAATTCGTAATCGGGGATGTAATCCAAAACAGTACGTGTTTATACCTGTTCATCCTTGGCAGTGGGAGAATTTCATCATTTCAAATTATGCGGATCATATACAGGGTAAATTTATTATTTATTTAGGAACATCAGAGGATGAGTATTGCGCGCAACAGTCAATGAGAACGGTAAGAAATATTACGAGTCCAAAGAAACCGTACGTTAAATTATCGATGAATTTACTCAACACTTCAACACTCCGTACGTTGAAACCGTATTCTGTTGTGAGTGCACCAGCAATATCAAATTGGTTAAGTGATGTTGTAAGTAATGACGCCTATTTAAGCGATGAAGCACGTTTAATCTTGTTAAAGGAGTTTTCCAGTGTAACGTATGACACGAATAAGAAAGCTATATATGGTTCATTAGGATGTATTTGGCGCGAAAGCGTTCACAAGTATTTAGATGCACAAGAGGACGCAATTCCTTTTAATGGTTTATACGCTAAAGAGAAAGATGGTACACCAATTATTGATGCATGGTTGAACAAATATGGAATGAAGGATTGGCTACAATTACTTATTCAAAAAGCGATAATACCAGTTATACATCTTGTTGTAGAGCATGGCATTGCACTGGAATCACATGGACAAAATATGATTCTAGTCCATAAAGAAGGAGTGCCTGTTCGTATTGCGTTAAAGGATTTTCATGAAGGGCTTGAGTTTTATCGTCCATACTTGAAAGAAGTTGACAAATGTCCCGACTTTACTAAAATGCATAAAACATATGCGAATGGAAAAATGAATGATTTCTTTGAAATGGATCGCATCGAATGTTTGCAAGAGATGGTGTTAGATGCACTTTTTCTGTTTAATTTAGGAGAATTAGCATTTGTACTTGCGGATGAATATGGATTGAAAGAAGAACATTTTTGGATGATGGTTGTTGAAGAAATTGAGAATCATTTAAGAATATATCCACATTTGAAAGATAGATTTGAAAATATTCAATTATATGCACCTACATTCTATGCTGAACAATTAACGAAACGTCGATTATATATGGATGTGGAATCGCTTGTTCATGAAGTTCCAAATCCATTGTATAGAGTAAGACAACTTATGAAACAAAAATCATTTGTTACAGGGGGAAATTATGCTAATCGTTAATAAACAAGAGTATAGCAAAAGTGATTTTGAATTGAGATTACAAGATTATGCGGAAATGGAACAATTTCAAGAAGCAGAAGGAAATAGATTTGCACTTTGTCTGAAAGATCCATTCGATATTATTACGCTTGTGTTTTTCTTAAAAGAAAAGAAATCATCAGTATTACTTATACATGAAGATACGCCAAAAGAAACAGCTATTGAAATGGCAAAGCGTGCAAATTGTGTAGGGATTTTATATGGAGAATATGGCGATTTTACAAAATTAGAAGTAGGGAACTTTTTACTAGAAGAGCCTTCTTTATTGCAATATAGTTCTGGAACTACAGGGGAACCGAAATTGATTCGTAGAGCATGGACAGAAGTTGATACGGAAATTAACGCTTATAATGAAGCTTTAAACTGTGAAGTAGATGAAGTGCCGATCGTTATGGCTCCTGTTTCACATTCATACGGACTAATATGTGGTACGTTATCTGCAATTACGCGAGGAAGCAAACCTATCATCATTACGAATAAAAACCCTAAATTCGCATTAAATATAGTTCGCAATACAGAAAAACATATCATTTATGCAGTACCGCTTATGTTACATATTATGGGGAGTTTCCCGCAAGGAACGTTTCAGTTTCATAAAATTATGACATCCGGAGCACCTTTACCAGAAGCATTATTTTATAAACTAAAAGAAATGACAACATATATGATGCAGCAATACGGTTGTTCTGAAGCAGGTTGTATTAGTATATGTCATGATATGAAAAGCCATTTAGATTTAGGTAATCCACTACCTCATGCGAGTATAAGTATAGGTTCAGATGAAAATATGCCCGAAGAAATCGTAGTGAAAATGAAAGATAAGGAAATTTTCACGAAAGATTTGGGGTATAAATCTGAGCATGGTCTTCATTTTATGGGGCGCATGGATGATGTGATTAACGTTTCAGGATTAAAAGTCTTTCCGATAGAGGTAGAAGAAACAATGCTTCGACTAGAAGGCGTTCAAGAGGCAATTGTATATCGGGGAAAACATCCTGTGATGGGCGAAGTTGTTAAAGCGAAAGTAATCTCTCATGTTGATCCAGTGCGAATAAGAGAATGGTGTATGCAGCATTTACCATCTTATAAAGTTCCGCATGAGATTGAAAGTGTAACTGAAATTCCGAAAAATAAAACTGGAAAAGTAAGTAGAAAATTACTAGAGATGGGAGAGGTTACAACATGAGACGTGAAACATTAAAAAATGAAGTGTTGAAAATTATGACAGAAAAAATGGAGCTAAAAAATGTAACGCATTTAGAAGAAACGATGCGTTTAAACCAAGATTTATATATAGATTCGGTAATGATGTTACAACTCATAGTCTACATAGAAATGGATGTAAAGCTATGCGTTCCAGAGGATGAGGTAGACCCAAAAGCATTTCTTACTGTAGGATCTTTGCTTGATTTTATGGAGGAGTTACAGCCGGTATAAGTAGTAAATGTGAATAATTAACCTTTAGGAAAGTGGATGAGAATATGACTTCAATTAAAGTTCACTGTTTAGTGAGTTGTTTTTGTGAAATTATAAAAAGGCGTAGCGACATTGATTTCCGTCCATTTTATTTTGGATTATGGGACGGAGATTTTGATATAACAGAAGGCGGCATTATCTCGTATCACTCCGAAAATATTAACCATGATAATTATTTATTATGGTATGAAAAATTGTACGGTATGAAAGTGAACGAATGGTATGATCATGCAAAAGGTAAAGATAGCAATGTAGAAACGTTTTTACAATTAGTAGAAAACAAGCCAGAAAATCGCTATGTCATTGTAATGGTTGATATGTCTCTATTGCCAGAGAGGGAAAATAAATTTCATCAAAAACCGTTTCCGCATTATTTAATGATATCGAAGACAGAGAAAGATGAAGAATGGTTCATGCTAGATCCTGATTTTCGCTGGGAAGGGAATATGGAAAGAGAAAAAGTGCTTCACTCTGTTCAAGATAACCCATTTGGTGGAGGGTATTTCATTGATGTAGAAGAAATTCAGGAGCCATCAGAAGAAATGGTAGCGAGTTATTTCATAGAAACTTTCAAAAGAAATGACAATGAACTGACTATGGAATTGAAAAATTTAATTATAAAAATGGCAAATGAAGAAGAAGGTTATTCGCTTTCTGGACTTGTAGCAGCAGTAAAACAAATACCAGTACTTGCAATTCGTAAATATAGTTATGAGCATGCCTTTGCATACTTCCGTGAAACGTTGCAATATTCAGAGCGAGAATTTGATTATTGGTGTGATCGGGTAGAGGATATCGTACAAGGATTTACAAATGTACAGTATCGTGCAATTAAAATGGCAATGACGAATAATAAAGGTATGCTAGTATCGATTATTGAAAAACTGGATGAAATGAATGCAATTGAACTGCAAATTAAGAAGGAATTAGAGAGACAGTTTCTATCATGGAAAGGTATGAAAACAAATCAGTCTGTCGTAACTCTTTAATAAGCTAACTGAATTTAAGATAGGGGAGTTTAATGCTATGAAATATTCGCTATGTACCATTTCATTTCGTCATCAATTAATTTCATTTACTGATATTGTTCAATTTGCATATGAAAACGGTTTTGAAGGAATTGAATTATGGGGGACGCATGCACAAAATTTGTACATGCAAGAACGTGAAACGACAGAACGAGAATTGAATTTTCTAAAGGATAAAAACTTAGAAATTACGATGATAAGTGATTACTTAGATATATCATTATCAGCAGATTTTGAAAAAACGATAGAGAAAAGTGAACAACTTGTAGTACTAGCTAATTGGTTTAATACGAATAAAATTCGCACGTTTGCTGGGCAAAAAGGGAGCGAGGACTTCTCGGAACAAGAGAGAAAAGAGTATGTGAAGCGAATACATAAGATTTGTGATGTGTTTGCTCAGCACAATATGTATGTGCTGTTAGAAACACATCCCAATACACTAACGGACACACTGCCTGCTACTATAGAACTATTAGAAGAAGTAAATCATCCGAATTTAAAAATAAATCTTGATTTTCTTCATATATGGGAGTCTGGCGCAGATCCAATAGACAGTTTCCATCGATTAAAGCCGTGGACATTACATTACCATTTTAAGAATATATCTTCAGCGAATTATTTGCATGTGTTTGAACCTAATAATGTATATGCTGCAGCAGGAAGTCGTATTGGTATGGTTCCGTTATTTGAAGGTATTGTAAATTATGATGAGATTATTCAGGAAGTGAGGGATACGAATCTTTTTGCTTCCTTAGAATGGTTTGGACATAACTCAAAAGAGATATTAAAAGAAGAAATAAAAGTATTAATAAATAGAAATTTAGAAGTAGTAACTTCGTAATGTGAAATGATGTGAGAGTCTCGTTTAGAGGCTCTTTTTTTATCGTGAAATAATAACCAAAAATTTCCATGTATTTTAATTTGAATTTTACACAATTTATATATAAATAAGGAGGTGATTGGTAATGGCTAGAAATCGTAATTCTAATCAATTAGCATCACATGGAGCACAAGCAGCTTTAGATCAAATGAAGTATGAAATTGCACAAGAGTTCGGTGTACAACTGGGAGCTGATACTTCTTCACGTGCAAACGGTTCTGTAGGCGGTGAAATCACAAAACGCCTAGTAGCGATGGCAGAACAACAGCTTGGTGGCGGATATACTCGCTAAATGTAGAAGGTTATAGGAGAAAGGAAGGATTCTTCCTTTCTTTTTTTTCAATTAATTGGTATGGATATATAGCGAACAGAATTCAAAGAATAGAAGTAATACTATATTTTACCCAATTTCTTTTGTTGTGAATGGGAAGTATTAAAGATGTAATAGCCCTGGTGGAATGAAAATTATGTTCCAGCAGGGCTATTATATGGTAAGAAATATATGATGAAAGGTTCCGAAATCAACATGTTAAAAAAAGAAAACTGTTGTTTAATTGCGCTTGCATCAGTTCCACTTGTCATGACATTAGGGAATTCAATGCTTATTCCAATCTTGCCGACAATTGAAAAGAAATTACATATTTCATCGTTTCAAGTATCCATGATTATTACAATTTACTCTATCGTAGCCATTTTACTTATACCGATTGCTGGTTATTTATCAGATAGATGGGGACGAAAGATGGTAATGGTTCCGAGTTTGCTGATTGCGGCTATAGGAGGAGCGATAACTGGTTGGGTATCTTGGAAAGTTGATAATCCCTACATTTGGATACTAATCGGTAGAGCGATTCAAGGTATTGGTGCTGCTGGTGCAATGCCGGTTGTTATACCGTGTGTTGGTGATTTATACAAAGATGAAAAACAAGTTAGTACAGGTTTGGGAATCATTGAGACATCCAATACATTTGGAAAAGTGCTGAGCCCTATTTTAGGATCTGCTCTTGCTGCCATTGTATGGTTCTTACCATTTTGGGCGATTCCAGTTTTATGTGTCGTATCAATTGTTTTATTGCTGGTATTAGTAAAGGCAAAAAAACAAGAAGGGGAAGTACCACCACTAAAAGAGTTTATTCAATCTATTATCTCTACGTTTCGAGAAAAGGGAAGATGGTTAATTGCCATTTTTGCATTAGGTGCAATTATTATGCTTATTTTATTCGGAATTCTCTTTTATTTGTCGACTATACTGGAATCAAAGTATGACATTCATGGTATATGGAAAGGGTGTGTGCTTGCTATCCCGTTACTTGTACTGTCACTTAGTTCATATATGGCCGGCAAAAAAATTGGAGATAATCAAAATGTTATGAAGAAGTGTATTTATATTGGTTTTTTAATGGCAGCTGCATCAGTCATCATTCCTTTATTTATAAAAGGGATTTATTTACTACTTCTTTGTCTTGTTATTATGGGGATAGGAATTGGTATGGCACTCCCATGTTTAGATGCCCTCATTACACAAGGAATTGAAAAGGAGCAAAGGGGAACGGTTACGTCATTTTATAGTTCAATGCGATTTATCGGTGTAGCAGCTGGACCACCTTTATATTCTTTTTTCATGAAAGGGGCGGACCATGAAGTGTTTTATTTGACAAGTATTTTTGCTGCCATTGGTGCTGTTATAGCAATCATTTGGATTAAACCAGCAAAAGATGAAAAGACGGTAAAACAGAAACCGGAACCTACTTCATAATTTATAAGAGAATTGCATGATGTTTTCAGTAACATGCAATTCTCTTACGTCCATTAAGAATAAATAACTTGTTTTAACATATAAAGCGCGACACCCCATATGATGAGACCAGAAAATTTATTTAATAATAAGATTGCCTTTCCGGTTGAGTCTAGTCTTTTTAGAAATTTCCCCGCTAAAGCTAAGCTTATAAACCAAATCCAAGAAACGATAATAGTTGCAAGTGTGAAAGCCCATTTTTCACTTCCTATGTATTGAATAGAATTTGTTCCAATTACACCGATTGTGTCTAAAATTGCATGTGGATTTAATAATGAAACTGATGCTGCGAAAAGGATTTGCTTTTTTAAGGGCATACTTTTTTCTTGTTTTATATCATTGGAAGGCTTACTTCTCCAAATAACAAAGCCCATGTATAGGAGAAAGAAAAATCCAATTATATATAACGAGTTAGTTAGCCAAGAAAAAGTAAGGAGTACAAGGGAGACACCTTGCACCGCAACCAATATGAGTAACGTATCACATATAGAGGCAGTTAATACTACAGGGGCGGCCCTCCAAATGTTTGGTTGGCTCGCACCTTGGTTAAAGACAAAAACATTTTGTACACCTAATGGAATGATAAGTCCAAATGCAAGAATGATACCATGAACAATTGCTTCACTCATTATATTACCTCCTATTTTAATTCATTATGATAGTGTATATTGTATAGAAGAAATGAAAATTTGTATCCATCCATATGGTTGGGGAGGTTACCAACCAAAAAGAATATAAGGTGATATGATGGAAAGATTCGTTTGGAAACCGAATATGTCTCTAGCGACTCCGCTGTATAAACAAATAGAAACGTATATAAAAGAAAGGATCGTTAATGGAGAATGGACCGTTGGAACGAAATTACCTTCACAAAGAGATTTGGCACATACATTTGGTGTGAATCGAAGCACAATTGTAATGGCTTTCGATGAACTAGTTGCAAAGGGATACATTGAAGGGAATGGCAGGAAAGGAACAATTGTTGTAAATAATAATGAGAATGCTTCAACTTACGCACCCCCGCCTAATTGGCAGTCTTATGTAGAAACAGGACTTCATTATCCGAATCTCCCAGCTATTCAAGAGATTAATCAAGCTGAATTTTATCCACATGTAATTCGGTTAGGAACAGGTGAGCTCGCGCCGAGTCTCTTACCTGAGAAAAAGATGAAAGAAATTATGAATAAGCTTTTAAAGTCAAATGTGACGCTTGGGTATGAAGAGCCGAAAGGAAATCTTTATTTAAGGGAAAAGATTTCCGAATACTTAAAGGGGCATGGTGTATATGTATCTCCTGACTCTATATTAATTGTTTCGGGAGCAATTCAAGCGCTGCAACTTATTTCTATGGGGCTTCTTTCGAAAGGGGCATCAATCTTATTAGAGAAACCATCCTATTTATATTCACTTAATGTTTTTCAATCAGTAGGAATACGTTTAATTGGAATCCCAATGGATGAGAGTGGCTTACATCCATCATATATTGAGAAATATAAGAAGCAATTTAATGCCTCTATTTTATATACAATTCCGTCTTTTCATAATCCGACGAATTTTAGTATGGATACTAAGAGGCGAAAAGAAATAATGGAAGTATGTAATGAAATTGGATTACCTATTATAGAGGACGCAGTGTATCAAGACTTATGGTTTGATGCACCTTGTTCAAAACCTTTAAAAGCCTATGATAAAAATGGAATCGTATTACATATTGGAAGCATGTCCAAAGTAATTAGTCCAGGTTTAAGAATTGGATGGATTGTTGGACCTGAGCCAGTAATTCAAAGATTGTCAGACATAAAAATGCAAACAGATTATGGTTCAAGCTCTATATCCCAGCAAATTGCAGCAGAGTGGTTTACAAATGGTCTATATGATGAGCATTTGCGATTTGTAAGAAGTGAATTGAAAAAACGAAGAGATTTTATGTTACTAATGTTAGATAAATATCTTCGTGAAATAGCAACTTGGCATGAACCAACAGGTGGGTTTTATATATGGGTATATATAAAAGTACCCATTTCACATCGTAGTTTATTTGATAAAGCTCTGCAAGAAAAGGTTTTATTAAACCCAGGTACTTTGTATGATAGAAGTGCAAATCAATTTTTGCGCCTATCATATTCATATGCAACGTTAGAAGAAATTGAAATAGGTATAAAAAAACTTGCACAACTAATGAAAAAGTAAGAGGAGAAAGTCATGAAACAATATGTAATTTGCCAAATGATTGGTGGACATAAATACTTAGCTGCTTATGCGGAGACGAAGCAAGAGGCGATTGAAAAAGCAGAACTGTTAGGATTAAGAACGGGAAATCGTTACATAGTTATTACTGCAGAAGAAGCCGAAGGGTTAACGTATCCTTAAACAATGTACGAGATTATATAGGAAGTAAATAAGCCTAGTAATATAAGAAATTACTAGGCTTATTTACTATTAAGTTGTTAAACGTTCTCGTATTTATATGCAAAGTAATAATATTATGAGTCAAGTTGACGGAAAAATCGATTTGTCTTTCGGTCTTGATTCCCTTTTCTATATTCATCAATATATTGCCTAAAGTTCCAAGCTTGTAAAAATTTATTAGCAGAGTTATAACCAGAATTGTAAAGCCATTCTTTTTCTTCCCTTGTCAGTTCAAAATTAGTACTTGTAATCGTTCCTGTTGGAATTGTAATGGTTCTTGCTTTTGATTCATTATCTAAATGACGTAAATCATGAGCTTGCATCATTGTTTTAAAGAGTCCTTTGAACATGGAAATAGGGTCGTTATAGTGAGCAGGGTCAGCTTGAATCTCATCTTTTACAAAATGAAATCCGAAAGTCGGCCAGCGAGGAGTGATAGGTGAATCGAAGATCCAAATTGGATAATTACTTAGAATTCCTCCATCAACCATATAACAAGGCTGCTTCCATTTTGGAGTTCTCCATTTTACGGGTTCAAAGAAGAAGGGGATTGTACTACTCATTCTTACCGCTTTAGCGATAGAGAAGCGATAATTTAAAAATCCGTAGTTTGGTAAGTCGTCAGGAAAGACAACCATTTTACCATTGCTGATATCAGAGGCGATGATTTTGAGTTTGTTTAGATCTGGTAAATCAGTAAATAAATGAACACCTTTTTTTCGAAGTAATTCTTCAATCCATTCTTCTATAAATACATTAGAGTATATACCTAGAGTAGTCCATGCACTTAGTCCCTTACCGATAAAAGGAATTCTATCAATAAAAGTTCTTTTCATAAATTTATTATAATCAATATCAGTTATAATCGTTTTTAACTCTGAACAAGAATATCCCGCCGCTAGGAGCGCTGCAATAATCGAACCAGCCGATGTACCAGCTACACGTTCCCATTCATAACCTTTTTCGGCTAACGCGCAAATTGCCCCAACATGCGCAATACCGCGCACACCGCCTCCTTCAAAAACACCATCAATTTTCATTAAACATACTTCCTTTCGAATAAAAGATTTGGAAATGGAAAAAAAGCACGTATTGTACGTGCTTTTTTACAATAGTTTTTAAGTTTACTAGCAGCCTACAAAGCCGCCCCAACAGCTAGCTCCGATGATAATTAGAAGGATAAATAAAACGATTAATAAAGCGAAACCTCCATAACCACATCCACCACAACTACCGCCGTAACCATAACCGCCGCAACTATATCCGTAACCCATGTGGAATTCCTCCTTAAATTAAAAATAAAAATGAACGAGGGAAAATGTACTGGAAGAAATAATGAACTATCGTGTTTGTAGGAACAATGTATAGTATGCTTTTTTAAACTTGTTCGCGTACGAAGGATAAGCCCGTTTTTTGGAGGCTTGTTGATTTTGTAAAGAATGAAGTATAATCTTTGTACTATGATATAAATAAGTATGTAAATGTAAGGAGAATTTATGAATAAAAAAATTGAAGTATTAATTGATAAATATGAACTAACACACTTGAAAGAGGAACTTATTAATACTATATTTCCTTGTATAAAAGTTGTGCCAAAGCAGCAGGAAACTGTTGCGATAGGTAGTTCGAAAATGGGGGGATTTCCTGATTTACCAGCTTCATTTGAATATCCAAAGCATAAAGGAAATCCACTACAATTTATCGCACAATTTAACTTAAGTGATTTACAAAATGTTGGTATGGATCACAATCTTCCTAAAACGGGGATGCTGTATTTCTTTTGCATTGAAAATTATTTTGAAGAAAATGTGAACCTAACAGAAGCTGGGCATGTACTTTATTATGATATTCCTGTAGAGCAATTACGAAGAGAAAATGAAATACAAGCGAAATATAACCAGTGTGCAATTACTTTTGAACTGACATACAAATTACCAGAACTTTTCATTGAAGATGAGGCTGATTCAGATCGTTTCTTGCAATTACTTGAAGAGCTAATTCCGGATAACTACGATAACCATCAAATGTTTGGTGAGCCATTCTCTGTACAAGAAGAAGTGTTATATGAGACAGGAGAATATATGGGAGTAGACCCGCAGCAAATGACCCTTTTATTCCAAATTGATTCAGATCATAAAAATTGTAATATGGTTTGGGGAGAACTAGGAATGCTATATTTCTGCATTAGTAATGAAGATTTGAAAAATCGACGTTTTGAAAATACATGCTGCGTATTACAAACTTGCTAATGAAAAAAGGTTGTTCTTTTAAAAAGAACAACCTTTTTATGTGAATTAGTTAATATGCATAATCTCATATGACCTATACGAAAAAGTATTGTATACTCTGAAACTATACGATACTTTTTCGTATAGTTATAGAATATAAGGAGTGACAAGATGGGAAAGACAAGTAAGTATGTGACAGCTGCCGCACTTTGTTCAACTATAGTAATGGGAGGCTTACAAGCGTCATCTGTATCTTATGCAGCTACAAATCCGACTACAGTGACAGCACAATCAGATGTAAAGTTATTAGATGATTTTAGAAAAGAATTAAAAAAACAGATTGATAATCGAGAAGAAAATATTACGATCACATATAAAACAAAAGATAGAAATGCTAGAAATATTATGGATCAATTGTATGGTGAGTTTAATAAAATTGTAGATGCTGATGAGTATGTAAAATATAATGTAGCGTCTACTAGATATTCTATTAAAGGAATGCCAGGGGACTATACGTTTACACTGCAAGTAAAATACCGTGAATCAAAAGAACAAACTCAATATGTAAAAGCTCAGGCGAAAGCAATTGTTGGATCAATTGTAAAACCAGGGATGGATGAGCATGAGAAAGTAAAAGCTATTCACGATTACGTTGTTAAGCATGTGTCTTATGATACGTCTTATCAAGCGTATACGGCATATGAAGCATTAGCGAATCGTTCTGCCGTTTGCCAAGGATATACATTATTAACGTATGAGTTGTTAAAAGAGGCAGGTATTCAAAATCATATTGTAACAGGCACAGGAAACGGACAAGCTCACGCGTGGAATTTAGTGAACATTGAAAACAAATGGTATCACCTAGATACTACATTTGATGATCCAGTACCAGATAAAGCAGGGCGTGTAACTTACTCATATTTTAACATGTCTGACGAACAGTTAAGTAAAGATCACGACTGGGATCGTAGTAAATATCCAGCAGCAACTACAAGTTATTTTGGTGAATTAACAAATAAAATAAAAGCTGGTAGCTCAAAAACTGTCGTATATGAGCAAATGTTAAAAGAAACAAATTTACAATACTTATCTGCAGAATACGGAGCAGAAAATTATAATGAATTTAAGAAAAAGTTACAGCAACAGTTTGCAGCCAAACCAGAAAAAGTAGAAGTACGATATAAGCAGTCCATGGATGGAACGATGCAAGATATAAAGAAAGTATTAAATGAAATAAATTGGCCAAAAGGTGCAAAGCGTGTGTCTTATCAAGTAGCACCATATAGTGCAATGGCCGGTTATTCATTAACGACAATTACATTTACGTATTAAGTAATGAGAAAGAGCATCTGTAAAAGATGCTCTTTTTATATTTGTTGATTATTTTAAAAAATTGGGAATTATGTGATAAAATAAAAAGGAGAAGATGTGAATGCTGAATGAATTTGTTCGAAAGTAATATATTTACATTGATATATACTTGTTTAGTAATCGGACGTATCGTTTTGTTTTTCATATCATTTACTTTGTTTATTAGAAGAGTATTACAAAGCAGCGCTGCAAAGAAACACTATGTAATTAATATGAACCAGAAGCTAGATCGAATTATTGAGTTGCTTGAAAAAGATAAGAAATAGCGATAGAAGAAGTATGAAAAGGGGAAAGAGAATGGCCAATTATATAAAAGAATTACGTGAAAAAGTAGGGCATGATTATGTTTTCTTAAATTTTGCCGGTGGTTGTGTATTTAATAAAGAGGGAGAAGTATTATTGCAAAAAAGAGGAGACTTTAACGCTTGGGGATTTCCAGGTGGCGCAATGGAGATAGGAGAATCGGCTGCGGAAACTGCGATTCGAGAAATAAAAGAAGAAACCGGGTATGATGTAGAAATAAATGAGCTTATTGGAGTGTATACAAAATATTTTCAATCATATCCAAATGGAGATAAGGCACAGTCAATTGTGATGTGTTTTTCATGCTCAATAGTTGGAGGCGACAAAAAAGTAGATGGTGATGAAACGTTAGATTTGAAGTTTTTCCCGTTAGACGACATGCCACCGTTATTTTGTAAACAACATGAAGATTGCTTGCAAGATTTATTGGAGAAAAGAGTAGGGGTATATCGCTAACATATAAAAAAGAAGCTAAAAGATTAGCTTCTTTTTTATGTTCTATTTCCACCAATCATCAAACATTGACGCTGGTACTTGTCTTTTATGCTCACTTACTGTGTAACGTTTTTCAATTTTCTCTGCAACGTCAGCTGGAACTGCTTTACCTTCTAAATAATCATCTAATTGATCATAAGTAATACCTAACTCTGTTTCATCAGCTTGACCTGGTTTTTCATCTAATAAATCAGCTGTTGGCATTTTTAAGTACAGTCGCTCGTCTGCACCTAACTCTTGTAATAATGCACGTCCTTGGCGCTTCGTTAATCCAGTTAATGGTAATAAATCTGCACCACCATCTCCGAATTTTGTAAAGAACCCTGTTACAGCTTCTGCAGCGTGATCTGTTCCGATAACAAGTAGCCCTTTTTGTCCACCAATTGCATATTGTGTAACCATACGGATACGAGCTTTTACGTTACCTTTATTGAAATCGGTTAATGATTCACCTAATAAGTTCTCGTATTGATTTGAAAAAGCATCAACGGTTGAAGCGATATCAAATGCAGTTGATTGATCAGCTTGAATAAATTGTAACGCTAATTGTGCGTCATCTTCATCCTTTTGTACTTTGTAAGGAAGACGTACAGCGATAAACGTTGCGTTACCACCTTCGTTACGAATTTCTTCAACTGCAAGCTGTGCTAAGCGTCCTGCTAATGTAGAGTCTTGGCCGCCACTAATCCCAAGTACAAATCCTTTTGCACCTGTTTTTTTTACATAATCTTTTAAGAAATCAACTCGTTTACGAATTTCAACTTTCGGATCAATTACAGGCTGAACATGTAATGCTTTCATAATCTGTTCTTGTAATGTCATTATATTTTCCTCCTATTCATATTAAAGCGGTAAAAAAATTTATGTATTATATTGGTACATACTTCTATCCTTTATTATTTCGCAAAACTAACGAATATACAATAGGATGTGTGTATGAATATGAATGTAGTCATTATAAATAAAGTACTACGTATAATCAATTTTTTTAAACCTTTCAAAACTGTAAGGTTTTTGTCATTTGAATCGATGGAAGGTATTTCCGCACTTTACTAATATAAAAACATAGTTAGTAGAAAGAAGGGCGGAGAAGTAATATGAACATTAGAGAACTCGCATATCGGAATGTAACGCGAAATAGACGGACATACTCAGCCTATTTTTTAAGTAGTGCATTTGCAATTATGGCCTTTTTTGTGTATTCATTTTTTGCGTTTCATCCAGCATTAAGTGCAGGAGAATTAGGTCAGTACGTATTCGTAAGTATGTCTTTTGCACAGTCTATTATTTACTTATTTACATTCTTCTTTATTTTATATTCGATGGGAATGTTTTTAAAAACGAGAAAGCGTGAGCTAGGAATTTTAATGATGCTAGGTATGACGAAATATCAATTAAAGCGTCTTATCTTTTTTGAAAATATTATGATTGGAATAGGGGCAATTATTTTTGGTATTCTTTCAGGTATGTTATTTTCAGGGGTATTACTATTTGTTGCCCCGATGATATTAAAACTAGATATCTCCTTATCCTATTACATACCGATGAAAGCAATTGTTGTAACGAGTATTATGTTTTTTATATTATTTATGATCATATCATTGTTTAGTGCAGGAATGATCCGTAAAAATAAAATTATGAAGTTGTTTAGAGGATCAGCAGAGGCAAAACCGGAACCGAAAGCATCAATCATTTCTTCAATATTAGCAGTAGTATTGCTTAGTGTTGGCTATATAGGAGCTCTTCTATCGCATGGCGCAATGGTATTTATTATGATGATTCCTGTTACAACGGTAGTTACTATTGGGACGTATTTGTTGTACAAGCAGCTGAGTGTCTTTATTATTCGATTATGTAAAAAAAGTAAACGTTTCTATTGGACACAGACTAATATTATTACGTTATCAGATTTAGCGTATCGCATGAGAGATAACGCAAGAATGTTCTTTATTGTAACCATTATTTCTACTGTAGCATTTTCAGCAATAGGGACATTAGTTGGCTTCGCATCCATGACGAAAGGGATAATGGAGAGACCAATTGCGTTTCATTACCATTCTAAGCAAGGGAATAGTAACGAATCACAACATATACAAATGATTGACAAAGGATTAAAGAAACATAATATAGCAGCTTCAAAAACTAATATTTCGACAAAGAAAACGGAGGAACAGTCGTTAAGAAGCGCCACTTTTATAAAAGAATCAGACTATAAGGAATATGCAAAGTTAACAGGAGAACCATTTAATACTGTAGCAAATAAAGAGGTTGTATTTTTGTCAGCTAATATACCAGGGCCAGCGATGAAAGAAAGAAAAGAAATTACTTTACCCAATATGAATGAAAATTTAAAGGTGAAAAAAGTTACTTCATCTTCATTGGGGAAAATATTAAGAGGAAATGTTTATGTAATCTCTAATAATCAATATGATTCATTACAAGATGGATTTATAGAGACAAAAGATTATATGTATAAAACTGAAAGAACGAAAGATGAGATTGAAATTGGTAAAGAGCTTACGCATCAAATTAAACCGTATCAAGAACACTCAACGTTTAGTGCGGAAGAGTACGAGCAAAACCAAAGTTTACAAATTGCAGGACCGATTTTATTTGTAGGTTTCTTTATTGGTATAGTATTTTTCGTTTGCGCAGGAAGTTTCCTTTACTTCCGTTTATTCTCCGATTTGGAGGATGATGTTCGCTTGTTCGAAATGATTCGAAAAGTTGGATTGACGAGTGGGGAATTATCGAAGGTAGTTACAATTCGATTGGCGCTTTTATTCTTCGTTCCAATTGGTGTTGCAACATTACATGGGGCAGTAGCCCTAACGGCGTTAGGGCAAATGTTTGAGTACTCATTGTTTAAAGAAAATACAGTTGTATTAAGTATTTTCATAGGTATCCAAGTTGTATACTTCTTACTTATAAGATCTCGTTATGTAAAACAATTGAAAGAGAGATTACGTATGCATTAAATGTGTTTTTTTAACTCGAGTACAAAATTTTCTAAAAAGAGGCAAGTATTGTCAAAAAGTGATAAAATGGAAAAAGCGAGGTGGAAAAATTAATAGAGAGTAAGGGGGGAGAAATATGAAAGCAACAGGAGTTATTCGAAAAGTAGACGAATTAGGACGAATTGTTATCCCGAAAGAATTACGCGATGTATTGGGAATACAAATCAAATCACCGCTTGAAATTTTTGTAGAAGCAGATAAAATCATTTTACAAAAATATCAACCTTACAATGCTTGCCAAATCACAGGTGATGTTTCAGAACAGAACATATCATTAGCAAATGGAAATATTACTGTTGGGATAGAGGGAGCGGAATATTTAGTAAAAGAAATAGAAAAGTTTTTAAACAAGAGTGAGGTTTAGTCTTAATTTATATTATTTTTCAAATTACATATCATTCTTTTAAAAGACTGTAAGAGGACCATTAATTGGTCCTCTTATTTTGGTTATTAGTTGAACGACACGGGCTGTTACTTCCTACAAATCATAGGGGAAATAAAAAAGTAGTATAGAGTTAGTTAATGATGTTGAGAAATATTTGAAAAGAAGGAAAACAAAAAGAATAAAACGAATATTACATTTACACGTATTCAAAAGTGGTCTGAAATGAAAATAATACATTTTCAGGAGGGATTACGATGAGTAGTACAGTGAATAAACAAAAAGGTATACAATTGATTCCGTTTACCGTAAATAAGGTGGTAGAACAAGTAAATGAAATTCCACCAGGTGTACAACTGATTCACGCTCCACAAGTATGGGAAAAGAGTGTGAAGGGGCAAGATGTAGTCGTTGCCGTATTAGATACAGGGTGTGATACCAATCATATAGATTTAAAGGATCGTATTATCGGCGGAAGAAATTTCACAAAAGATTATGAAGCTGATCCAAATGTGTATCTTGATAATAACGGACATGGTACTCATGTAGCGGGGACGATTGCCGCGACTGAAAATGGTGTCGGTGTATTAGGAGTTGCACCACTTGCTAAAATGTTAGTATTAAAAGTTTTAGCGGGAGATGGTTCTGGAAGTTATGAGCAAATTATTGAGGCAATTCATTATGCTGTAAATTGGAGAGGGCCGAATCAAGAGAAAGTGAGAATTATTTCAATGTCACTTGGTGGTCCGCAAGATGTTCCAGAATTACATGAAGCAATTCAAAATGCGGTAAATCAGGATGTTCTCGTTGTATGTGCTGCTGGAAATAATGGAGATTGCGATGATGAAACAGAGGAATTAGATTTCCCAGGTGCTTATTCTGAGGTAATTGAAGTTGGTGCTGTTAATTTAGAGCGGAAGATTACATGTTTTAGTAATTCAAATCAAGAAATTGATCTAGTAGCGCCAGGTGATGAAATATTATCTACGTATCCAGATGGAAAATATGCTGTGTTAAGTGGAACTTCCATGGCGACGCCGCACGTTGCTGGAGCGCTCGCCTTGCTCATTAAACAGTGTGAGAAAGAATACGGTCGAAAGTTATCGGAGCCGGAAATATATGCACAACTCATTAAAAGAACTGTACCTTTAGGGTACGAACGTACATCTGAAGGAAATGGATTAATAGATTTATTAAAAGAATAGCCATATTAAAAAACATCTCATATTCATATGAGATGTTTTTTAATATGGCTTTGTCGCATGTAATACAACTTGTAACAAACCTGGGAATCTAGCATTTAAATCTTCTTCACGAATTGAAATGAAACGTTGTGTTCCTTCAAGGCGCGTGTACATAACACCTGACTCACGTAAAACTTTGAAATGGTGAGATAAAGTTGATTTCGCAATAGGAATGTTTAAAGCGCCACAAGATTGTTCGTTTTTCTCTAGTAACATATTTACAATTTGTAAACGAATTTGATCGCTAAGTGCATATAAGACAGAAGAAAATTGAATTTCTTCTCGATTTGGATGATAGAGTGTACGCATATTTCACCTGCTTGTATAAGTTGAGATATTTGCACTATAACATATAAAGTGGTATATTTCTATTGTTCGAATATATTCGAACAATAGAAATATAGGGGGAGAAAAAATGAAGTATACAAAATTGCAAAAGGCAGGATTAAATATTTCAAAGTTGGGTTTAGGTACAAATGCAGTAGGGGGACATAATTTATATGCTGATGTGAATGAAGAAGAAGGAAAGCAATTAGTAGAAGAAGCTATTCAGCAAGGGATTACATTTTTTGATACAGCAGATTCATATGGTGTCGGTAGATCTGAGGAATTGGTAGGAGAAGTATTAAAGGGAAAACGCCATAAGCTTATACTTGCTACAAAAGGTGGAATTCAACCGTTATTAAATGGAGAAACTTATATTAACAATGAACCAAGTTATTTAAGAAATGCTGTGGAGAATAGCTTAAGAAGGTTACAGACTGACTATATTGATTTATATTATTTACATTTTACAAATCCTGAAACAAGTTACATAGATTCAATCGGAGAGCTTACTCGTTTAAAAGAAGAAGGGAAAATTCGTTCAATTGGAATATCGAACGTAAACATAGAACAATTAAAAGAAGCGAACCAACATGGTCATATAGATGTTGTACAATCTCCGTACAATATGTTAGAACGTACGGCTGAGGAAGAACTGTTGCCGTATTGTATAGAAGCGGGTATTTCATTTATTCCATATGGGCCTCTTGCTTTTGGAATATTAGGTGGAAAATATAGAGAAGATTTTAAATTGAACGAAGTCGATTGGCGCCAAAATGTAAATCTATTTGAAGAAAATACATATAAGAGTAATTTTAAGAAAGTGGAAAAGTTAAAAGGGATAGCTAAAGAAAATGATATTGAAGTGTCTCATTTAGCGTTAGCATGGTTATTAAATAAAGAAGGAATTGATACAGTTATACCTGGTGGAAAGCGGGCAGAGCAAATAAGAGAAAGTGTGAAAGTGGTAGACGTTTCATTGAATAAAAGAGTCATGAAAGAAATCCAATCTATTTTAGAAGATTAGTGAAACAGAGGGATAGTACCCTCTGTTTATATAAGGAGAAGGTCTAAATGAACAGAGTACTAGCTGTATTTTTCACGATAATGTTTATGATCGGTACAGATACTTTCTTAATTTCACCACTGTTGCCGACATTACAACAGGTGTATCATGTTTCAACTGAGTTGTCAGGATGGATGGTAAGTTCGTATGCTTTAGGGTATGCTGGATTTGCGCTTATCGCTGGTCCTATATCAGATGGATTAAACAGAAAAAAAGTGATGGTACTAGGTATGAGTTTTTTTGCAATAAGTACGTTTTTGTGTGGAATTGCACCGAGTTTTTTATGGATGCTAACATTTAGATTTTTAGCAGGTGTAAGTGCAGCTTTTGTATCTCCACAAGTGTGGGCATCCATTCCGCTCCTTATAGAGAAAAAGCAAATTGTGAAAGCAATTGGGGTTGCAACAGCAGGGTTATCAATCTCTCAAATTTTAGGGCTGCCAATGGGAGCTTATTTAGCAACGATACATTATACGATGCCATTCTACTTCATTGGTATATTATCAGCACTACTTGTCATTCTTATTTATGTTGTATTACCAGAAATACAACCGGTTTATATAAGTGGAAATAAAAAATCTATCTTAAAGCGTTATAAACAATTACTTACAGATTCAAAGGTTTCACTTTCCTATTTTGCCTACTTTGTTTTTCAAACCGGAAATTTTGCTGCATTTTCATTCTTTGGTGTATGGCTTTCCGTTCAATTTGGGTTACAGGTTCATGAAGTAGGTACGGCTATGCTTGTACTAGGATTAGGAAATTTAGCTGGTAATATTTTTGGCCCTAGACTCGTAAATAAAATTGGTTACAATTTTTCTTTCTATGGTGGAATTGTATTTACAGCAGTGTTATATGTAATACTCCCTTATTTAAAGAGTATTATATTTGTTGAATTATTTTTCTTTGTTTTATTTTTTGTGACAGGAATTTTGTTTGTATTAATGATGGGACACTTACAAAACATGTCTACTATAGCAAGAGGAACAGGTGCTGCTCTTGCAAATGCCGCGATGTACATTGGCCAAATGATTGGTGCGGCAATAGCAGGAATGTTATTTGCAACATCTCACAATTTTATACTAGTAGGTAGCTTTACTGCGTTATTATATGTTGTAGCTTTATTTCTGTTTAGAAACAGTGAAAACATTAGTAAAGATAATGAAAAAGGAATTGCATCATAAAGTTTTAGTAAATCAAAAAGTACTTTTTTTGGTTAAGTCTAAAAGGTACTTTTCTTTTTGATTGCATAGTTGCAGCATTTTCATTATGTATACCTGCATCTTTAATAATTCTTTGTTCAGCTATATTATTGAAAAGGAATTGTAATAAAATTATGGAAAAATAAAAAATCCCTATGGTTATAGGGATTTATATATCGGCATATAGCTCCTCGGAAAAGGATATACCTAGTTTAACATATAGAAGTACTTATATTTGTGAAATAGATGTGAAAGTAATGTGAAAAATATTGTAATAAAAAGCACTGTTTTAGCTAATGTAGCTAAAACAGTGCTTTTCTCTTTGATTGAACAGTTGCAGCATTTTCATCATGTATACCTGCATCTTTAATAATTCGTTGTTTTGCTTTATTTAATAGATGGTTTACTGCTTCACCAAAATAGTTAGCTTCGCTTTTTGTGCGGGCTTCTCGTAAACATTTATAGTTTTCTAGCAGTTCCTCTTTTTCGGAGTTTGTTAAGAAATCTTCTATTTTCTTTTTTGTCATACGAAACACCCTTTCTCCTGACAAACGACGCAATAGAAAATATTTATTTCTCATTATAACAATAATTTTAAAAGAAAGTATACACTAACGTCGCAATAATTTGTCAATTTCTTGAATCTTCTCATCAGCTTTCCCAATTTGCGTATTTTTAGCCTGTTCGCCACCAAGAGCTTGATGTAGTAAGAAAGTTTGACCGGAAATAGCAGTTACAATGGATACTTTTATAATTTCTTTTATTGCGGTGACATCGAATAAAACGAGTCCGAGAAGTGCGGCTAGGCCCCCGGTAAAAATATCAGTTAAAAATCCAAAATGAAAAAATGTTTTCAAACGGCGTGGAAGCAATAACTTACCTTGGTTATTGATTAGATGGGAAACGAAGCCAGTAATGCCACCAACGAGAACAGCGGTTAGCCATTGATACATTTCCATCGAATCCACTCCTTTTAGTGAATAAGATTCGATTATTTTATATTGATTCCTTTTAATATTTCATATAAGCATATTGAGAAAGTTTGTTTGGGTATATTTTGTATTCAATTTAATTATAACAGAAAATTTCGATAGATTTTAGTCTATTATATGAATCATTTTTACAATAATATGAATGCAGAAAGGGGTGCGTGATATGAATATAGATTATCGAATAAGAAGTGTAGATGGTTATACAAAAAAAATAGGGGAATTAGTAAGCATGCTTGAGCATACGAGAGCTGTAACATTAGGCGAAGTAAGAAATTTATCAGTTGAGCAATTAGATTTAATTATGCAGAGTAGCGGAAATTCAATTGGTGCCTTATTAAAACATATAGCAGCTATTGAAAAAGTTCATCAGCTTATTTCATTTCAAGATCGTGACCTTACAAAAGAAGAATTAGAAATATGGGAAGATGCACTGTATTTAGGGGAAGGGGGTAGAGCGATCCGTGGTCATGAAATACAGTATTATGTACAACTTCTACAAAGTGTTCGAGAAGAATCTCTGAAGTATTTAAGTGAACAAGGTGATGAGTGGCTCATGTCAGAAAGAAAGTGGCCTAACGATGTAGCATATAACCAGCACTATCTTTGGTTTCATGTGCTAGAAGATGAAATTAGTCACCGAGGACAAATTAGAATGCTTAAAAACAAGTTATTTGAAAATTATGTTAAATAATGTGGATTTTTATAGGAGAATTCCATATAATGAGAGTAATTAAAATAAGAACGGGGTGATGTATTATGGCGAAAATAACTTATATGAATAATAAACCAAATACAAAGGTGGATGGAAAGGGCGAAACGATATAAGTGAGCGCACTATCCTTCCACTTAGATTAAACTAGGGAGGATATCAATTTGAATCAAAATATTTTAGAATCGTATGGCTGGGATTCTTTTTTTGAGGAACAAGCTGTAGAGAAATTTGAAGTAGGTCGTATTTTACTTGAGCATAAGCATATATATCGCATTATTTGTAACGATGGTGAATATATGGCAGAACTGTCTGGGAAGTTTCGGCATGAAGCAGTAACGAAAGGCGATTATCCAGCAGTTGGTGATTGGGTGTATATAAAAAAAATAGAGAATGAAAAGAAAGCTATCATTCATCGTATTTTTCCGAGAAGAAGCTCTTTTTCTAGACAAGAGGCTGGTACTCGAACGGAAGAACAAGTAATAGCAGCAAATGTAGATTATCTATTTTTAGTGAACGCACTTAATCATGATTTTAATGTTAGAAGGATGGAGCGTTATTTATTATTAGCGTATGAAAGCGGCGCTATGCCAGTTATTGTTTTAACAAAGAGTAGTATATGTAATGATGTGGAACAGAAAATTGTAGAAACGGAAGCTATAGCAATTGGTGTTCCTATTTTCGTTGTTGATAGTTTAGAGCATACAGGTATTGAATCGTTGCAGCAATTTGTTTCTTCAGGGAAAACAATTGCTTTAGTTGGGTCATCAGGGGTAGGAAAGTCAACTTTGTTAAATGCGCTAATAGGAATTGATGTAGCAAAAACGGGAGATATACGTGAAGAGGATAGTAGGGGGAGGCATACGACAACGCATCGAGAGTTATTCCAATTGCCTAGTGGCGCTCTCGTGATTGATACGCCTGGCATGAGGGAATTGCAACTTTGGGAAGGAAGCGAAGCGATTCAAACAACATTCTCTGATATTGAAGAACTTGCGACAACATGCCGTTTCCGTGATTGTAAGCATGAGAATGAACCAGGATGCGCGGTGTATAGTGCAATTGATAACGGACTTATTACTATAGATCGTTTGAAAAGCTATAAAAAATTACAAAGAGAATTAGCGTATTTTATGAGGAAACAAGATGCAATCCTTGCCAGAGCAGAGCGTGATAAGTGGAAAAAGCTTTCTAAACAACATAAAAAAATGTAAAAACCAAAGGGTGCCCCTTTGGTTTTTTCTATTTGTAAATTTTATAATAATATTATTTATATATATAGACAAAGGGAAATTAATTGTTTAAACTTTACAAAGTATTCATCATAATAGGTTATGAAAATAATAATTAGGGATTGGGAAATATTCATAATTAACTCAATTTAACTTTTAAATTTGAAAATTAGGAGGTTCATAATGGGTAAACTATTAAATTTGTTTCGTGATATGAAAGTAGCAAAAAAGCTATTAATTTCATTCTTTGTAATTTTAATTGCGGCTGTGTCTATTATCGGAGGCATGTCTTATCAAACAGCCAAAAAGAATTTTGAATCACAAATTAAGAGTAGTGCTAACGATAATATAAAAATACTGGATAATTTAATCAATCAAATGATTGATGCGAAATTTAATGATGTGAATAATTTTGCACGGGTGATTCAGGGGAATATGTATCAAGGAGATAATCAGGATGAATTAAGAAAAATGTTATCTCAATATATAAATTTAAATAAAGATATTGAACAAGTATATGTTGCCGGAAATGATAAAAAATTTGTACAAGAACCAAATATACAAATGGCAGCAGACTATGATCCAACAGAGCGTTCTTGGTATAAAGATGCAGTTGCAAAACAAGGTGGTATTGTTGTTACTGAGCCATATAAGGCAAAAGGAAATGGACATATTGTCGTAACAATCGCAAAACAAACAGAAGATAAAAATGGGGTTGTTGCGCTAGATTTAAGTTTAGATAATTTATTAAAAACATCAAAGTTAATTAATATTGGTAAAAAAGGATATGCCTTCATTTTAGATGGAAAGAAAAAAATAATTGCTCATCCACAAGAAAAGTCAGGGGAAAAAGCGGCTGATTCTTGGGCAAAGAAAATTTATGAAGATAATCACGGTGCTTTTTCATATTCTTATGGCGGTAGTGAAAAGAATATGGTATTTGCTACAAATGTAAAAACAGGTTGGAAAATTGGTGGGACTATGTACTCAAGTGAAGTAATTGAAGCTGCTCAACCTGTATTTTATAATATGTTAATTGTTATGCTTATCTCATTAGTAATAGGTGGAGCACTTATTTATTTTGTAACACTTTCAATTACGAAGCCTTTAAAGAGATTAGTTGTTACCTCTAAAGAAATAAGTGAAGGGGATTTAACGCAAACAATTGAAATTCATTCTAATGATGAAATCGGCCAACTTGCTAAAGGCTTTAATGAGATGACGAATTCGTTACGGACGTTAATCGGAAGAATTAACGATTCAGCTGGGCATGTTGCAGCGGCATCAGAAGAGCTAACTGCAAGTGTAAGGCAAGCAAGTGAAGCGACTGAGCAAATCACAATCGCAATGGATGAAATATCAAGTGGGGCAACGACGCAAACAACAAGCGTAGAAAATGGCGCTATGTTACTGTTTGATGTAACGGAAGGAATTCAGCATGTAGCAAATAGTTCATCATCTATTAATACGGCTTCTGCACATACTCGTGAAAAAGCAGAAGATGGTGGGAAACTAGTAGGAAGAACAGTAAACCAGATGCAGTCTATTGCAGAATCTGTGTCACAATCAGATGCAGTTATACAATTACTAAATAATAAATCAAAACAAATTGGTGATATTTTAGAAGTAATTCAAAATATTGCAGATCAAACAAACCTTCTAGCTCTAAATGCGGCGATTGAAGCTGCAAGAGCCGGTGAGCATGGAAGAGGTTTCGCGATTGTTGCAGATGAAGTGCGTAAATTGGCAGAGCAGTCTAGCGTATCTTCTAGTGAAATTAGTAAATTAATATGTGAAATACAAGATGATATGGGTAAGACAGTCAAATCTATGAATCATGTAAATGAGGAAGTTCAATCTGGACTTGTTATCGCAAATGAAACGAAGCAAAACTTTGCTGAAATTTTACAATCTACAAATGAAATAGCTAATCAAATTAAGACGATGGTTGAAACGGCTAATGGAATGTCAAAAGGGGCAAATGAAGTATCTATTTCGGTAGGACAAATTGCAATGACAGCACAAAATAATGCAACAAGCACACAAAATGTTGCGGCTTCAGCTGAAGAACAGCTAGCTTCGATGGAGGAAATTGGATCCGCAGCGGGCACGTTATCTCAAATGGCTGAAGAGTTACAAGGACTAATTGATAGATTTAAAGTTTAACAGAGAACAGGCTGTCCCTAAAATAGCAGTATGTATTGGGGTAGTCTGTTTTATTATGTAAATTTAAATGTGGGATGTAGAGTCCTCTTATGACGTTTAAAATGGTATTTTGCATAATATTTGTCGAAAAATAGAGGTATTTGTTAGCTTTGTGTATAATTGTTAACCTATAGAATACAAATAAAAGGAGAGTATTATGGGAGTGTACTGGGGGACAAAAAGACATTCTTGGCTTAGTTACGTTTCATTTTGGCTAAGTATTTCATTTTTTATTGTTTTTCTAATTGAAGTGTTTATATTAAAAACACTTTCGAATAGCTCGGTGCAAATTGTTAAATATTTTTATTTTATACTTGTACCAGTAAATATTTTTCTTAGTTTAAAGTTACTATTTAAGAAGAATGAAAAGAAAGCGTTACCTATTTTTAGTTTCATTGTCTCATTATTATTCGCAATGTTAATAATCGTATTAGTTTTAGCAGCTATAGGGAAGTTCTTTTAAGGGGAGTGGTATAAGTCACTCTCCTTTTTTATTTGTGTTAGTCTTACTATATGTAAAAGTGTGAATGCTGTGAGCTAATAAAAGCAGACTGTAGACAATATTTGCATTGATTAAAGTCTGATGTTATTTGAACTTGTAAGAGGGTATGGAGTAATGAGGTAATATACATAATAATGGAGATAGAATTAGTTATTTTATAAGTATGTATGAAGCAAATGAATACGGTAAGAACGGTGATATATGGTACAATAGCTATGGATAGTGATAGAGATAAAGGGTATATAAAATACTCATCGTTTTTAGTAAGAGAGGGGTTATCTTATGCTATACGAGGATTTGGAGACATTATTTCAAACAGCTCCGAAAGAAGATAGAGGCGGATGGAAATATATAATCCAAGAACAAAATGATACATATAAAATTGTTGATGAAATTCTGAAAAATCAAATGAGTGTCGAATTGTATTTTAATGAATACGATGAGGTGAAAATCACTTTATATAAAGATGGAATTCCCATTACGACTATGCAAAGAATTGCGATTTCAAAAGTTGAATTAGACGAAGAGGAAGAGGGTATTCAATTTGTTTTAGAGCGCATGCCTAGTCGAATGATTCGGTTGCAATTAAAGCCGTATTTAGCATTAGAAATGGGGCCGTACTGGGAAGTATGTGATGATTGTGAATGAACATAAAAAAGCATCCAATAACATGGATGCTTTTTTATGTTTTTTGAAGTTGTTTAAATGCAATGATTGGAAGTATAACAATACTTACCCATCCGATGATAGGATATAGAATGTGAAGTAAGTCACTGTAACCGATGTAACTAAAGCAATAACTAATTAGTAAAATAAAGAAAATAATATTGTTATTTTTCCACCCAGTAATAGATTGCATCTGTTTTGTCATTCCGAACACATTACCAACTAA
Organism: Bacillus sp. ok061; assembly: GCF_900108285.1. Taxonomy (NCBI): domain Bacteria; kingdom Bacillati; phylum Bacillota; class Bacilli; order Caryophanales; family Bacillaceae; genus Bacillus; species Bacillus sp. ok061. The sequence continues at coordinate 37,242 of NZ_FNUW01000018.1, read as the reverse complement.
AGTTGTGAAAACTTCACCGAAAATAATGAGAACGAAGAAGAAGTGAAAAGTTGCATTAAATCTTCTTATGACTTCAGCCATTGGGATGTTATATTGATAAAATTGATCGACTGATAAGATTGCTAAATGGCTGCATAATAAAATTAAAGAAAGTCCAGCACCCCCTAAAATCCCACCCCAAAAAATGGCTTTTCGATCCTTAACTTCACTGGCTAATGGGACGAGAACACTTTGGGCGAGAGAAAGATTTAAGGCGACATATGTAATAGGGCTAGTAATCCATTTCATATTCCAACTCTCTGCAGGAATAGTGTTATTAATGGAAGGTGTACCGTGAAAAAAGGTTGTAATAGCAAGTCCGATAATAAAAATCATCATAATAGGTACGACAAGTGTATTTACTTCAAAAACACCTTGTAATCCGCGGCTACTTATAATGAGACAAGCGATAACTGTAATGAGAATACCGAGTTGTCTTGGTAAGCGAAGTTGCTCTTCAAATACTGCACCAGCCCCTGATAACATAACGCTCGTTACGCCGAATAAAACGAGTAATAATAATGTGTTTACAACATTCCCAAATACATCCCCAAATAAATATTTGTTAAATTCTTGCGCTGAAAATGCCCCAATTTGCGATGAAAGTAACATCATCTTTGTGCCGAGCCAAATAAAAAAAAATCCACTTACACATATGCCAATTGTCCCGTATAATCCATTCACTGTGAAAAATTCAACAATTTCTCGTCCAGTAGCAAATCCAGCTCCAACGACAGTTCCGATATAAGTAGCAGCTACTTTCTTTGCTACTTGCCATTGTTGATTGTCCATGTTATCCCTCTTTCTACTATGATGAGCTTGATGTACTATTATGCATATGTATGAGCTTGGACAATTAGACGTATGAAGTGTTTGAAAAAATACATGAATTAAATGATATTAGGGAAGTATTAAAGGTGTTAAAACTTTGTTACATATAAGCCGATTGTTCGAAAGGAAAGGAAATGTATGGTAAAATGTAATTAGGTTATTAAAAGATAAACATTACAAAATGATAAGAGGAGTGGGTTGTATGAGTACGAAAACAAATGTTGTTGAAGTATTAAACAAGCAGGTAGCAAACTGGAATGTGTTATATGTGAAACTACATAATTATCACTGGTATGTGACAGGGCCACACTTCTTTACATTACATGAGAAATTTGAAGAGTTTTATAATGAAGCTGGAACGTATATTGATGAGTTAGCAGAACGTATTTTAGCTTTAGAAGGTAAACCATTAGCGACAATGAAAGAATATCTCGCAACATCTAGTGTCAGCGAAGGGACAAGCAAAGAATCTGCAGAAGAAATGGTGCAAACATTAGTGAATGATTATTCTGCACTTATTCAAGAATTAAAAGAAGGTATGGAAGTTGCGGGCGAAGCTGGCGATGAAACATCAGCTGACATGTTGTTAGCAATTCATACAACATTAGAACAACATGTATGGATGCTAAGTGCATTCTTAAAATAACGATAAATATATAGAAACCCATTGAAAAATTATTTCAATGGGTTTTTTTATGATTTTTCAGTTTTCTTTTATGCTATAATATAGTAAAAAGGAGGCGATGCGATGTTTCGCTTTTTCAGAACTGGAAAAGAAGAGCGGGAAATTACGAAAGATGAATTAGAACAAGCGATGGCTCAGTTTTTAGAAACGAATGCTAATATTGTTTATACAGTATTAGTAAATGACGATTATACAGTGAATTATGATTTGTTAAAACCGTATTTACCTGCATTTCCAACAAATGATTTTCTCATAACGAAGGAAACGCTTGAGGTATTTGAACATACAGCAGAAAATTTAAACCTAGTGAAAGAAATTGATGTCGTACAAAAAGCAGTAGATCAATACGTAACAGAAAAAGAAATGTTCCCAATTGTTGAAGGTAGCGAAGATCGCCTCATATGCGGAATGAAACTAGGACCTTACTTAAATCGTAGCTTAAAAAGAGACTTATATATTTCAGAAAAACATTATTTAGTTTCAAGTAAACCAGATAGAAAAAAACAAAAGAGCGGGTAGATGTAATGAAAACAACAATACATATATTGTTGTCTTTTTTTGTTTGTTAAAATATTGATTTTTCAGTCTATTTTTATTTATACTAAATGCATTGGACAGGGAAGAGTAACTATTAAGCATCATTCTGAGAATAAGATATTGTTAGCGTGGGTTATACAAAGTGGTATAAAGATTCGCAAAAAAATATTATAAAAGGTTTCGGGGGAATTGGTACATGAAAAATAGTATGACTTACATTCAATTATTAAATGAAACGCTACGTTGTTATGCAAATAAAGGAAGTTTTGAAGCGTACAATTATATAATGGAAAATGCTACAGGTGTAATAGGGAATGAGGCGCAAATATATAATTTTAAGTATGCGCTCGCAGGTGCATCGGGACTTGAAAAAGAAGCATTACATTTAATGAGAGAGGCCATTATAGAAAAGGGATTCTGGTATGGAAATGAGTATTTAATTTCGGACGATGATTTAAAATCACTACATAAATTTGAAGAATTTCATACAATGGTTCAATTATGTAAAGAAAGAGAAGAATTAGCATATAAAACGGAAAGACCAGACGTGAAATATATATACAGCAAGAAAGAGGGAAATCTACTACTTACATTACATGGTGATCAAGAAAATATTCAAATAGTAGAGCCATATTGGAAATCAGTTTTGACACAAGATTACACGTTAGCTTTACCACAGTCTTCACAAATTCAGTTTTCAGATGGATTTGTTTGGGATGATCTAGAGAGAGGGAAAGGGAATTAAAAGAGCATTACAATAAGTTTATAGAAAATCATACAGTAGAAAATGTAATAATTGGTGGTTTTTCTACAGGGGCAAGAGTAGCTTTATATACGATTTTACAAAAAGATATAGATGTAGATGGTTTTGTTTTTATGGCACCCTGGCTTCCCAAGATTGAAGAATGGGATGAGTTGTTGAGTGTGCTGCAGGATAAACAGATAAAAGGATATATAGTATGCGGGGATCAAGATGAAGATTGTTTCGAATCCGTGCAGCAATTTGTACAACTATTAAGAGATAAGAATATAGAACATAAGTATAAAGTTGTGCCTGACTTAGATCATAATTATCCTATTAACTTTGATGAGCTATTAAAAGAAGCTATTGAATATATAGGAAATGAAAACAATAAGTAGTAAGAAAAAGAGATGCATCATATGTGATGCATCTCTTTTTAGAATTATAAATTAAAAGCATTTGCTAGTAAGCGATAAGACTTTAATTTATGTTCGAATTGATGAGTAATCGTGACAATCATAAATTCGTCAGTATTGTATGCTTTGCTTAAGTTTATTATTTTTTCTTTTACAGAAGACGGATCACCAACAATCATACGTTGACGATTTTCTTTTATACGGAATAAATCATAAGCGCTGTATGAATAATTTTGAGCAGTTTCAATAGAAGGTGTACCAGTAGTTCGTTTTCCTTGCTCTAATAATAAGATTGATAAATCTAAACTAGAAGCAATTTTTTCTGCTTCTTCATTTGTTTCTCCGCAAATAACAAAAATAGCAACGATTGACTTTGGTTTATCTCCTAAAAATGAAGGCTGATATTGTTCTTGGTAAGCCCTCATAACTTCAGGGCCTCCAAAGCCATTAATAAATTGTGCAAATGCGAAAGAAGCTCCGTTGTTTGCAGCAATTTTAGCGCTCTCTCCACTAGAACCGAGCATCCACATTTCAGGAGATGTTGGGATAACTGGAGTGGCTTTTAAGTTTGCATAATGATGGTTTTCTGGTACTTGATCATGTATGTACATTGCAACGTCTGCAATTTGTTCTGGATATTGATCAAGTGAGACCATTTTCCCTTCTTGAAGTGCGCGAGTTGCTATTGGCATACCACCAGGGGCTCTACCAACACCGAGATCGATACGATTTGGATACAGTGCTTCTAAAACCCGGAAATTCTCAGCAACTTTATATGGGCTATAATGCGGTAACATAACACCACCTGAACCTACTCTAATATGGTCCGTTTTCGTGGCAATATGAGAAATAAGTATTTCTGGACTTGAACCAGCTAAGCTTACGGAATTATGATGTTCGGATACCCAAAAACGTGTGAATCCGAGTTTTTCAACTTCTTGTGCAAGCGTAACTGTATGTGAAAAAGCTTGGGCTGCTGTGCTACCATCTGAAATAGGTGATTGGTCTAATACACTTAACTTGATCATAGAATATACCTCTCAATCTTAATGTACATCCTATTATATATTTACTTATGAAAAATGCGTAGCGAAATGCTCAAAATGAAAAGCGGATAATCTTATTTCCGTTTTTAACGAGAAAATCCGCGTTCATAATGATTCATTTCGACTAGATTTAAAATATATTCATAGTTGTCAATTTCACGTTTTAGCTGTTCACGTTCTTTTTCAGATAGTGTCATATTGCTAAGTTTTTTACATAAGTTTTGTTTCTTTAATTCTAAATGTTTTTTTGTAGCATGGTAGTCATAAGTATGTTTCATTTTTAACCACTCCTTCTTTGCAGTTGCTATATTATACGAAGCATAAAGAAATATGAAATCTGTCTCTTATGTATTTTTAGTGAATATTCAAATTGCAATGGTGTTATGTTTATGGGGATCTATGAATAAAATGCACTAAACCACTAACGTCCATTTGATGAAATAAGGGGTGGAATTGTGCAGAAAGATATAATGTATAACACTGAAATGGATGAAGCGTTAAAAGTTATAGATAAAGGATTGAAGAAGACGATAAATCCAAAACAAATTATTGTAGTGGGAGCTGGTATGGCTGGATTAGTTTCAGCATCTTTATTAAAGGCTGCAGGACATGATGTGAAAATTTTTGAAGCAAACAACCGGGTAGGTGGCCGTATAGAGACAGTTAGAATGGAAGATACCGGATTATATTTAGATGTTGGAGCAATGAGAATTCCGTATACGCATAGATTAACGATGGCATATATAAGAAAATTTGGGCTACAGGTGAGCCCTTTTATTAATAGGAATGAGACGGATATTATCTATGTAAATGGACGGAAAACGACGTTGAAACAATATGAAAAGGATCCGAGTATTTTAAGGTATCCTGTGGAAATGAACGAAGTGGGAAAAACGTCTGAAGAACTATTGTTATTAGCAGTACAGCCGATAATAAATTTTATTAAAAGAAATCCAGAGGAAAATTGGGATGTTGTAGTGAAGGATTTTGGGAGATATTCCACAGGACAATTTTTAAAGTATCACCCTTATCAGTATAATACTTACTTTTCGCCAGTAACAATTGAGATGATCGGTGTTCTATTAGATTTAGAAGGTTTTTTAGAACGGTCGTTTGTAGAGACTTTACGATTTCTATACATTATGCAAGAGGAGAGCGGATTTTGTGAAATTATGGGCGGGAATGATAGATTACCAAAGTCATTTTTACCGCAATTAGAAGAAAATATTATATATAATCAAAAATTAATGAAGTTACATCAACACGATAATGGTGTGACAGCTTTCTATCGGAACGAGGAAACTTTTGAATATAGTAGTATTACAGGAGATTTAGTTATTGTTACTATCCCGTTTTCGACAATGCGTTTTGTAGAAGTAGATCCGTTTGATTCTATATCTCATGAAAAATGGAAAGCAATTCGTGAATTGCATTACATGCCTGCGACGAAAATAGGAATTCAATTTAAAAGCAGATTTTGGGAAGAACAAGGGCAATTAGGTGGCAGAATTATAACAGATTTGCCAATTCGTTATGCCTATTATCCAAGTCATGGAATTGGAGAAAAAGGACCTGCTATGATGTTAGGTAGCTATACATGGTCTTACGATGCATTGTTATGGGATGGTTTATCAAAAGGCGATCGTATTTATTACGCCTTACACAACTTAGCAACAATATTAGATGGTCAAGTGTATGATGAGTTCATATCTGGAATATCAAAAAGCTGGACATTGGATCCGTATGCGCTTGGAGGATTTGCGCTTTTTCAAGCAGGTCAAGAATCTGAGCTACAACCAGCGATTGTCAAACCAGAGGGGAGAATATTCTTCGCTGGAGATCATACAACGCTATATCACGGATGGATTCAAGGTGCGATTGAATCTGGAATTCGTGTAGCGATGGAAGTGAATGAGTAAAATGTATTTAATTCAGAAAATTCTTTACTATATAACTTGAGATGGATATTATTATATATAAAAGAATTATAGGGAGTGTTTACAGTGAATCCGTTATTATTCGATTTTCCTTCTGAATTTTATACTGACAGGCTTTTTATTCGAATGTCGAAACCAGGAGATGGTAAAGTTGTATATGATGCAATTCAAGCTTCAATACAAGAACTAAAACCTTGGATGGCTTTTGCACAAAAAGAGCAAACAGAGGAAGAAATAGAAGAGAGTATTAGAAAATCGCATATTCAATTTTTGCAACGTGAGGATTTAAGATTACTAGTATTTTCGAAAGAAACAGGTGAATTTATTGCTTCTGCCGGATTACATCGCATTAATTGGGATATACCTCAATTTGAAATCGGATATTGGATTGATACAAGGTTTAGCGGAAAAGGCTATATGGTAGAGGCTGCGAAAGGTATAACGGATTATGCTTTTTCTGAATTGAAAGCAAACCGTGTAGAAATTCGTTGTGATTCTCTAAATAAAAAGAGTAGAGCGATACCTGAGAAATTGGGCTTTAAATTAGAGGGGATTTTAGAAAGTGCGAGTGTTGCAGTAGATGGAAATGGATTAAGGGATATGTGTGTATTTGCAATGACGAGAAATACATATAAAAAAGAAGAGCTGTAAGAAACAGCTCTTCTTTTTGTGTATTATGGTACAGGATGTCCATTAGAGCTTTCGAAAATTGTAAACCATTGTTGACGATCTAAGTTAACGTTTGTAGCAAGAGCGGCCGTTTTTACACGATCTAATTTACCAGATCCAACGATTGGTATCATGTTAGCTGGATGCGCAAGTAACCAAGCATACATAACCGTATCGATACTAGTAACACCGAGCTCAGTAGCAACTTTTTGCACAGTTTCACGTACACGTACGGCGCGTTCTGATTGACCAGTAAAGATTTCCCCACCAGCAAGAGGTGACCAAATCATTGGATTGATTCGTTTTTCTTGGCATAAATCAATTGTCCCTTTTTGAAAGTGCTCAAGCTGCAATGCAGAAACTTCAATTTGGTTCGTAATAAGCGGGAAATCTAAGTAAGAACTTAACATATTAAATTGTGAAGGTAAGAAGTTAGATACACCGAAGTGACGAACTTTTCCGTCTTGTTTTAATTGTGAAAATGCCTTTGCCACTTCATTTGGATCCATAAAAGGGTCGGGACGATGAATAAGTAATACGTCAATATAATCTGTATGTAAATTTTTTAGTGATGCTTCTGCACTTTGAATAATGTGCTCTGCACTAGTATTGTAGTGAGCAACATATCGCTCTGGAAATTTTGGTGATGGGGGAGCGATTCCACACTTTGTAATAATTTGCATGTTTTCTCGTAAGGAAGGCTTTAATTGTAAAGCTTCTCCAAACAACCCTTCACACGTATATCCGCCGTAAATGTCAGCGTGATCAAAAGTAGTAATTCCCATATCCATACAATCTTCAATGAAAGAAAGTAATTCTTGTTTCGTCATATTCCATTCTGCTAAACGCCAAAATCCTTGAATAATACGAGAGAATTCTAGCGTTTCATTCATTTGAACTCGTTCCATTATAAGTACCCCCTTGATGAATGATTATTATTTTGAAAAGGCTTTCTTACTACGTATTATTATATAGTTTGGAGGGCGTACATACAATAAATATGTTTTGCTAAAAAAATGATTTTCTCTATATGCTATAATGTAGAAACATATAGCTATAAGGAGATGTAAGGAATGATTCCAGTAACAATATTAACTGGTTTTCTTGGATCAGGGAAAACGACTTTATTAAATCGTATTTTATCAGAAAATCACGGTAAGAAATTAGCGGTGATTGTAAATGAAATAGGACAAATTGGCATTGATAATCAGTTGATTATGAATGTGGAAGAAGAAATTATGGAAATGACAAACGGTTGTCTATGTTGTACTGTACGTGAAGATTTACTTGTTGCTTTAAAACAGTTACTGGACGTAAAAGCAGAAGGGAAAATGGATTTTGATGGTTTAGTAATTGAAACGACTGGCCTTGCAAATCCAGGGCCGATTATTCAAACATTCTTTTTAGATCCAGTCATTCAATCTGCATACCAAATTAATGGTGTTGTAACGGTGGTAGATAGTTATCATATACATAAACATTTTGAAAAAGGATTAGAAGCAAAAGAGCAAATTGCGTTTGCTGATGTCGTTTTAGTAAATAAATTAGACTTAATTGAAGAGAGTGAGAAAGAAAATCTCTTGCATGAAATTCAAGGAATTAATCCGACTGCAAAGTTAATCGAGGCGACTAACTGTGAGGTAGATATACCATCTTTATTACAAATTCAAACGTTTAAAACGAAAGATACGTTGCAAATTTACCCTCATAAAGAACATAACCACTTAGAAGGTGTGAAATCATTTGTATTACGTGAAGAACGTCCGCTAGATTTACAAAAGCTTAATGAGTGGATGTCAGCTGTCGTTCAAGAGCTAGGGGAATATTTATATCGTTACAAAGGAATTTTATCGATAGACGGAGTAGATAAACGTATCGTTTTCCAAGGTGTACATACGTTATTTGCCGCTTCGTACGATAGAGAGTGGCAAGAGGGCGAAGAGCGAGTAAGTGAAGTAGTTTTTATCGGAAGAGATATTAATAAAGAGTGGTTCCAAGAACATTTTCAGGAGTGTGTGAAATAAGTCTGCGTAAATTGCAGGCTTATTTTTTATGAGCATTCTATTAGATTGCAAAACAGAATTAAATAAGGAAAAGAAACTAAAAATTGATAAAGTGAAACTTTAATCAGTGGGGGGGGGGGTTGTTCATCCCCCACTGATTATCAGCCCTCACCAATCGGGCTTTTACGGGCAACAGGGCCCCCCGCCTAACTTCTTTGCTTCCGCTGAATTTTGAGATGAGGGTCTTACTGTCCGCAAATAGCGGGATAAATGTATAATAAAAAGCCTGCTTTCACAGGCTTATGTTTTCGTCTATTAGTAACTCCATTACAACACCTACAACTGGACCTTCATCATCAATATCACCATTTAAGCGGAAACCAAATGATTCATATAGTCCCATTGCAAGTTTGTTGTCTGGATGTAAACTTAAGTAAATTATTTTACATTCGAATTTTTCTTGTAAGAATTGAATGAGTAAGCGAAGGAAACGTTTTGCGTATCCTTTTCCTTGATATTGTTGGTCAATCATAAAGCGATCGAGCCATACGCTTTTATGTTTTTCTGAATACCATCCATACATTGCGTATCCTACAAGTGTTTCTCCATCATATAAACCTACTGACGTTCCGTTTCCTTCATATAATGATTCTGCTAAAGAAAACGCGTTACTTTCAATAAATTGTTGCTGATCTTTTGTAACGTTTAAAGCAACTACTGAACGCCAATTTTTTGCTGTTACTTCACAAATGTGAAGATTCATAATTCCAACTCACCTTCTAAATTAATATAGCTTTAAAGCTAATATGGATAATTTTACTTGTTATTTTGGTCAAGTCAAGGATAAATACATAAAAAGGCAGCTGAATACCAGATTCAGCTGCCTAGAAAATATAATGGATTAGTTTATTGCTTCTTTCAATGTGTTTACGTTTTCTTCCATTAAAGTGAAGTAATCTTTATTATTTTTCGCATCATCTTCAGAAATAGTAGCTAAGTGATTTAAGCGTAAAACTTTTGTACCAGTTTCTTTTTGAATTACGGATGCTACTTTTGGAGTAGAGAACGTTTCGAATAAAATATATTTTAGACTATGTTCTTTTACTGTTTTTGTAATGTCAGCAAGCTGCTTTTGAGATGGTTCATCAGAAGCTGAAATTCCAGCGATAGGAATTTGTTTTAGGCCGTATCGTTGTTCCCAGTAACCATAGGCAGCATGAGAAACTAAAATTTCTTTCGTTTTTGCGTTCGCTACAGCTGCCTTAAATTGATCGTCTAAATCAGTAAATTTAGTTTGAAGTGCTGCGAAGTTTTTTTCGAATTCTTGTTTATGTTCAGGTTGTAATTCTACAAGTGCATTTTTAATTTTTTCCGCCTGTTTCATTGCTAGAGTAGGATCTAACCAAACATGCGGGTCTTTATCGTGATGATGTTCATCTTCTTTATGGCCATCTCCATGATCATGATGCTCTTCTTCAGTAGAAGCACGAAGCTCAATACCTTTAGATGCATTTACAATTTTAACATTTTCTTTTTGTAATGTTTTTTCCATTTTTTCAGCAAATGGTTCTAATTCAGCGCCGTTATAAACGAATAAATTAGCTTTTGCAACTTGTACTGTTTGTTTTTGACTTGGTTCAAATGTATGTGAATCTGCACCAGGTGGGTAAATTGCTTCAACATTTACATAGTCGCCACCGATTTTCTTTGCAAAATCAGCAAGTGGGAAAATCGTTGTATAAACTGTTAGCTTTCCATCTTTCTTGGCATTACTTTCTTTTTTATTTGAGCAGCCAGCGAAAATTAAGGTGAAAATAAGTAAGAATGAAAATATAGTCAATCTTTTAGGCATGAAGTTCTCCTCTTTTCTTTTTTACGGATATATTTTCCCCAATTATAGAAGAAAAATATCATTTTAATACAAAACGGAATAATTACGTTTTAGTTTGCGAACTTAGTATAATACATCTTTAATAAAGTTGCAATAAATAATAATCATTCCGATTTGTTTTTGTTATAAAGTTGTCAAATATAAGTGTATTATTTTTGCAAATGCATGCATATGTGACAACGCTGTTTTCATATATTGAAAAGGAGGTTAAAGAGGGGGATGAGCGCTTGGGTTACTTAATGGAAGCTATTTTATTAATATTAGCGGTAGTATTGCCATTATCTTTTGTATTAATTTTTTTAAGAAGATTAATAAGTAATTTAGGGGACGCTACAACAATAACGAAATTACAAGAGAGAGATGAGAAAAAAGAGTGAGTAAAACACTATGCGTACGCATAGTGTTTTACTTGTGGTAAAATAAGAGCAGGAAACTCCTGAAGGTTGTATTTTACTGAAGGAGAGAAAAGTAAAATAAGAGGTATATGCATATATGAATAAGCGAACAGCGTTAATACTTGGTGCAAGTGGTTTAGTTGGACAAGAGATAACGCGTCTATTACTTGAATCAGATTACTATGATTCGGTTACTATTTTTGTAAGAGAGCCAATGCAATGGCAACATGAAAAGTTACAGCAGAAACAAGTTGATTTTTCGGTATTAGAGGAATATAAAGAGTTCTTTGCTGTGGATGATGTTTTTAGTTGCTTAGGAACAACAATAAAAAAAGCAAAAACAAAAGCAAATTTTAAAAAAGTAGATTATGAATATACGTTACGAGCTGCTTGTTTAGCTGAAAAACAAGGGGTACAAAATTTCCTTGTTGTGTCTTCTATGGGAGCGAATCCTAAATCATTTTTCTTTTATTCACAAGTGAAAGGAAGAATGGAAGAAGAATTGCAAAAGTTAGTGATCGGTGGTATTCACATTTTTAGACCATCATTATTAGTAGGAAATCGACAAGAATTTCGTTTCGGCGAACGAATGGCTGAAAAGTTATCTCGTATTATTCCTTTTATCTTTAAAGGGGCTTTCAAAAAGTATAAACCAATTTCAGCTAAAGATGTGGCGAAAGGGATGTATATAACCGCGCTGCGCGAAGAATCGGGTATCCATACTTATAATTCAAATGAAATTCCAACGATAGAATAAATAAAACCGAGAAGAATGACTTCTCGGTTTTATTTATTCGTATGAATTTTTCCTGGTGCTCGCTTATATTGGTGAGGTTCTTGCAATTCAAAGCCAAGTTCATTGGCTGCTATTCTCGGGAAGTACGGGTTGCGAAGTAACTCACGTCCGATGAAAATTAAATCTGCTTCGTTATCATTTAAAATTTGCTCTGCTTGAGATCCAGTCGTAATCAATCCAACTGCACCAGTTGCAATGTTAGCATGCTCTTTAATATGTTTAGCATATTGTACTTGATACCCAGGATAAACATCGATGCGTGCAGGGACAACAGCCCCAGAGCTACAATCAATTAAATCTACTCCTTGTTCTTTCATCCATTTTGTATACTGAACATAATCTTGAACTGTTAACCCGTCAGGATGATAATCATTTGCTGAAATACGGACAAATAACGGTCCGTTCCAAACTTCATTTATCGAGTCAATGATTTCGCGTAAGAAACGATAGCGGTTTTCAGGTGAACCACCATATTCATCAGTCCGCTTATTGGAAAGCGGAGAAAGAAATTCATTAATAAGATAACCGTGAGCACCGTGTATTTCAATAACATCAAATCCGGCTTGTTTTGAACGTAACGCGGCCCTCTGAAAAGCTAATATAGTCTCTTTGATTTGATGTATATTCATTTCTACGGGTATTTTCATCGTATCATTAAAAGGAATTGCAGAAGGAGCGAAAGCATTCGTATCTAATTCAGCTTTTCTTCCGGCGTGAGCGAGTTGAATGGCAGCTTTTGCACCGTTATCATGTATAAAAGTAGTCGTTTTATGTAAGCCTTCAATTAGGTTGTCATCCCAAATGCCTAAGTCTTTGTTAGAAATTCGTCCTTCAGCTAAAACCGCAGTTGCTTCAACCATAACTAAACCTACTTGGCCAGCAGCGCGAGTTCCATAATGAATGAGATGGAAATTCGTAACGCGGCCATCTTCATTCCCCGATGAATACATACACATAGGCGACATAACGATACGATTTTTTAGTGTAACGTTCTTAATTGTATAAGGTGAAAAAAGCTTGGAATTCATCAAATAGCCCCCTTGATTGAATTTTCTTATATTTTAACATTTTCTTTTTTGTTTCCCTAATAAAACGCTTATACGAAAAATTTTGTTTATTCGTGTTACAATGACTAATATGAACTGAATTGGAGGATGACATATGTACCAGGCTTATTATGAAAGCGAAGTAGGTTTGCTAGAAATTACAGCAAATCAAGAAGGAATTACGTCTGTTATATTTGTTGATGAACGACAAGAAGAGAATAAAAATGAAATGATAGAACAATGTATAAATGAGTTAGATGAATATTTTAAAGGGAAAAGAAAAGAGTTTACGGTCCCGCTGTCTGCGGAGGGAACCGCATTTCAAAAAAATGTATGGGATGCACTTTATACTATTCCGTACGGCGTAAGTGCTTCATATTTAGATATTGCAGAGAAAGTTGGAAATACAAAAGCTGTACGGGCAATAGGAGGGGCAAATAGTCGGAATCCAATTTCAATAATCGTTCCATGTCACCGTGTAATAGGAAAGAGTGGAAAGCTTGTTGGATATGCTGGTGGTTTATGGAGGAAAGAGTGGTTATTAAAACACGAAGGTATTTTGAAATGACGTATGGATGGGAAGAGGGATTGTTTTGAAATGTATAAATTGTGGGCAACCTTGCGAGGAGGAACAGTTAAATTGTACAAGTTGTCAGCGAAACTTGGATAATGAACAAGGTGAAGGTAGCTCGTTAATAGATAAAGAACTAGAAGTATATGTAGGGAGACAATATCCGTATTACAAAAGGAAATGGGAGCTTGAGAATAAGCGGATTGCTAGGTGGAGCTGGAATGGTTGGGCTGCTATTTTCAATATAGGCTGGCTAGGATATCGTAAGTATTATGTACCAGCTGCTTTATTTATGTTGTTATTAGTAGCGTGTGATGCATTTTCGTATTATATGGGATTTAATGTAGCGTTGCCAATCATTAATATGGTGCCGCTTACGTTTTTATTACTCATTTTTATTCTGTTTGGAATGGGGATTTTTGCAAATGGATTATACTATCAATTTGCGGAAAGACGTATATACCGAATAAAAGCAAGAGAAATAAAAGATAAATCAGTTGAAAACTATCTTATCCATGATAGCGGCGGAACGAGCAAAATGGGAGCGACAATTGTTACTATTTTAGCAGTTGCTAGCATATTTTTTAGTCATTTCTTTTTTCCGACTGACCGAGACGTTATTCAAAAGGTTCGTACCAGCTCGCTTTATGAATATCCTTTCTTTTCAATAGGTGAATCTTTCGAAAATTATTTTCAAAATTCAGGTTGGATATATTATCGTGGAACGGAAGGGTTAGAATTAGTAGAATTCCAAGGATATAACGCCGGAACGCCAAGGCAAAAAGTGGCGATTCAATTTGTTGTCGATTATAAATTGGGTGAAGTGGAACCATACTCACTTACGGTTAATGGTGAATCTAAAAATGAAGAAGAGTTTTTGAAGATGATGGAAGAAATATTTAAGGTCCAAAATCCATTTGATATAGAGGATGGATTACAAGTAAATGCTATTCAAAAAAGCGGCTGGAAAGAAATTTCTGACCGCTTTTTTCTATGTTTGTTAAAATAAATATTTAAAATAATCAGAATCTTTTGTATAATGAAATATATTATATAGGATTCAACTTATACATATAGATTGGGGGAAGGAAGAATGAAGAGAAAGACAACAACAATTGCTGCACTTGCGTTAACGACGAGTGTATTGGTTGCAGGATGTGGGAATGGTGAGAAGGCTTCGACAACGAAGAAAGAATCGAATAAGGGAATGGCAGATAAACAAGTTTTAAATTTGCTAGAAACAGCTGAAATTCCTTCAATGGATACATCTAAATCAACGGATTCTGTATCTTTCCGGGTATTTGTAAATGCAATGGAAGGTTTATATCGTCTAGATAAAGATAATAAACCAACACCAGGCATGGCAAAAGATGTGAAGATTAGTGAAGATAAAAAGACATATACATTTGAATTACGTGATGCGAAATGGTCAAATGGTGATCCAGTTCGAGCACAAGATTTTGTATATGCATGGCAACGTACATTAGATAAAGCAATAGCGGCAGAATATGCATTCATCTTATTTGATGTGAAAAATGCACAGAAAGTAAATAAAGGAGAATTACCATCAGATCAATTGGGGGTTAAAGCGAAGGATGATAAAACGTTGGTAGTAGAATTAGAGCAACCAGCACCTTATTTTCTTGAGCTTACGTCATTTCCTACATTTTTCCCATTAAATGAAAAATATGTGAAAGAGCAAGGAGATAAATATGGATTAGAAGCAGATAAATTATTATATAATGGACCATTTACAATGAGTCAATGGAAACATGAACAAAATTATCAGTTAAAGAAAAATCCTAATTATTGGGATAAAGATACTGTAAAGTTAGACGAAATTAATGTAAGTATTGTGAAGGAAACAAGCACGGGAGTAAATTTATATGATAGTGATCAAGCAGATCGAGTTATTTTAACTTCTGAATTTGTTGATAAATATAAAAAGAATAAACCAGATGAATTTAAAACGAAGTTAGATCCACGCATATATTTCTTGCGTTTTAACCAAAAAAATGCAACATTTAAAAACCAAAAAGTACGTGAAGCAATTGATTTGGCATATGATAAAAAAGGAATTGCTGATGTCATTTTAAATGACGGTTCATTGCCAGCATATTTCTTAGTACCTGAAAAATTCACGACAGGTCCGGATGGAAAAGACTTCCGCTCTGTAAATAAAAACTTCCGTGATAGTAAAGATAATGCAGAGAAAGCAAAAAAATTATGGGAAGAAGCGAAGAAAGAGCTTGGTCAAGATACAATTACGGTTGAATTACTAAACGATGATAACGGTAGCCGTAAAAAAGTAGGCGACTTTATTAAAGAAGAACTAGAGAAAAACTTGCCTGGTATTAAAGTGAATTTGAAACAGCAACCATACAAGCAGAAGCTAGATTTAGAAAAGAAATTCCAATATGAATTCTCATTATCTGCATGGAGCCCTGATTATCCGGATCCAATGACTTATATTGATATGTTTGTTACTGGAAGCTCATTTAATGAAATGGATTATTCTAATCCGAAGTATGATGATTTAGTAGCGAAATCAAAAGGAGAGCTATTAAAAGATGATAAAGCACGCTGGAATGCACTTGCGGAAGCTGAAAAAATCTTAATTGGTCAAGACGCAGCAATTTCTCCTACGTACCAACAAAGTACAGCTTATTTAGAGAAGCCATTTGTAAAAGGTATTGCTAATCATACGTTTGGTGGGGACTTTAGTTATAAATGGGCATATATTACAAAAAAATAGTACAATAAAAGATGAGCGAATGTTCGCTCATCTTTTATTGTATAAGGAGGAATTATAGTTGTTAAGGGGAATCAATCATATTTGTTTTTCGGTATCTAATTTAGAAAACTCTATTATGTTTTATGAAAAAGTATTAGAAGGAGAATTATTAGTTAAAGGGAGGAAATTGGCGTATTTTAACATATGTGGAGTATGGATAGCGCTTAATGAAGAGACACATATTCCGAGAAATGAGATTCATCAATCTTATACGCACATTGCATTTTCTGTTGAACAAGAAGACTTTGAATATCTAATACAGCGATTAGAAGAAAATGATGTTCATATTTTAAAAGGAAGAGAACGTGATGTCAGAGATTGCGAATCTATATACTTTGTTGATCCTGACGGTCATAAATTTGAGTTTCACTCAGGGACACTGCAAGATCGTTTAAATTATTATAGAGATGAGAAACCTCATATGACATTTTATTAGGGAGGGATAGCATTTGCATGCACTTGTAATTGGTGGAACAGGAATGCTAAAGAGAGTTTCTATGTGGCTTTGTGAGCAAGGGTTTCATGTTTCTATTATCGGGCGAGATGAAGTGAAATTAGAAAATGTTAAGCGGATGAGTTCTACACCAGAAAATATTACATGCCTTTCGTTAGATTATCATAATGATGAAGATGTAAAGCTAGCTATTAAAAGTACAGTTGAGAAAAATGGCCCAATCACATTAGTTGTTGCATGGGTACACTCAAGTGCAAAGCATGCACTATCAAATATTTGTAAAGAACTAGATTTATCGTCTAAAACATATAGTTTATTTCATATTTTAGGTAGTAAAGCATCACGTATGACTGCACAAAAAATAGGGAGTACGCGATGTAGTTATCATAGAATTATTTTAGGTTTTATTTTAGAAGATACATATGGAAGATGGCTTACTCATGAAGAGATAGCTGATGGAGTTATAAAAGGGATTGAAAGTAAACGAGCGGAGTGGATTGTAGGGAGAGCTGAACCGTGGGAATTACGACCGAAATGGTGAGGGGGAGTAAGAAATGAAAACAACTATATATGTAACAAGGCATGGTGAAACAGAGTGGAATGTAGCGAAGCGAATGCAAGGACGGAAAAATTCTGCTTTAACTGAAAATGGTATAGTTCAGGCGAAACAATTAGGGAATCGAATGAAATATTTACCAATTCATGCGATCTATAGTAGTCCGAGCGAAAGAACACTTCATACGGCAGAGTTAATAAAAGGAGAACGCGATATACCCATTATAGCGGATGAGCATTTCTATGAAATCAACATGGGCATATGGGAAGGACAAACAATCGCGGATATAGAAAAGCTATTTCCAGAAGAAGTACATCTATTTTGGAATGAGCCACATCTTTTTCAGTCAACATCAGGAGAAAATTTTGAGGCTGTTCATAAAAGAGTAATGGAGGGGATGCAGCTTCTTTTAGAAAAACATAGAGGAGAAAACATATTGATTGTTTCTCATGCGGCAGCAGCAAAATTACTTGTAGGGCATTTTGCGGGAATTGAAATAGAAAATGTGTGGGATGATCCATTTATGCATAGTGCCAGTTTGAGCATAATAGAATTTGAAGAGGGTAATGGTAAAGTGAAACAATTTGCAGATATAAGTCACTTTCAATAAATGTAAAAAAGGCCGCAAAACGGCCTTTTTTGGGTGGTATAAAAACTAGCAGTTACGTTTTTTATACCAGAAGTGATCGAATTTCTTATTTTTGCAAGATGGGAATTTATGTCCGCTATCGTGACAGTCTTTACCATGATCCCATGAATCATCGCAAGAGTGACCGTGTCTGTTAGGGAAGAATTCGCATTTTTTACAGAAACTTCGTTTTGTCCAGAAAAATTTCTTTTCAAAGCGTATGCATTTTGTGACGAAAGTACAATGTTTTCTGCGAGTGCGTTTTGTAACTAAAACGCATTCTTTTCTACGCGTCACTTTCGTAACGAACGTCCATTTTTGAACACGTACACGAGTACATTTTGTAACAAATGTCCATTTTTTTACATGCGTACATTTTGTAACGAAAGTACAATGTTTCACGCGAGTACATCTTGTTCTTGGACATTTACGCCCTGTAGTACATTTACATTCTGTAGTACATTTATGATGAGAGAATTTATCATCATCGCATTCAAAAGTACTTGGATCTTGGTGTAAGAAATCCTCCATCCCAGCACTTTTGATTTCTTCAACAGCTTTTCTAATATCACGTTTCATAGAAATCCTCCTTATCATGTATTAAGTTGAAAAGGTATTCTTTTTCCTTAACATGATATGAGAGATGAAGTCTTTCTGAACAAGACAAGAGTGTAATTTTCTATAAATAGATGATAGCGGATGTATGGACAAGACAAGGCGCATACATTGAAGGAAGAGAACTGAGAAGGGATGAGAAAACATGCTGCCTTCATATGATTTTTTTGTTCATCCAATGTACTTAGTGGAATTGAAAAAAGACATTTGGTCAGATAGTCCAGTGCCAGCAAAATTAACTTATGGAAAAAAGAAATATGACATTGATATCGTATACCGAGGAGCTCATATTCGTGAGTTTGAGAAAAAATCTTATCATGTTATGTTTTATAAACCAAAAAGATTTCAAGGTGCGAAAGAGTTTCATTTGAATTCTGAGTTTATGGATCCGTCTCTCATACGAAATAAATTATCACTAGACTTCTTTCATGATATTGGTGTACTTTCGCCAAAATCACAACATGTATTCATAAAAATTAATGGTCAAATTCAAGGTGTGTATTTACAGTTAGAATCAGTTGACGAAAACTTTTTGAAAAATAGAGGATTACCGAGTGGTTCTATTTATTATGCGATAGATGATGATGCGAATTTTTCATTAATGAGTGAACGAGATAAAGATGTTAAGACAGAGCTCTTTGCGGGTTATGAATTTAAATATTCGAATAAAAATAGTGAAGAACAACTGAGTGAATTTGTATTTCAAGCGAATACTTTGACGAGGGAAGTCTATGAAAAAGAGATTGGGAAGTTTCTACATGTAGATAAATATTTACGATGGTTAGCAGGAGTTATTTTTACGCAAAACTTTGATGGTTTTGTTCATAACTATGCACTATATCATAACGATGAAACAAATTTATTTGAAGTTATACCGTGGGATTATGATGCGACTTGGGGGCGAGATGTACAAGGGAGACCGCTTAATCATGAATATATTCGCATTCAAGGGTATAACACGTTAAGTGCAAGATTGTTAGACATACCTGTATTTAGAAAGCAGTATCGAAGTATTTTAGAAGAAATATTAGAAGACCAATTTACAATTTCGTTTATGAGGCCAAAAGTAGAAGGGTTGTGTGAATTGATTCGTCCATATTTACTACAAGATCCATATATGAAAGAAAAACTAGAAACATTTGATCAAGAGGCTGATATGATTTATGAATATATAAATAAAAGAAGAAAGTATATACAAGACCACTTACATGAATTGGATTAATTTTGAAAGAGATTGAAACGTTATCAATCTCTTTTTTTTGTATAATAAAGATGTATCAATAAAAATGAAGTAATATATTTGATAGAGAATGGGGATGCGGATATATGAGGATTAAATGGATTGATTGGGTAAAACAAATACAATCTATAGCTCAAGCAGGTTTAACGTATTCTAAGGATGTGTATGATATTGAGCGTTTCCAGCAATTACGGGATATTTCTATTTCAATGATGTCACATTACACGAAAACAGATTGGGAAGTCGTAGAGGAATTATTTGCAAGTGAGACAGGCTATCAAACACCTAAAGTTGATATAAGAGCGGTTGTTTTTCAAAATGAAAAGTTATTATTTGTGAAAGAAAAAAGCGATGGGAAAT
Organism: Bacillus sp. ok061; assembly: GCF_900108285.1. Classification (NCBI taxonomy): domain Bacteria; kingdom Bacillati; phylum Bacillota; class Bacilli; order Caryophanales; family Bacillaceae; genus Bacillus; species Bacillus sp. ok061. The sequence goes on along the minus strand of NZ_FNUW01000018.1, from coordinate 16,991 downwards.
GGGCATTGCCAGGTGGATGGGCTGATGTCGGTTATACGCCAACCGAAGTTGCAGCAAAAGAGGTTGTCGAAGAGACAGGTTATGAGGTAGATCATTTTAAGTTACTAGCTATATTTGATAAAGAAAAACATCAACCATCTCCATCGGCGACGCATGTATATAAGATTTTCATTGGATGCGAGATTATTGGTGGAGAAAAGAAAACTAGCATTGAAACAGAAGAGGTGGAGTTTTTTGGTGAAAATGAATTGCCTAATTTATCAATTGCTAGAAATACAGAAGAACAAATTAAAGAGATGTTTGCCTACATGAAAGACCCGCAGAAAGAGAAATTAATAGATTAATCCTGTTTGAATTGTACATATTGTTAAAATGAAGATATTGGCAGATTGCAGCCTTTATGTAATAATGGGATGGTATGTGAAGAAAAAAGGAGATAAAAAAGAACATGTTAGCAAACATAATAGATCAGTTATTGCAATTTTTTGCAAGCTTAGGTTACTTTGGAGTAGCTCTTGCTTTAATGATTGAAGTAATCCCAAGTGAAATTGTACTTTCCTATGCTGGCTTTTTAGTAGCGAATGGTAAAATTAGTTTTGTTGGTGCAGTTATCGCCGGAACGATTGGTGGTACTTTAGCACAAATCTTTTTATACTGGCTTGGATACTACGGAGGGCGTCCGGTTGTAGAGAAATACGGGAAATATCTACTTATTAATAAACATCATTTAGACATAGCGGAAGGTTGGTTTAAGCGTTATGGAGCAGGCGTAATATTTTCTGCGCGCTTTATCCCAGTAGTACGTCATGCGATCTCTATTCCAGCAGGACTAGCTAAGATGCCATTAAAACTATTTACACTTTATACGGTTGTAGCGATCATTCCATGGTCAATTCTATTTATATACTTAGGTGAAAAACTTGGTGGGAATTGGCGACAAATTAAAGAGTATGCATCTGATTACACACATTACATAATTATAGGAGCTGTTCTTTTTATTGCTCTATACTTTGGTTTAAAGTATTTCAAAAAGAAAAAAGCAGCGCGTTAAAGTCAATGATTTTTCATTGGCTTTTTTTATTTGTTTCGGCAAGAAGGCTCCATCTGATTTGTGTTACGGGTGAAACCCAACAATTCAGGGGGAGATGAATTGCCGTCAGAAGGTAGTCTGAGCTCTTATGTTTCTTTTTGTCTTACGATACAATCTGCCCTTAGATAAGGAGGGAATATCTCTTAAGATAACGAAATTGGATAATAATCATCATTTGGTTACTTGCACCAAAAGTAATTAATAAGTTTAATGAACTCTCTAAGAAAGGTGGTGAAAACAATGGCTAGAAAGAAAGCAGTGAAAGTATTACGGAAACAAAAGAAAAGAGAAACCATGCAACGATTCACGCAGAAACAAAATATCGGACGAGCTTGCCTTACTGCAAAAGAATTTCGCTTACTACAACGCATGTCACATAGTTCAAAAGCATTACGAAATGTTGGATTGTACACGATTAAACAAAGTTATTTGAACCATAATAAAATGGCTACTGTAAAAGAAGTGGATACTGCCATGCAAACCGATAGGAACTACTACTGGGGCATGCAATCAAACTCTGTTCAAGCGATTCGTAGAGCCTTATTTACAGAGGTAAAAAGCTTTTTTAAAGCAATGGAACAGTGGGGGGGAAATCCTGAGAAGTTCACAGGGCGTCCTAAATTTCCAAATTATTCTCGTTCAATTGACAAACGAATCATTGAAATCTATCAAGTTCCAAAAGTGGATGATAACGGGTATTGGAAAATCCCAATGAATGTTGCATTCAGAAAAAAATTCGGTTCCATTAAAATATGTATGCCTAAAAACTTAAGAAATAAAAAAATCTCCTACATTGAGATTGTACCGAAGCAAAAAGGTCGGTTCTTTGAGGTGCATTACACATATGAAATGCATGTTTCTCAAATGAAGAAACCATCCACGACTACGAGTAACGCTTTGAGTTGCGATTTAGGTGTAGATCGGTTATTAAGTTGCGTAACAAATACAGGTGATGCATTTTTAATTGATGGGAAAAAATTAAAATCCATTAACCAGTACTTCAACAAAATGATACGTAATCTCCAACAGAAAAATGTGGAAAACGGACTTTCAAAACGTGTTGTAACGAATAAAATGGCTGCACTTTGGCATAAACGAGAACGACAAATCAATGGTTACATTTCACAAACGGTAGGCTTGTTGTTCAAAAAAGTGAAAGCATTCGATATAGATACGATTGTCGTAGGGTATAACACGGGTTGGAAACAAAAATCTGATATGGGAAAAAAGAATAATCAAAAGTTTGTTCAAATTCCATTTCATAAACTGATGGCAGCAATTGAGAATAAATGTGTAAAAGAAGGTATACGATTTTTAAAACAAGAAGAAAGCTATACTTCAAAAGCTAGTTTTCTTGATAAAGATCCGGTTCCAGTTTGGTCTAAGGATGATAGTACGTATTATCGCTTTAGTGGAAAACGAATCACTCGTGGTCTGTACCAAAGTAAAGCAGGAATATGTATCCACGCTGATATTAATGGTGCATTGAATACATTGCAAAAATCAAAAGTTGTAGAATGGGATGACAATCTCAAAGTGAAAACACCGATTCTATTAGAAGTGCAAAAACGTAAGGCTGTTGCTTCGCGCATAGCTTAGTGGGTGTGTCAACCATCCATGTGTACTCGACTTGTCGGGGCTTGTAGCACACGCCGGATTCATCTGAGTGGTGGCTTCTTCTGCAAGGAAGAGTTGCTCTTTTTCGAAAGGGTGGTGCAAGTGGGAAATAATCGTTCGTTACCAGTACTAATCAAAAACTTACTTGGGGTGTTACCGTAAGGTGGCATGAATGCTAGAGCGTCAAACTGTCTATCGATAGACGAAAAGACCTAGCGTTCTAACTCAAGCCCCCACTGAAACGCTTCATCTCAGTGGGGGTAGTTGACTTGTTTCGGTTCTAAAAAAAAAGAGTTGTCCATAATGTATAATAATAAAGCGTAGCGGAGGAATGTGATGAAAGGGTCACCGTTTATACGTGGAACAATATTTTTAACGATGGCAACGATGATATCAAAAATGTTAGGGTTTATATATGTTATACCATTTACAGCGATGGTCGGTACGAGTGGTTACGTTCTATACACATATGCATATCGTCCTTATACCATCATGCTCAGCATAGCAACAATGGGATTACCGCTAGCTGTTTCAAAGATGGTATCAAAATATGATCAACTGAATGACTATCATACGGTTAAGAGAGTATTGAAAAGTGGAATTGTGTTTATGTTTATAATGGGAGTAATTTCGTGTATTGCTTTATATATGCTAGCTCCACATTTAGCTAAACTTGTAATCGATGGGAATGATCAAACGGGGAATAGTGTAGCAGCGGTTACAAATAATATTCAAATTGTAAGTTTTGCGTTAATACTTGTACCAGTAATGAGCTTGTTAAGGGGTTTTTTTCAAGGATTTCAGTCAATGGGACCTTCTGCATTAAGCGTAGTTGTGGAGCAATTTTTTCGCGTCTTAACCATTTTGATAGGAAGCTTTGTCGTTTTATATGTTTTAAAAGCGTCTGTTTCATTAGCGGTTGGTATTTCAACGTTCGGTGCATTTATGGGAGCTGTAGGTGGATTAACTGTTTTAAGTGCATATTACATAAGAAGGAGAAGGCATTTAAAGAAAAAAGAGATGGCAAGTATACCACAAACAACAAAATCCTTTTTCTCATTGTATAAGGAGCTCTTTACATATTCTATTCCTTTTGTTGTGGTGGGCTTAGCAATTCCGTTGTATCAGACGATTGATACATTTACAATTAATAAACTACTTATACAAATAGGGTATATGCAAGGAGAAGCGGAAAAAATTAATGCGATAATTGGTCTTGTTCAAATGGTTGTGCTCATCCCGGTATCCGTTGCGACAGCTTTTAGTATGTCTCTCGTACCAGAGATGACGAAAGCTTACACAGCAGGAAATACGAAGCTATTGTACAAACATTTTACGAGAACAAATGTATTAGTAGTAGCGATTACGGTACCGGCGGCAATTGGAATGATGGTGTTAGCCAAGCCTGTATATACTCTTTTATTCGGTGCTGGAAATGATCCAGAGATGGGGAGAATCATTTTACAGTATTATGCTCCTGCTTGCATATTATTTTCTCTTTTTACAGTAACGGCTGCTATGCTACAAGGAATCAATCAACAGCAGAAGACGGTGCTAGGACTAGTGATTGGAATTATTGTGAAGATAGTTTTAAATATTGTATTGCTTCCGTATTTCGATTATGTAAGTTTTATCATTTCAACATACGCGGGCTATACGATTTCAGTCGGGTTTAACTTGTGGATGCTTTCTAAATATGTTATAAAGGCAACATAAGCTTTTAAGGCAGAGAGCACTCTGTCTTTTTCTATGTTTATAATATTTTTCTTATAAAAACGTTTTCAAAATAATTTTTCTATTGAAATTTAAACGTATGTTTCATATGCTGAGAATGGCGGTTTAAAAACTGTGATTTAAGAGAGGTAGATTCCTACATGTAAAAAGAATCGGGGTGATAGTATGTTAAATATATATTTAACAGACCGAAACGGAAAACTACAAGAGATTGAGGAAATGCAAAAGGGGTGCTGGATTAATGTACTTCATCCAACAGAAGAAGAAATTCAATATCTAGTACAAACTTTAAATGTAGACTTAGATTTCATTAAAGACCCTTTGGATGATGAAGAACGCTCTCGTATTGAAAAGGAAGACAATAATACTTTAATTATCGTGGATATTCCGACAGTTAGACATGACGAAGAAGGAAATTCGATTTATGACACGATTCCAATAGGTATGATTGTGATGCCAGATTGTTTTGTTACAATCTGCTTAGAAGAGAATCCAATTTTTGAACGTTTTATTAATCAACGTATTAAAGAATTTTATACGTTTAAGAAGACGCGCTTTGCACTTCAGCTCTTATATACGATTTCTACTTATTATTTAAGATACTTAAAGCAAATAAATCGAAAAACAATTGATTTAGAGCATCAATTAAATCAGTCAATGAAAAATAAAGAGATTTTCACATTATTAGGCCTTGAGAAAAGTTTAGTATACTTTACAACGTCATTAAAGGCTAATAAAATTGTAATTCAAAAGTTAATGCGTAATAGTACATTTTTAAAAATGTATGAAGACGATCAAGATTTATTAGAAGATGTATTAATTGAAAATAAACAGGCTATTGAAATGGCGGAAATATATAGTCACATTTTAAGTGGAATGATGAATACTTTTAGCTCCGTTATATCAAATAATTTAAATAGTGTTATGAAACTGTTAACGTCAATTACGATCATTTTATCTTTACCGACGATGGTTTCTAGTTTCTTTGGAATGAACGTAAAGGTTCCGTTTGAAGGGGAAGCCCACGGTTTTGTAATTGTACTCATCATATGTGTAACACTATCTTTCACGTTAGCTTTTGTTTTTTGGAAGAAACGTTACTTTTAACGATAAAAAAGCTGCTCTAGCATAGTTATATAACTACGCTAGAGCAGCTTTTTTGCTATGAAATCTCAAATTTTGAATAGAATATAACTTGTACAATGTAATGTATATAAAGGGTATGTATTCCATATAAACCTTGTCCAATTAATGAAATGGGGTTAAAATTACATATTGTTAATGAAAAGTTGGAGGAAATACATCATGGAATTGTTTCAATTACCGAAAGCATTCCTGCAAATGAATACAATTTTTATCTCCATATTGATCGAAGCACTTCCTTTCGTGCTCATTGGTGTATTTATTTCAGGATTTATTCAAATGTTCGTGACAGAAGATATGGTAGCAAAATGGATGCCGAAAAACCGATTTCTGTCTGTTTTAGTAGCTACTTTTTTAGGGATGTTGTTTCCAGGTTGTGAATGTGGAATCGTTCCGATTGTAAGACGATTAATCGGAAAAGGGGTTCCGCCATATGCGGGGATTGCATTTATGTTAACTGGGCCAATTATTAATCCAGTTGTTTTATTTGCAACATACGTTGCCTTTGGAAGTAGTATGCACATGGTATGGTATCGTTCTATTGTAGCGATTATTGTAGCAATTATCGTTGGAATTATATTATCATTTATGTTTAAAGAACATCAATTAAGAGATGATCACTTCCCAGAAGTGAATCATAAGCGTCCATTACGTAAAAAAATGTGGGATGTATGTACGCATGCTGTTGAAGAATTTTTCTCGATGGGAAAATATTTAGTATTAGGTGCGTTAATTGCAGCTGCAGTTCAAACGTTCGTACAAACTTCAACACTTCTTGCTATAGGACAAGGGCCGTTCTCTTCACCAGCTGTTATGATGGGACTTGCTTATATATTATCACTTTGTTCAGAAGCGGATGCGTTTATTGCTTCATCATTCCAAAGTACATTTTCAACAGCATCACTTGTCGCGTTCCTTGTTTATGGACCGATGGTGGATATTAAAAATATGTTTATGATGCTTGCGACATTTAAAACGAAATTTGTAATTGTCGTTACAGTTACAGTTACACTCGTTGTTTATGCAAGCTCACTACTCATTTATGCGATGGGGTGGTAGGTTATGTTTCGAGCGTATATATTATTAGGTTTTACAATATTAATTGCGCAGCTTCATATTTCTGGTAACATTACGAAGTATATCAATATGAAGTATGCTTATTTATCAACAACAGCAGCAATTATTTTAGGTTTCTTAACGATTGTACAAATTATCGTCGTTTTCCAAAAAGAGCACCAAAAGGAAAAAGAAAAAAATGATTGCAGTTGTGACCATAGCCATTGCGGGCATGATCATTCAAAAGATGAGAATACATGGTGGAAAAAAGCATTTTCGTACTCCTTGTTTTGTTTTCCAATTATCTCAGGATTATTTTTCCCGATTGCAACGTTAGATTCAGATATTGTTAAGGCAAAAGGATTTCATTTTCCTGTTGCACAAGCAGAAAGTAAGGATCCATTTATGACAAGACAATTTCTAAGACCTGATACGAGCATTTATTACGGGAAAGAAGGATACCGCGGTGTAATGGAAAAAGGGAAGAAAGAGTTTGTTACGAAAGACAATATTAATTTGAAAGACGAAGACTTCCTAAAGGGTATGGAAACAATTTATAATTATCCTGGCGAGTTTACTGGGAAAAAATTATCTTTTAAAGGGTTTGTTTTTAGAGATGATTCTTCTAAAAAAGAACAATACTTCTTATTCCGTTTCGGTATTATACATTGCGTAGCAGATTCTGGTGTGTATGGTATGTTAGTGAAAAAACCAGAAGGTGTAGAGTGGAATAATGATGACTGGATTCAAGTAGAAGGAGAGATAACTACTGAGTTTTATCAGCCGTTTCATGCGAATATTCCTGTATTAGAAGTAACAAAATGGAATAAAGTTGAACAGCCGAAAGAACAATATGTATTTAGAGGAGCCGATTGATAAAATCGGTTCTTTTTTGTGGACTAAAAGTTCTGAATGTTGTTAATATTAAACGTGTAGTTCATTTCGTATAGTGATTATTGAAATATTAGGGATAAATCATTAAAGGGGTGATAACAATGACAGAAGTAAAAGGAAAAACTGCTAATGAGTCAAGAGTGTTCAAAACGAGCCGAGTATTCCCAACGGATTTAAATGATCATAACACGCTATTTGGTGGAAAGATATTAGCGGAGATGGATATGGTTGCTTCTATTTCAGCATCCAGACATTCAAGAAAGGAATGTGTCACAGCATCTATGGATTGGGTCGATTTCTTACATCCTGTTCGTTCTTCAGATTGTGTTAGTTATGAATCTTTCGTAATTTGGACGGGAAGAACTTCGATGGAAGTATTTGTGAAGGTAGTGGCTGAAGATTTAATTTCAGGTGAGAAGCGTATAGCAGCAACGTCATTCGTTACTTTTGTTGCACTTAGTAAGGAAAATAATCCAATTCCTGTACCGCGTGTTATTCCTGAAACAGAAGAAGAGAAAGAATTACATCGTATTGCTGTCTTACGTGCAGAACAGCGTCATATACGTAAGGCGGAGAGTAAGAAAGTAGCCACATTGTTAACCTTTTGAGATGAATATTTAGCCATTTAAGTTACTATAGCAGGCGGAAATGGTTTTAAAATGAAAAGCGGACACCTAAAAATAGGTGTCCGCTTTTATAGTTTTTTCATCCACATATCATATGACAGTAGCTACTTAGCAGAAGCAAGCAGCACCGACGATGATTAAGAGGATAAATAATACGACTAATAGCGCAAATCCATTACCATGTGCGAAGCCCATTGTTATTTCCTCCTTTTATTTTAAGATACAACATACAATATGCAAATGAGCTATTGTTTGATATGGACATATATCATGTAATGACATATTTTCTTGAATGATAATGTAATAAAAAAGGGAAGATATAGAAATAACAGTAAGTGGAGAAAGGAATTTATCCATGAGGCACTTTTTCGCTATATTTCTTTGTTTAATAGGTGTATTCATTTGGATGAACATCGATGTGGAAATGGGGAAGGAAATGGCTAGTGAATATGAATTAGGACAAGATCGATTAGGTGAATTTCAACTATATACGAACGGTGAAGAGTTATATAGAAAATTATTTGAGGATATAAACGATGCAGAAAAGTATATATATATCCATTTTTATATTGTAGGAAAAGATGAAATAAGCCAAGAATTTTTACAGTTATTAGAGAACAAAGCATCTAGCGGAGTAGAAGTGAAATTGTCAGTCGATCGGATAGGCGGATATAAGCTGAAGAAAAAGGTAATTAGCCGATTAAAGGAAAACGGTGTGAAGTTTACATTTAGTAAAAAACTGAAACTGAAAAATGTGTTCTATTCTTTGCATCAACGGAATCATAGACGTATTGTTACGATAGATGGAAAGGTATCATACGTTGGTGGCTTTAATATCGGAAAGGAGTACCTTGGACAAGATCCGAAGTTTGGGCCATGGCGTGATTATCACGTGCGCATCCATGGTGATGGTGCATCGGATATGGAAAGAAAGTTCGCCGAAGATTGGAAAGAAGATACAGGAGAAAAAATGCCTATACATGAAAGTATACCTACATTAGGGAATGTGAAATATCAATATTTATTTTCAAATGGAAAAAGCTTATGGAAAAAGTATGGGGCACTTTTAAAGAAGGCTAAAAAGTCTTTAATTATCGCTACACCATATTTTGTACCAAGTAAAGAAATGGTGAAAGAGTTAAAAGCTGCATTGAATCGTGGTGTTAACGTAAAAATTCTCGTGCCATTTAAAAGTGATGCCATAATGTTAAAACAAGCTGCCTATCCATATTTGAAAGATATGTTACATGCTGGAGCGGAGATTTATCAATATCGAAATGGATTTTTTCATGGGAAAGTAACAATCATTGATGGAGAAATTGTTGATATTGGGACAGCGAATTTTGATAATAGAAGTTTTTATTTAAATTGCGAGTCTAACTGTATCATATATGATAAAACAGTTGTTGATGAAGTATGGAGTCGATTACAGGTAGACTTTCATAAATCAAAACGATTTTCTGAAGAAGATTTTGAGAAAATTAGTAGATGGGATTGGTTTTTAGCAAGAATAGCGAATGTTTTAGCATCATATTTATAGAGCATATGGACAAAAGAGAAGGGAGGCGCTTTAATGGACTGTATGAAAGAATTAATGAGATATAGTTATATGCTAATATATGAGGTTGGAGAGTATGCTGGAAAGGTTAGAGACGAAGAATTAAAAAATCTATTACAGCACCATTTACCATATATGTTACAAGCATATAATGAACAAGTAAATTTTCAAGAAGGAGAGAATGTGCAGCATATAACCTGTGAAACAACGGAGTTTGATTTGCATGAAATGGAAAAGGAAACAGTTAGTAAATATACAGGGGACATTCATATTGCAACCTGTTATATTGCGCACTTGAAACGATTAGCTTTAAAGTTTGCTCAAGTTGCAGTGGAAGTTGCTAATCCGGAGTTTCGCTCATTTTTGGAAAATTGTTTCCTGAAAATGAACCGTTATGCTTATAGTGTGTGGCAATATGTTATGAAGAAAGAATATAAGATTACAGATCTATATGAAAATGAAAAGTTTGCATGAGAAACTAAGGCGGAATGGTGTGCGCCTTAGTTTTTTTACGTCCATTGAGAGAAAAAAACTAGTTTTATTGTGTATCAATTGGAAATGAAATATATAAATTAAAATTAGGTTTTGTTATCAGAAAATTTACAAAAATTTACCGTATATTTACTGTTTTTCAATCTCTCCTTTAAAAATAGAGAGTAATATGAGGTTGTACATATTCTATCACAAGGAGGAAACGCAAATGAACAAATGGGTTAAATCATTAACTGCTATGACACTTGCAAGTTCTTTATTAATGGTAGGTTGCAGTAAAGGTGAGGACAAGAAGAAAGAAGACGACACAACAACACAACAAGAGGACAAAAAGGATAAAGAAACAAGTGGAACCGAGAAGTCTACTGATTCTAAAGAAAAGAAATAAAGTAATAATAAAGCTTCCTCTCATATGTGAGGAAGCTTTTTGATTGTAAATTAACAGAGATTATTGAAAAATAGAAAGAGAATGAAAGAGGGGGGAAAACAAATGAAAGTATGTATATTGGGAGCAACAGGGCGAGTAGGTTCAAACATAATAAATTTAGCATTAAAGGATTCAGCTGAAGTGACTGCATTAGCACGTGATTTAAATAGAATAGAAATACATCATGAAAGGTTACGAGTGATAGAAGGTAATGTATTGAATGAAAATGATATAAAGAAAGCGATAGAAGGAAGCAATATAGTAATTAGTGCACTTGGAACGGATCAAAATGGAACATTAGCGAAGAGTATGCCACAAATTATAAAGCAAATGGAAGAAGCAGGGGTTCATAAAATTATTACAATAGGAACAGCCGGTATTTTACAAGCAAGAGCAAATCCAAATTTATATCGTTTCCAATCAACGGAATCCAAAAGGAAAACGACAACAGCAGCAGAAGATCATTTGGCTGCATATAAGGTACTAAGTAATAGTAATAATTTATGTTGGACAGTTGTTTGTCCGACACATTTAATAGATGGTGAGGCGACAGAGGTATATCGAACTGAAAAAGATATATTGCCAGAAGGTGGATCAAAAATTACAGTGGGTGATACGGCACACTTTGCATGGGATCTATGTAAGAAAAACATATATGAAAATAGGCGAGTAGGTATTGCATATTAAAAAACCATCCCGAATTCGGGATGGTTAAAAGATGATATAACATACGAAGATGATAATCATAATGATTTGGAGAATTGCTTTCGCTACTGTACTGCTTAAAAAACCAACTACAGTAGCGACTCCAACTAGAAAGGCATCTTTTGGCGCTTTTTTATGCACTAGTTCTGTTATAAATACTGATAAGAACGGTATGATAATAAGTCCGAATGGTGGGAAGAAAAACGATCCAACAATGATAGAAATCATTCCGACACGTTCGCCCCATTTAGAACTACCGTATTTTTTTAAGAAATATCCATTTGCAATAAAATCAGCAACGAAAATGAAAAGAGTGAAAATGACTTGAATAATCCAAAAAGAAGTTGTTAATTCTCCTCCATTTATACCGAAATGGTAAATCAAATATCCAGCCCAGACAGCTAGTATGCCAGGGATAATTGGATAAATAAAGGCGAGAAATGAAACAATGAAACAGGCAATGATACAAATTGTTAGTAAAACAGTCACTTTATAGCTCCTTTTTAATATCTAGTTTATGTACAGCAACTTTTTTGACTTGATGTCCATCAAGTTCTAATACTTTAAATTGAAAACCAGCGTATTCAATGGAATAGCCAGCTTCAATATTTAAATCAACTGCTTGAGAGAGAATCCACCCTCCGATTGTATCTAAATCACTATCATCAATATGTAGGCCAAACATATCATTTACTTCAGAAATAAGTACCTTTCCATCTACAACAGTAAGCTTAGGTGTACGCTTTTCAATCATAGGTGGTTCATCCGCATCGAATTCATCTTGAATTTCTCCAATGATTTCTTCAAGAATATCTTCCATCGTTAAAAGTCCGGCAGTGCCACCATATTCATCCATAACGATTGCCATCTGAACGCGATTTTTTTGAAGGTGGACTAACGTTTTACGAATTGGAACTGTTTCAAATACAGTTAGAACAGGATGTATATAAGATTCAAGTGGTTTATAAATACCTTTCGTTTGATCATGGAATACTTCTTTCGTATTGATCATCCCAATGATATCATCTTTATCTTTTTCAATGATTGGATAGCGTGTATATTTTTCAGTAGCGACGATATCCATATTTTCTTCTAACGTATTTTCAGTAGATAAGCAAATCATTTCGGTACGAGGAACCATAATTTCTTTCGCAACTCGATCATCAAATTCAAAAATGTTATTTACATATTTATATTCGGTTTGGTTTATTTCACCGCTTTTAAAACTTTCACCTAAAATGAGTCGCAATTCCTCTTCAGAATGAGCAAGTTCATTTTCTTTCGCAGGTTCTAATCCGAGTAGTTTTGTGAAAAATATAGCTGCACTATTTAGTAGCCAAATGAATGGATACATAATTTTATCAAATAAAATAAGCGGTCTTGCAAATTTGAGTGTGATTGCTTCTGCTTTTTGAATTGCGAAAGACTTTGGAACTAACTCACCTAATACAACGTGGAAAAATGTAATAACACTAAAAGCAATAACAAAAGATAAAGTGTTAGCCATTGTTCCAGTAATATTAATTTTTTCAAAGAGCGGTCGTAGTATATGCTCCACAGTCGGTTCACCAAGCCAACCAAGCCCTAAAGAAGTGATCGTAATTCCGAGTTGACAAGCTGATAAATAAACATCTAAATTAGATAGGACACTTCTTGCAGCTAAAGCTTGTTTATTACCTTCATTTGCAAGTTGGTCAATTCGACTTTTACGTACTTTTACAACAGCGAATTCTGATGCGACGAAAAAGCCAGAAATAAGAATAAGTACAAAGATGAGAAAAATATTTAATATGTCCAAGTGTGTTCTCTATTCCAAGGTTTGGAATAAAGATGTCACCTCCTGCAATTATGTTATACTTTTATAATAAATCCAAATGAAAAGAATAGTCAAAGGAAAAGGGTAAATATTGGTATGTTTCTGTAATAGTTTTTGAATTTGCTGTTATTTTGTCCGCTATACAAAAGGAATAACCCCCTACTTTTAGATTATAGAGGGTAATTTCAAATTAAGGTTTTGGAACACTTCTTGTTAAAGTGTATGACTGTTGCTTGGAGTAGTTTGTGGTCCATAGTGTTTGAAGAAAAGAAAGTATGCTATATGGGATATAGAGTAGTAATAAGCCGATTGTAACAATTATGGGTGAATTTCCGCCAAATTGAACGATAAATTGCAACAGTCCATTTGCATGAAAAACGCATTCCATAAAAACGAATGAAAGAATAATGGAACCTAAAATTGATTTATGATTCGAAGTAAGCGCTAAAAACAATGTATCTACAAGAAAAGAATCATGTTTTATTTCATATTCATTTGTGTTTTTTAAGAAAGGAAGCCATTTTTTTACTGCTTGCATAACGATAATCATGGAAGTACTACATATGATGATAAAAGATGAGTAGTAAGGAAGGCTTATAAATTGTGCGACGTATAGAAGTAGTAATAAGACTGAACATTGTAATACTACAGTGCAAAAAGAGTAAGGAATCCAATTCAATAGGGTAGTAAACTTTTTAAAGGAGTTAGGTAATTTGAAAAATAAATGGCCGATACCCAAACTTATGAAAAATCCGATCGCAAGGGTAAAAGTAAAACGAACAATCGATATAAAATATATTTCCCATATGTAAGGGAATAATGGTGTTGAATGATTAGAAGTATGTACCATTTGGTTTGCTGAGAAAAAGATAGATTCATGCATCCAATCAACCTTTGGAATTGATAAAGAAGAAAGCTGTGCGAAGTTTTGAAAAATGCTAATAAAGCCATTTTGATAAGAGTAATTGTGTGTAATAAAAAGAGCTGGAATTGGACTTATGGCAAAAATAACAATAACACCAATTATTAATTTGTATATATGTGAGCGTAATAAGGACATATAACCACCTACTCTTGGAATATTCAGAAAATTATTATTCTTATTTTAGCCGTTTTTGGAGCAAGTTACAATATATTTTTCTTTACGTATCGGTACATGGATAGTTTTAAATTCTTTTTAGAAATCTATTTTATGTGTGGAATATAAAGCAGAAACGGGTATGTAACAGTACAAATACAAAAAGCGTGAACAGTTTTGCGTTTTCACACTTTTTGTATGGAATGAAGAGAAATGTAGGGAAGTGTCGAAAGGATTAAATAGATTTTTTTAATTTGAAAGTGATACCATATAATTAAACGGTGTTTAAATCTTTGTTTAACTAATGAATTCTAGAGGGGGGGATATAAATTGGAGGGAAATGAAAACGTATCAACGAAAGAAAAGATTTTAAATACAACATTGGAATTAATTAAAAAAGAAGGTTTTGAAAGGGTAACGATAAGAAAAATTGCAGCATTGTCAGATGTAAATATTGCGCTTGTAAATTACCATTTTGGTTCAAAAGAAAAGTTGATTAGTGAGACGATTAGAGTCTTATTAATTAGCTTTCAAGGCACTTTTTCTATTTTAGATAATATTACAGTGCCAGCAAAAGAAAGATTAAAAATATTTTTATTGGATTATGTACTAGTAATTCGGCAATATCCGGAGTTAGTTAGGAAGATTATTGCAATGGGAACTACGGTATTTACATCTCAATACGAATATGGGGATTTTTTGAAGAGGCTAGGTTTTAGTAAAGTGAAGAATATTTTGAGCGAAATAACAAATGAAACGGATCAGGAAATTTTAATGATGATGACAGTACAAATATTTGGATCCATTTTTCTTCCCACATTAATGATGCCAATTCTCGAATCAGGGGCAGATATAAAAGTACCATCTGTAGAAAAACAGATTGATTTCCTATTTGAACGCTATTTTTATAAAAATTGAGATAGTGGGTGATAGAGGTGGCTAGTTTCTTTAGAAAGCATTGGTGTGATATAGGGTTAGTTGTCGCTGTTGTTGTCGTTGTTTGTTTAGTCGCGAATTTGGGAGAAATGAGTGAAATAAAAGTACTGTTATGGTTAAGTTTTGTGGCCATTTTAGTGCATCAATTTGAAGAGTATCGTTGGCCAGGTTATTTTGCTGGTCTGTTTAATGTAGTTATATTTAAAAGTGATATAGCAGATCGCTATCCATTAAATACGCAATCTGCTATGGTAATAAATATTTTGATTGCGTATGTTTTTTATTTACTCCCGGTTTTCTTTCAAAATATAATATGGCTTGGGTTGGCACCTATTTTAATGGGATTTTTTCAATTCATATGGCATGGTATTTTTGCGAATATAAAAGCTAAAACCATATATAATCCGGGATTAGGTGCGGTTGTATTACTACATGTTCCAATTGGTTATGTATATATGAGATATATTCTTTTACACAATCTGGCTACAAATTTGGATTGGTTATTTGGGGTGATCTACTTTCTAATAGCTACCTATTTTTTAATTATAAAAGGAAATATGTTAATGAAAAGTAAGGAGACAAATTATTACTTTTCTAAAAAACAATTAGGTCCGTACAATGATACGTTGAAGTGATTCAGAATTCAGAGAGAGGGTTTTGGATGCGGAAGAAAGTGCAAGTGAAGGATTCATGAATAAATTATGACAAGAAAATGAATAATTTTCAGAAAAATAAAATAAATTATTTATTTTTTTCTGAAAATATAATATAGTTATGGCACAGAAAGTATTTTAATATAAGGAGGCTTTTTATGAGGATTAAAGGGAATTACGTGCCAAAAAGGGAAGTTTTACTGTGCTCAAGTTCGATTACGATAGGGGAGGCGTTAGAGCATTTAAATAAAACGGGGTATCGTTGTGTACCAGTTTTAGATGAAAAAAAAGAGAAATTTTTAGGGAATATATATAAAGTAGATATTTTAGAATATAAAGGATCGCTTGATGAGAGTGTAATACATTTATTAAACGATAAAGAAGGATTTGTGAGAGAAGATTCATCTTTCTTTAAAGTATTTTTTACAATAAAAAAATTGCCATATTTATCAGTAGTTGACGAAAAAGGGGTTTTCCTTGGAATTTTAACGCATAAAAAAGTTTTTGAGTTATTAGAGGATGCATGGGGCGTTCACTCTAGTAAATACTCTGTCATGATTGGAACGCAAGACTATAATGGCGCAATCCAAAAGTTATCGACAGTTTTAAAGAAATACACTGGTATTCAAAGTTTGATGACTTTTGATAATGATGCCTTATTAGTTCGTAGAATTATGTTTACATTAGGAGAAGAGTTTAACGACGGTGAATTAGAGACATTATTGAAAGATTTAGAAGATCACGGATTTAGAGTTGTGTATGTGGAAGAGATGAAAAATCCACGTGAAGTTGAAACGATAGAGTAACATACAAAAGCCATCTAATTATGAAGTGCACCCCAATTGTTAGACACAGCCTAACAATTGGAGGTGCATTTTTTATGGCTAAATTTTCTTCAAAAGAAAAAATCCAAGCGGTGAAACGATATTTAGATGGTACAGAAAGTGGAAAAACAATTGCTAAATCTATAGGAGTTAACCCTAGCGTACTTCGTGAGTGGATTAGACGATATGAGTCTTCAGGTGAAAAGGCCTTTGAAAAGTGCTATACATTCTACCCAGCCCAGTATAAACTAGATGTACTTTATTATATGAATGAACACGGGACATCTATCAGAGAAACAGCGGCACTTTTCAATATACCGTCTTATGAAACACTTCGGAAAT
>NZ_FNUW01000020.1:62938-106976 GCF_900108285.1 Bacillus sp. ok061 | reverse complement strand
TCTTCATTTGGTGTGCCATATGCATGAGAGCCAAAAAGGATGATTTTTTGGACAGAAGATACAGTTTCACGAATCTTTTGCACCAATAGGTCCAATTCCCTTTGTACCTCTTCGTTAATCCGAATCACCCCTCGGATAATGTAATTAAATTGACGTTTAAGTATATTATACATGCGTTTCTCTTCTCCCTGCTATTATATATTTTTTTTTATTGTTTTCTGGTTTTCCAACGTTTTGCAATGCTTGATAACATTTGTATACCTGCTTGAAGTCTCGCAAGAATCCACCATCAGAAATACTATGAAATCCTTTGAAGTTCTTTCTACACCAATATAAGAGATCAGAATCATCCTTAGCTAAAAAAGAATCCGGATTAGAATGAATCAAAGCCTCTGCTAAACAAGCCAGAAGTAATGGTATCATTTCAGAATCATGCTTGGATAAATCCAGTACAGATACAACGGTATACTGTTTATATTGGTAGTATTGTAGAACAACATCACACCTGTTTGTTGGTGTTAATGTACATTGTAATTGAGTGGAATCTAATTGATATACTCGCATTTTGTCCCCTCCTATATCATTACTCTTCAATTGGCGCTGCTTTCATAAAATCTTTTTGAGCTTGGAAAATGATATAGTGATTTGATACGGTCTCCTCATCAAAAATTTCATTAACAAACTATGAAACAGACAATGCAGCGAATTTGTTTGTAATAACGCGCTGTGGTTCTGAAGCAGCTAATTCGGAACAACTTAATTGACTTGGAGCTGTTTCTTCTTACTTTCTAAGATTTTTAGCTCGTTGTTTTTATGTTCAAGACCGATGAATTCACTTTTGAATTTCTTAATCGTTTTAAGTACCGGAGCAGCTGCAAAAAGCATCTTCCCCGGTTCAGTACAATCCCCACTGTTTACATTAAAGCGAGTTACTAATGTTACTGCTTCTGTACCGTCTGAATCCATTAGAATCATTCCCTTTGAATTACAATCTAATAAAACACCTTGTAATGCGGGAATTGGGTTTTTAACGTCTACAGTAACACTAGCTTTCTCTAATTTTTCGATAAATAATGTACGGTTAATAGTAAATTGCATAATAACCCCTCCAAAAAGTAATAAAAAAAGAACAGACCTCATATCCTGTTCATTCGTTTCCTTGCTGCATAAATGAGACTTAAGCTTACTTTTAAATCTCTTAAATCAGAAATAGTAATATTCATAAATGTCGTAGCTTTCGTTTTGAAGTTTTGATTGTGCGCCTGTAGCAGTGATACAGAACTGATCCATAAAAGGATTAGCTAGTTCTTTAATTTCCTCAACAATGTCATGTAAATGAACATTATTTTGTAAATTTACTTGTGATTTTTCCATGATGTTTCCCCCTTGGTAATAAAATAATCGCCTAAAGTGCTGGTTATATAATAACTTCTAACTTGAAGACAACACAAAAAGGGCTTCTTCAAGTCGATTAAAAATGTGCATAGCAAAATAAGCTATATATACACTAATCGGCTCAAAGAAGCCCTTTCATAATTGAAATAAGACGCAACTTGCTTCTACAACTCAACCACAACACAAAAAAGGTGTGGGAATAAACGGAATCAATTAAACAATAAATATATCTGTATATTAAACTATCTTTATTTTCAATGCAAGAAAAAAAGGTGAAGCTCTTGATACAACCCCACCTTTTTAGTATATAACGAATCATTTAATAATTTAACAGTATGTTTTTAAAGTCTCTATATTTTAGAAAACTTTACAATAAAACAGTACTTCCCTATTTTTTTGAAGAAACAGGATCCATTTTTAATGTTTTTATTCCTTCTTTCAATGTAAACGCATCTGCTCTTAATGTTTTCCAGCTGTCTTTCGCTGCATTCAGGTTAGGTTTTAAGAATTTAAATTTATTTTGATCTGCTTTTTGGGATGCTTTATCAATATGATTAAGCACTCCTGAATATTGAGAATCTAAATCATGCCATTGTGCTGACATATAGGTAAGAGCATTAATAGCTGATCCAATTGCATTTTGCATTTCAGTAATATTATTATACGCAACTCCAACTACACGATTTAATGTTATTTTATAGTCTACGGTTTGGCGTAATTGCGCTAATAACGGCTCTAACGTACCTAAATTATTTCTTGCTACTCCTATCATCACACCTCCAGCAATCCATGTAGGGATTGAAGGATATGATACAGTTATTATTCCATCCGATTCTACTTGTTTAAAATGTCTTATTTGCTCTAAAACATCATTTAGGCGTTTTTCATCTTCATCTATTCCAGATGCTTGATTTTTTAAAATCGATTGCAAGATATCTTTATGACCTCCAAATGCTCGGACATCTTCTCCAATACTATCTCTTAACTTAGCTAGTTCTTGTATTAAATTCTGTGTATATGCTTGGTTTTGTTTAATCTCACCTTGTAAATCTGTAATGCCCTCTTTTAATGTATCTGCATCTCCTTCATTAATTGCTTCTACTAATGTATCGTAATAATTGTCAAATGTGGTATCATACTCTACAATTCCTGTCAGGGTATCTAAAAGTTGTTTTTTTATGTGCGCGTCCCATTTTGTAGCATGCTCTCTTGCATTCTTTTGATCTTGTACAATTTGACTAGGTAGATTTGTATATCCTTTAATATCAATTCCTTCAAAGTTAACATCTGGATTATTAATTAACAAATAAGAGTAATCATTCATGGATTTTGCAAATACCCCAGCATCTTGCAAAGCTTTTTTCATCTTTCCGCTGTTTACAGAAAGAGATATATCTTCAGTACTCGTTTGTTCTATTTTACTTTCACTTGCAAAAGCAGCTACTGGGGAAACTACAGTAGTTGTTGTCAGGGTTAAAAACGTCGATACAGCAAGTAGTTTATAAGGAAAATTATTATTCACTTTAATTCCTCCTATTAATATATATTAATTTTTAGTTTGTTTTTTCTTGTTTAAAAGCAATGTCTTTTGAAATGAATTCTGCGTCCTTATGAATATCATTCCAACTTTGTTTAGCAGCTTTTAAATCGTCAGGTATTAACGAAAGTTTATGTTCTTGCATTTGATCGATATTATCATATAAATCTTTATAATTAGCTCCCATTTTATTCCATTGTTGCTGAATACTTGTTAGAGACATTATTGCTTGATCCACTGTCTGATACAAATATGTTAGAGTGTCTTTCGTATTAGTAAGTGAAATAACCGCTTGATTAGCCAGATCAGCTTTCATACTTAATTCTCCGATTTTATTCGAAATTTCATTATAAGAATTCATATGATTAGATGCCTCAACACCAGCTGCTGTTCCTAAACCGATACCAGCTGCTCCTAGAGCTGTAAGACCGCCAACAACAGCTGGTGTAGCTGTACCACCAGTCACAACAATTACTACCGCTCCTGCAATCGTTCCAATAACTAAAATAGCTGCTCCTAGTCCACCGCCAATTGACCAGGCTAATACATTATCAAAATGTGATTTCTGTGTAGAACGTAAATTCTCAATTTCGGCCTGAAGTTGTGGGACTAGTGCTTGTTTTCCCGCTAATATAGCCGTCAATCCTCCCTGTCCATCTGGACCACCAACATTATTTTTAAAATCTACAGTATTTGTATACAACTTTGTTTTGAAAGCCTCTAACATCTTAATGACGTCAGTAACTTCATTTGAATTTGTATGAATTGTATCGATTAAATCCCCTATTCCTTCTTTAAGGCTCATCTTATCTTTCTTTTTTACAGTATCTACTAATGTGTCGTAATAATTTTGAAATTGCTCATCATAATTTACAATATTACGAGCTGTTTTTTGAATGTTTGGCTTCGCTGTATCTAACCAGTAATTTGCATTGATTCGTGACAGTTCCTGATTCAGGTGGATATTTTTGATTAATTCTCCTCCTCCTGAACCTAATTCAATGTTGGATAAATTTACATTCGGTTGCTTAATCATAGTTTTTGCGTACAAATCCATTACAAGAATATGAGAGCCAGTTGCAGCCAACGCTTTCTTTAATCCTTCAGGTCCTAACGCATAATTTTCTATTTTCTGTTCTTGAGCTGTCTGTTCTTGTGCAAGTGCATGAATAGTACTACCATTCGTAGCAGTTATAACCGTTGCTAAAGTGGCTAAAGTTATGACCTTAAATGGAAATTTCATCATATGATTCTCCTCCTTATTTTCAGTTGCATTATAATCTTTTCGATAAACCTATGTTCTTAATATTAAAATTTATAAACTTGTTCTTCGAGTTGAGTTGTTACACTTTTTAATCGTCTTAATGTATCCTTTTGAGACTGAGTGTTATTGGTATCAACTTCAGTCGATAATTTTGTAATACTATTATTTATTAGATCCAAATCCTCTTTGTAACGTGTCATTAGCTCAATTTCTCCATCTACTTGGTTAGCAAATGTATGCAAATCATTTTGCATGAAAAGAATCATTGATTTTTGTAAATCTGCTACTGTTAATTTAGTTGTTAAGTCATATAATTTCTGATTTTGTTTCTCTAAATCGTTTAAATATGCACGTTGCTCTGCTGTTAGTTTATTAATTTCAGCAAAAGTATTATATGTTTTTTTAATTTTTTCAGGATCAATCACTTTCATAAGATCATACTCTTTCGTTTTTGTAACTGCAGCTGCAGCGATTTCGCCTTTTTTACTTTTTTCTATCGCTTCACGTGCTTCTTTTTTGGCAGCTTCAATTTCTATAGCTGATTTTCCCTTTTCTTTTGCTTCTTGCTCTGCTTTCTTCTCTGCGTCTAAAATGGCATTGTTTATTTCTTTTCCTTTGTTATACGCTACTACTGCTGTTTGAGCAGCCGGTTCAATGATATCTTTCGATAGACTATAAATTTCTTGGAATACCTTTAGCCCTTGTTCATTTAAAGCCCCTGGTAATAATGCTATTTGCTGTAAATCATTTTGAATTGATTTTTTTGTATCTAGCATTTCATTTTTTAACTTATCTATTTTTCCTGTTCCTTCTGAATTAAGGACACTCTGTGCTTTTATCACATCAGTATCAAGATTTTTCAACTTCTTATCTACCTGTAGTTTTAGATCTGTTAACTCATTAATTTGACGTTGCACACTTTCTTGGTTTGTTATGGTCATGTCTTGAAGGACTTCCAGTCTATCTGTAACCCCTTCTTTATCTTCCCCATTATCTATAAATCCTTTTAATGTTGGATAATAGCTATTAAATTTAGTTACAAATCCTTTACTTTTTGAATTTAATAGAATTAATTTAGGATAAAGTTCGGATGACCACTCTTTCATATCTTGTTTAATTAGAAATTGAGTTGTATTTAAAGATGGAACTTCTTCAAGTTGTACATTCGGACTTGCTAAAGCTCCATCGATAAAGGTTTGTGTTAACTTGGAGTGTGCACCTATTTTTCGTAATGCTGAGGAAATATCTATATTATCTTGTTTTGTTTCTGCCTGAACAATTGGCGTTGCGAGAGTATTGATAGGAATACTCGCCCCGGTAACAATTGATGTTATTAAAAATCCTGCCATAATTTTGCCCTTCATTCCGTACACCTCTTCACTATTATTTTTTATGATTATAATCGTATATGCTGTAAAATCTAACGTTAGAATTTCTTCAGACACACTTGAGAATAGAATTTTCTCAAAAGAGTAATTGCATCTCGTTTTTTATTTGCTTTTGATAGAATATAAGGTCCTTACTTCCCCCCCATTTTAATCACTATGTTTTTCATAAGTAAACTAGAAAATTGCATATATAATATTTAAATTTTCTGATATTAAATGTTTGATTTTTTTCTAATTATATTTAAAAAGTTTTTATACTATTATCACTTCATGAAGTGAAATAATTTTACTACTATAATTAAACATAAAATTTTTTGGTATCATTGAATCTTAATAAAAATCATATAAAAAAATGTTATTACTATAACTTTATGGGATTTTATGTATTATGTATTTTATATGAATATGTACAATTGCATACTCATATAAAGTACTATCCTTGAATAACATACAAGGCAGTCACCATACATCCCTATCAACTTAAGAGTTTTTACTTCCCCAATTGTAAAAAAGTTGTTATTTCTAAAATTTAACTAGAGCGATACCAGTAACAGAAGAATCTTATCACCGTAATTATCTAAAATACCAGGAAGAAACGTTATTTAGGAAATATGCATATGATCAGGGAGTGAATCCCCATGCATATATCGCTTTAGAAATTGAAATGCGTGAAAAACTAAAAGTTCGTGGCCATAAAGAACGCACAATTCCAAGTCATGTACGTGAATGGTTTATTGAAGCAATTGATAAACTACCGCAAGAACAACTTCGTGTGATTGAGCTACCAAAACAGTTTAATTTACTAGAGTTTATACGTATCTTCGAACGTTTAGTGCGTGCCGGTGTAACAATAACGGCTTCAGATCAGGTGCTAACCGCAATGGAAATAAGATGATAGTAACAAGCTCTCTATTTTTGAAAAAATCGAAAGTGGAGGGCTATTCGTAGTTGTTTCATTCATACTCCTTTTCTACTACTCTATTTATAAATACAAAATCAGAAGAATATTAATAAAAAAGTGAATATGAGGACAAATATGATCAAATGTGAATATTATTTTACCAATATTGTTGGGGATACTAATGTTATTGAATTCATCTAATGAAAATCATCAATAATAATGTGAGTTATGTGTAAATACTGTGTAATGTAAACAAATAGCTACATTATCTGAACAAAATATGGATAATTGGATGCTACATACTGGTTGTTTACCAAAATAAAATAAATGAAGCTTATTTTCATAGTTGAATAAATATAAAGTGATTTGTATCAATTTCTTTCCGATTTCATGTAGAAACATATAATTTTCTTTCTGCTTTTTTGTAGAATTGAAAGTCTAATAATTATTGAATCTACGGATACATTTTCTACTATTTATGATTTTTTACGTTTTAATATCCAATTTCCCCTTGTGAGAGTAAGTCTTTTCTCTATTTTTGATAGCCTATAAAAGTTTTATCTTTACTTCTTTTTAATATATAAGATATATATTTATAATAGATTTTACTATTACTAATATGATTATTAATAAGATGTCAGACCTAATTGAAAATATTTGTAAAAACCGTTATAATAATGGTAATTAAACATATCATTACTCCCATGTAAAAGGACAAATCTACGAATCCTTATTAGGACTAGATTTGTCTTTTTGTCATTGAAAATAAAAAACAACATATAAAAAAGGAAAAGGGTTGTTTGTCCGTTTTCCTTTTTTATATGCCAGCAACCGAGCGTAGCAAAGGGCGGTAGCCGGTCTTTCACTTATTTTTTGTTATAATATATGATAAGAATTTAAGTAATTATAATAAACAAAGGTATTAGTTTAGAAGTAGCATTAGAGGCATTTTCTGCTTATTTAGCAGAAAATGGACGTAATCAATCTAGGATTGAACGTTATATTTACCATATTAAAGGTTTTTATAAGTGACTAAGGGCAAATGAGAAGCTCCTACATATCAAATCATGGAGCGAACTACCTAAAGAAAATTATTAGGAGTATTTCTATGAACTAGAAAACAAGGCACTGAATATGGCCGTTCTTAAATAAATGGAACATGTCTTTAGCGATAGATACTTCAGTAGATAATTTTCACCTCTCCTTAATTCCTGATCAATCACTAAGTGATAAGGATTTTATTACCGAATCAGAAGAAAAACTATCAAAACAAACTATACTTTTAACAAAAGGATTAACAGAAAGACAAGTTAAATATCGCCCTCTTATTATGGATAGAAAGGCTTGTATAATAAATTTAGTTGTAAACTATGGGTTGTCCTTACAAGGGCTTGTATCGCTTAATATGAGCCATATACAGTTTGTTAGAAATACGTTAGTAGTTCGTGGAGAGAATATGATAAGAAACAGTTCTACAAATACTATAAAACTATTCCAGAACCTGTAAGGCCTTGACAATATACAAATAATCTCCTATTTGCGGCATTTAATTTTATTCGGGGAACATATCGTTGGGTGTACGAAATAGATGTGCCAAAGGCTTTGTCTGAGGTTATTATACAAAAGATAATACGACTTGAGGTGAAACGGTCTGAGCCTTAGCAAATTAGGCGAGTATTTGGTAATAACAGGAGGTGCGATATTTTCTTGGGAATTAAGGAATAAAGAACCGAACTTTGATACTACAAAAAAAATGTAAGCTATTTTGTGGTTAGTACGGACAACTTGCTAAATCAATAAATTTTTAGATAGTGAGGAACATAAACAAACGTATTTTGACTAGTCAAAATACGTTTGTTTATGTTTTTATTTATTTTGTAAAAGGTGTATAGGTTTAGCCGATAATGATTGTTTTGCTGCTATCCATACCACAATTATGGTTGTTATAACAGATAGGAGTATGCCTAAAATGGACCAAGTCATATCTATTTTCATCGGCATTTGGAATAAGAAGCGTAAAGTGATGCCTGAAAAAGCTAGGGCAATTCCAGCACCAACTAATCCAGCTGATAAAGAGATAATCGTATTTTCTAATAAGATGGACTTCATCAAATTACTAGAAGACATACCAACTGTTTTCATAATAGCAACATCTCGTGTCTGTTGCATTAAGCGAATGACAACTTGATTTCCAATTGTAAGAACAGCTGTTAAAAATGCGAACAGCGCTACAATTGAGAAGAAAGCGCTTTGCATTTGAATAATATACTGAAGACTATCAATTGCTGTAGCGGCAATTGAATATGCCATTGCTGAACTAGGAAGCTTTTCATTTAATTTTGTTAATATAGCATTGGTTTTTTGAGGATCACTATCTAAGGAATAAGTAATTCGGCTTGGTTTCCCATATGTAGATAGTGTTTCAGTTGGGATACGTATACCAACTGTTTTAACTACACCAGATTTAAAAAAACCTATAATTTCGCAGTTTACTAATTCATTTCCAATTTGAATGTCAACTGTATCGCCAATTTTCATACCTAATTTCTTATAGCTGTCCAAAAGAACTGCTTTTTTCCCTTTTACATCCGATAGAGATAAATCATGTCCTTCAGAAATCGTATAAGCTCTAGAATTAAGGGTTGTATCCACGCCTTCTATAGAAATTTTAGTTGAACTAAAAAATTTATCATCTTTTGCATTCTTCGTAAATATAGATGCTGCTTCTACCCCGTTAATATTTTGGAGTCTTCCATCTAGTTGATACCCTTTTTTCCATCCTTTTATGTCCTTTATAGAGTTTAGTTGTTTTTCAACTTTCTCTTCATCATGAATGGAACTGGTAATAAGAAGATTTCCCATTGCTTCTTTTTCTAATTGGCCTTGAACTGATTCAATTAAATTGTCTGCAAATACATGGCTAGAGACAACAGAAACAACACCAATAGTTAAAGTAACTGCCAATAAACCACTTCGTTTACTTGTAGTAGCCATGTTGTGTAAAGCAAGGAATAGAGCTTGTGGCATTATGTTTTTCATAGCACCAATTAATTTAAATAATAAAGAATATATAAATCCTATAAAACGGACAAAAGCAAAAATAAACAATAGAACTGCAGTTGTAAGTAAAAAAGCAAGAAACCACTTAAAGATGGCGTTGCCATTTGTATTTGTTGTAAAAGTTATATTATAAACATAAATAGAAAGAACACCACAAATAAATATAAAAAGTTGAAATTTCTTTTTAAATGGTAAAGTATAATTCACACTTGTATTCTCAGTATCACGTAACATTTGAAGTGGTGATACACGCATGCCACTTTTTACTGGTATCCAAGAAGCTATGAAGGTTACAATTAATCCCACAATAATTGTTGTGAAAATTACAGACCATGAAATTCCCCAATGTAGAGGTAGTGAAAGCACGTCTGCTAGATATGAAGTTAACCAAACGCTAGCTAATAAGCCAAGTACAATCCCACCAACTGTTCCGAGAATCGCTAGCCATAATGCTTCTAATAGAAAATATCGAATAATATATTTAGTTTTCATTCCTACTGACTTCATAACAGCGATATCATGCGTACGTGAAGCAATAATGACTTTCATTGTGTTAGAAGTAGTAATAGCAGCAATTCCAAGAGCTAATACACTGAAAAGTTGAAGAAATGGTAACAACATCCGTAAATCTTTTTGTCTCTCTAGCTCTTTATCCTGAATATCTATTACGCTACTTTGTGGTAATTGTTTTTGGATATTCTTTTTAAAAGAAGTAGTATTAACATTTTCATTTAATAAGATTAATGCTTCATTAATTGTGCCTGTAGGTACATTTAAGAGTTGCTGTACTTGATCTAAATGTAAATAGGCAGTTCCAAAAATTGAAGCATCGCCATAGGATTCTTGGACACCTTCTACTAAACCACTGATTTTATAAGAGGTCATTGCCCCAGTAGAACGATTAGGAATCTCTACTCGATCTCCTATTTTGACTTGCAAACGGTCAGCTGTATTTTTGGAGAGTAGTAGTTCATCTTTATGTAAAGTACGAATCTTAGGAAACAGATTGTCACCGAAGAAAGGATAGTGATTCGTTTCAATTCCTTTTACGATTAAGCTTGTTGTTTTTTGATCAGATTTGACCATACTTTGACCTAGTAAAGAAGTTGTGAGCGCTTTTTGTTCTTCTTTAGGTATAGAAGAAATAAGGGTTTCACGATCCATCGGTTTTAAATAGGATTGGACTGACACATCCCCTCCTAAAAGAATTTTAGAAGATTCGTGAATAGATCGAGGAACTAGCTCTACCAACATAGACATAGAAAAGAAACTAGCGACCCCTATTAAAATACTGAACACCGTAAAAAAAGTTCTTAAACGATTACGTGTTAAACTACGTAGTGCAGATTTTAGTAGCATGATGTTATGCCACCTTCTTGTTCACTAGATTTTGTATGGTTGTTAAGGGTTTCTTGAACTAGGAGACCATCTTCCATTTTTAAAACACGATCTGAAAGTTTTGCCACATGCGTATCATGTGTAGCGATAATAAATGTCATCTGAAGTTGATCACGTAGCTGAAAAATTAAGTCCAAAATATTTTTTCCTGTTTTTGAATCTAAGTTCCCAGTGGGTTCATCAGCAATAACAATGGTTGGATTATTTACTAATGCACGAGCAATTGCTACACGCTGCTGTTGTCCCCCAGATAGCTGACTTGGTAAATGGTGATATCGCTCTTTCATCCCAACAAGGTCCAACATTTTCCTAGACCTTGTTATCAATTCTTTTTGGCTTCTTACCCCAGCGCACATAAGTGCCATCATAACATTTTCTTGAGCAGTCATTGTTGTGACTAAATTATATGATTGAAAAACAAAACCAATTTTTTTGGCACGGAAATCAGCTAGCTTTTCTTCTGACATGGAGGTAATATCTTGTTGTTCAATAATAATACGTCCTTCGGTAGGTGTATCCAATGATCCCAGTATTCCAAGTAGTGTGGATTTTCCACTTCCACTAGGACCAATAATACTAACCATCTCTCCAGAATAAAATTGAGTACTAAGACCTTTTAAAATTTGGATTGTACCTGCTTCGGTTTCATAAGATTTTTTTATTTTTTCTACTTGAAGGATGGCTTGTTTGCTTAGCATCCTTTTCCCCCCCAGACCTATTAAATTTTAATGTAAGAACAATTATAGTTCTAATCAAAACTATAATTATTACAATAATGGCACCTTTTGCATTTCCCCATGTGAACGAGTCTAGTGACTTAAATAAATAGAAGGTATATCGAAGAATGAACCAGATGGCCGTGATAACTGAACCAAAATATATACTAGCATATGTAAGAAATGCAATTTTATAGTGCTTGTTCATCTTTTTAATTGTATCATTAAATTGTTCTTTATAATCAGATTTTAAAAAAAGGTATCCTAGTAAACCACTTTTTACAAGTTGAAAAGTTCTAGTATGTAAGTTTGCAATTCCTAGAGCATCAGTAAGGACCCAAAATCCATCGTATTGTAAAAATGGATATAAATTATATAGAACAGTAATAAGTATGAATTGATTTGCTACAAAGAATCCTTGATATCCTGAAATAAAATAAAGTAACTCAAAAAATATAAATATCCATAATTCAAAATAAATACCACCAAGGTCAATAACTACTCTCTGTCCTCTTGGCAATCGCCAAGTATCGCTTAGATCGACAAATAAAACAGGTCGCATCATATACAGACCAACTCCCACATCTCTCGGCTGTATTTTATATCGATAAGCAGCGACTATATGACCAAATTCATGGATAATCAAAGAGAATAATAGCAGTAAAATTGCAATAGAAAATTTATAAATTGACCCAAATGTATTCGCTATATCTTCTGTATTTGTCTGAAGAAAATAATGAATCAGGCTTATAGTGAAGCAAATACTGAATAAAAACAAGACTCCCCAAGAGTAAAGAAATTCGAAATACTTGGAGACTTTTTTTAAGTGCGAGGCGTGGAATACTGCTATTCTAAATGTAATTGCAGAGTGATGAGACGCCTTTTTTTCAGAACCAACTAAAATTCCTTTTGGTAATAGATGTTCATTTATAAGTTCTGTTAATTCGCTTATAGTAATGTTGCCATCATGGTTCTTCTGTACCATTGTACATATATCCTCTATGGATGTAGTTCCATCCATATAATTGAATAAATTTCTCAGTGATTCAGTGACTTTTAACTGTAATCCGTTATTAAATTTTATTAAATAACGAGGTCCCTCTTCCCAAACATCCATATTATAAACTTTAAATGGAATTAGCTTGGGAAAGGAGTTTTGTGATGCTGTCAAATTAATCACATCCTTTAAGAGAAATTAACTCCACAATGGTAAAAGTATTTGTGGAGTTAAATCCTTCTATTTAATTAGTTCTAAAAAGGCATTTTCATTTTTCTTAATATAAGTCGAAATGGTTTGATGTGAATAATTACAGTAAGGTTTATTAATAGCACCATTGCGCATTAAATTAGCATAAGCACATCCACCACCACAAAATAGTGAGATACTACAACTACTACACTGTTCTGAATTAGTGATGTCTTGATCCCAAATAGCATGCTTATCAGCGTCTAAATTGTATTCAGGAAAAAAGGAACCCACTGCGGTTTCGGGCTTACCTACTGCCTCAGGACAAGCATATATTAAACCTTCTGCACCAAATGCATAGAAACGGTGTTCTCGTGCACTACATTCTTTGAAATAGGGTAAGCTATGCATGACAGGAGGACAGGAATCAAGTTCACTTACCTTCTCCCAGTCAAAAGTGCGTATGGCTTGACGGATCCTAGAAGTACGAATGTTAAGGTCTGTACCAAGTTTTGCGTTAAACTTATCCATGAATTCTTCTAAATCTCCAAAAATATTATAAATCTCTGCGAGTAATTCATGCTCTGGAAGGTGATTTGGTAGATCATCTCCATAATGATCAGTAACAGGAGATACCTGCCAACCAAAATTAGGATAAGTATTCCAATTTTGATCTTCTATAAAGGTAGCTAATTCCTTTACATATGGAAGATTATCTTTATTCACATTGGTACGTAATCCTACTGCAAAACCACGCTCTAATGCCAGTGAAATATTAGCAGCAATTCGATCGAATGTTCCTGTGCCACCAGCTGTAATACGTCTTTGATCATGAATATGTTTCGGTCCATCAATAGAAATTTGAAAATAGTCCCAGTTCTCTTTGTAAGGCTCTAGAAAATCTATAAATTCATGTAAGAATGTCCCATTTGTGATGGCGTACATACGAAATCCATATTCTTCTACTCCACGTTTAACAACCTGTTCAACTGTTTTTCGAGTTGTTGGAAGTAATGGTTCACCACCATATAACATCATGCGATGAGTTGCATTCTCAAATCGACCACGTTCATGTTCCATAGATAGGATGTTATCTACTGCTTGGAACATTTTATCTACCTCTGCAGGGCTTAGAGCATGTGAAATTTTATGTATTTCATGACCTTGGTAACAATAAGGGCATCTAAGGTTGCACATATATGTTGTGCATACGTTAAATGTAACTCCGGAATTACTATTTGCTAAAGATTCCGTCATTCGATCGCGAATAATAGTAAGTTTATTTAATTCTTCATCACGGTCTTTAAAAAGATAGCCACGTTTTGTTAAAAATGAGAGAAGTTCTTCTAGTTCAGGATAAAGAGTTAACTTTTTATTACGCTTAATATCATCTAAAACCTTTTTTATGTCCGTATTAATTACATCGAGTGCGCCACTTAGTGAATTGATTAGAACGTAATTTCCATCGGATAATTTATACGTTGAATTATAGGTACTTGCTATCATAGCTTAGTTCCTCTCCTTATATCAAAATCTCTTCTTTAATGCTATTTAAATATTCGAAAACCTGTGTATCTGTTTGTGGACAATTTGGTTGATTCAAATTCCCATGAACTATAAGGGCTTCAGCAGCACACCCTCCTCCGCAAATAGGAGATGAAGCACAAGATTTACATTGTGGAATGGTAAAGGAGTTGAATTGTTTCCACTTTTCCCACTTCCAATCTTGGCGAGAGAATTTAGGGAAATAATCTCCAATTTTGAAATCTGGTTGTCCAACTAAATCAGGACAAGCATATATATGGTTATCTGGTCCAAATACAACTCGTTTCCCTTCAGCAGATTCACAATAAACTATATTTGGTACAACCATTTCAATTTTATTTTTTAATTCCGAATCTAATTGCATAATTGGCTTAAAGAAACGATACATATCGGCTCCGAAGTTAAGAGATTTTTGGTTTTCTAATTTTTCAAAATCAGGGATATCTCTTTGTAATTTTTTTACGATTTCATAACCCTTCATTAAGTCTTCGCCTAGGCCTTTACATGTATGATCTGTGACAGGCGAAAAAGAAATCGACAAATTTTCATCTTCAAATAACTTGTTTTGTTTGTAATAGTCTACAAGAAGTGGAACATAATCAATATTCGTTTGGTCTATATTGACTCTTACAATGGTACGAATACCATGATTAAGTGAATCACAAATACCTTTTTGAATTTGATCAAATGTCCCTTGACCTCCCGTCATTATACGTCGTTGATCATGAATATTCTTTGGTCCATCAACTGTAATCATAATACTCATTCGATCACGGTAGTTTTGAAAAATTTCTACAAAGGAAGAAAGGTGATAGCCATTCGTATTGCAACCGATTTTGAAGTTACGCTTAACAGCTTCTTCACAGATTTGTTTGACTATATTTTGGGTAAAAGGAAGGAGGGGTTCTCCTCCAAAAAGGTTAATCATACCGATTTTATAACCACTTTCTTTATGAAAGATGTCTATGGCTTGCATAGCTGCTTGAAGTTGTTCCTCGGTTAAAGTTGTTATTTTCTCATGAAGGCTATGGCTTTCAAAACAATATGGGCAACGGAAGTTACAGGTATATGTAGGACAAATAACATATTGCATTTCATTTCCGGCATCCACAATATTTTTAGCCTGCCATAATCTATGATCTCGATCCTCTGCGTTCTTAAATATGTAACCTCTATCAATTAAAATTTTAGTAGCTTCTTTTTCTTCATCAGTTAATTTTTTATAATCTGTATATGGTAATTTATCGATTAGGTTGATTAAGTCATGAGAAAAAAAATCTACAGCACCAGTTAAGGTATTAATCATTAGAACTTCCTCTTCTAAAGGATATCGTAAATGATACTTGTTAATAATCATAAAATCACCCTCGTATAAATATTTTCTGTTCTTGCCTAGCAAGAACAGAAAATATTGAATTTAGCACCTAAATTTATTAAAAGATATAAGCATTTTGTTTGTTTAGTTATTACTGTAAGTATAAATTAGACTTGGAAGCAGCAATTAAAGCAGCAATTATCACAGCAAATTGAGCAATTGAAGCATGCCATTTCATCTCGATTTTCTAGTGTTTCCATTTGATCAGCTAATTTTGTCCATAACTGATCGTTTTCATTAACCGAACGAATTTTAAAAGATTTATTTTCCATTTTCAAATCCCCCTCTTTTATAATTGCTATGTTTTCATATAAAATAAAATGAAAGTTGATCCTGATATAAAATAAATTGATATCGATGGAAAATTACTTTGGTATACCAGTATTTTTCCATTATTTGGAGCCGGCTCAATAATTATAATAAATGGAATCATATGTAAATGGCAACTCTATAAATCTGAATATTTCGTGACAGACTTTTTAAATATTTAAATATAAAAATAATGTTATAATTCTTAAATTAATAGTATTTAAGAACGATATTACACACGTTTGTTGGCATTAACTTATGTTGTAATTGAGTGTTTTCTAATTGATACACGCTCATATTTTCTACGATTATACCGATTCATCGGTTGATACTACGCTCATAAAACCCTTTTCCGCCTAGTAACTGATAAATTATATCCTATTCATTTTTTTCTGTAGTTTATTAAAAAAAGACATTGAACCAATAAGTTCAATGTCTTCTAGTCCCTTACAAAATTGTATATTCAAAGTACAATTTTTCAGGTTTTCCATACATGTTAAGTTCATTTTGATATACGACAGCTAATTGCTGAGACATCTCAAATCTTTCCATATAGGATAATGAAGCAGTTGCTTCTATTTTTTCTTTAATTTCATTAGGTATAATTGTGTAAGATAAGCTATCCATTTTACTTCCTAATTTAGTATCTGTAGCAGCTTCATAATAAATCTCGGTAATTAAAATTTTATTATCTTCCGGATCATACATGTATCCCCGATTAACTGTAATCATATTATATAACTCCTCTCAAGTTTCATACTCTAATTCCTTGTGCTTTTAGCATTGCAACAAGTACTTTACATATTTAAATTCCCTTGTTCTTCCCTTCCGAATGCCATTATGAATTAATACTTATTATCTTACTTCATCGTCAAATTTTGAAGTTTTCAACAATATAAAGAGGCGATAAAGGTTTGCTTTTATAGATAGTAAGTTCATAACTTTTAACGTGTTAATTAATTTTTTTCTTTTGAAAGTTTTAAATGATTTCCCCTATTGATAATGTTGGCTTATCTAAAGTAATTGCATGTACATATTTCATCATAAATATCCTCTTTTCTAAATAAAAAGCACGAAATATGTGCGTTTTATCCATATTTTTTATGCTATACTCTGTAAAAATTCATATAATCTCTCCCCTAAATTAAACAAAAAACACAAAATTTATTCTTTCTCATTTAGCATACTTTTAGTCCTAAAGGTTTATGTATAAGTGATTCCTAACTTGAAGACAACACAAAAAGGACTTCTTCAAGTCGATTAAAATGTGCATAGCAAAATAGGCTATATATACACTAATCGGCTCAAAGAAGCCCTTTCATAATTGAAACAAAAATATAACTTGTTTCTAAAACTCAACCACAACACATAGGGCGTGGGAATAGACGGAATCAATTAAACAATAAATATAGATTTATATTAAACCATTTTTATATTATATTCAATTGTTTTCAATAGAACAGGGATAAGAAGGAAGTTTATATGCAGATCCCACATGTATTGTATAATAATGCCCCTGATTCCCCTGCTATAAATCCCCTCTTATATTCAGGCCCTGGTGTTACTTCATGTACTGTATTTCAAAATATAGTTTTTCGGGCTTTTGATTTTGAACTAAATAACAAAGTATTTCCTTAATATTTTTTTCTTCTACTTCAACATTTTCCATATAGGTCATACTTTCGTTTTCCTGGACCTTTTCAAAAATAGCAATAGGTACTTTAACTGGATCAAATATCCCCATTTTACTGCCTAACTTTTTTTCTGATGTACCATCATAGAAAATTTCATTTACTATTACCTCATTATTATCAGGATCGTACATGTACCCTCTTTGTATACGTAGCAATATAGTACTCCTTTCTTGTATATTCCTCCAATGAAATAACTATATTTGTATATAATGTTATTTTATTAACAGGTGTCAAAGAATATTATTTCGCAAAATCCTTGCTTTGTATAGAGGTAGATACAGGATTATTAATTTTGTTAAGTTTTTTTGAATATTCCAAGCTAATTATAAAATAAACAAGCCACCTTGAAGCGAAAGCTTGTAAGGTGGCTTAGTTTTCTATAAATAGCTTTGTATCTAATTGTTTGATCTCCCCTTCTGCAAGAGGTTGATAAAAAGCGTGTTGTAATCCTTGAAAATGTAAAGATTCTCCTATGCATAACAATACTTTACCAGGAATTAAATCAAGTAATAGTTCATTATTAATTTGCTTTGCTTGTTTTTTAGTAGAAACATAAATAACTAAGATTGTAGGGTTATTCCCTAAGTCCTGCATAATAACATCTTTTCCTGACTCTACAAAAGTCTTCCATCTAGCAATTATTCGTTTTAATCGATCCTTTTGATCAGATAATAAGGTGGAGTATACAACAAAATTAAATTTACGTTCTTTTCCTCCATTTACTATAAAACTTAAAGAAGGGGTAAAAACCCCTTTACTAATAGATGGATGCATAATATGCCCTAAAAATGAAGGAGCATAGCGTAAATGGCAAAGTAGGTCTATATCATGCCAATAACGCAGGTGAATATATTTACCATGATTGTCAAGACGCTCTGGGGCAAAGAAGAACATATTTCCTTGCCAGTATTTTAGTAGTTTAAATCCATTGTTGGATAAGGTATATGTTTCTTCAAAGATTTCCATATCAAAAATTTCTACTTGCCATTTTTCGATAAGTTGATAGTAAAGTAATCCTTGAAGTGCATTATTAATTTTCTTCCGTGAAAATTTATTCTTAAATAGATATAATAAATGATTAAACCGAACGGATGTATGAACACCAATAAAATTGAGTATAGCATATTGTTCCTCTGTTAAAAGTTGCTTAAACTTAACTAATTCGTCATAAGAGTGGAATACATAGGTTTTATCCAAATCATGTATTCGATATATTTGAAGTCCTTGTGCATCCTCACTTGATAAATGAGGAATAGAAGGGAAATAAGTAGACATTTGTTTCTCTATTGTATGCATAATCATCCATTAAAATTTGTAAATTGACGAATTAGATTTTTTACTTTGGCCTTGCGGATAATTTAGGATACGTACTGTTCCTCTTCTATTTTTAGCATCAATATTAAGCAACTCACATGTAACAATTGTTTGGTTTATTGCGTCATCCATGGTTGGATTTGCCAGATTACGACCTTTTAGTCCTTTAAACTGAATACCTGGTGCAACCTCTACGAAAATTCCAGCAATAGCATCTATCCCTACAATTTTACCTATAAATCGGTCACGTCGTTTTTTTAATTCTAAGAGTTTTTCCATTGGATCTGTTTCTAGTTTCTTTTTATTTCCTCTAAACTCATATCGCCCATTCTTTTCCACTACTTTATCGATGATAAGCTCTACAACATCACCAATAATAAT
Organism: Bacillus sp. ok061; assembly: GCF_900108285.1. Lineage (NCBI taxonomy): Bacteria > Bacillati > Bacillota > Bacilli > Caryophanales > Bacillaceae > Bacillus > Bacillus sp. ok061. Next base: position 87,513 of record NZ_FNUW01000020.1, on the reverse strand, counting down.
ATCCGTCGAGCGGACGAATGAATGAGACCATTGCGAGTATCTTACTCCTACTGTTACACCATGAACTTCAACCAGAATAGTTTGTGCAGATGGAATATGTCCAGAAACTGTTCCTGTGTATACTTTATTCCCCTCTTGCTCTACTATTTCTTCATATAATTTTCTTTGCAGTGCAAGTTCTCCTGCAGTGATAGATACAACAGCAAAGTTCCCTTCCTCAGTTTTTTGGAAATGCTCAATAATAAAAGGTTTTGTTCTACCTATCAGCCATTGAGGATTTTTAGGAATATTTATACCTGCCTTTGTAATTGGACAATATGCTGTCGTATGAGTACCAATTTGCATTGTGAGCACTTGTATTCGCTCAGATGTCCCGTTTTTAGTTGGGAATAATTTTTCAGATACTACGGTAATTAAGCCTTTCCCTACAGTACGTTGACGTTTCATACGAGCTAATTCATCTAATTCATGTTCACGTATTCGTTCAAATTGATTGAAAGTTGTTTCTATAAAGGTTTCCTCTAGCGTGCTATCCGGTTCAAATACCATCCCTAGCTCTTTTGCAATTTGAGTATTTACTTTACCTTCTATTGTCGATAGGTAAGTCTTTGAGTTTATCTCCAACTTTTCCCCCGATCCGCACCGTACGTGCCACTTTCATGGCATACGGCGGTCTACCTAAATTGTAGTTTTCGTCTCACCTAATAATGATAAGTTCCAAGTGAACAACGCTAGTTGTTCGTTTTTTGATTCCACTTCGTTTTGTGATTCTATACAGATTTCATTGTTTTCGACTAATTTCCGCAACTTATTAAGTTTACCTAGTTGTTCCTCGTTGAGTTTTAGTTCATTGAGTAATTGGTTTATGGTCTCTGTTTTGGTTGCGTGTATTAGTCTATGGATACTTGGTTTGATGATTGTAAGGTTTTTGTAGCTGTCATCTTTTGTTTCACTCCACAATTTCTTATGGTGACAGTGCATGTCCCAAGGGAAGAGTTTCTCACCTGTTACACTACATTTTCCTTTTTGTGAGACATAAAGGGAAATTCGATTGTCACTGTACTCTACGGTTGTCCGTTTGTTTATGACTGGATTTTCTCTTAACCATTTTAGTTCCGTTTCGGTTATATCTGCCAAGATTTTATGTATCGAGGCTCGACCTTCTACGGTGTATTTGTTAATGGCTTGTTTTTTCATCATCGGGTTTTTGTTTTGAATATAAGAGATTGGTAGGATAGGACGTTTCATTAGGTATCTAATTTGTTTTGAAACTAAATATGGCTTGATACCTTTGTCTTTTCCGTTATACTCTCCTATATTCGTGTATCCGTTTGTGTTTCGTTTACCACTATTTACTACTTTTGGGAAACGGTTGTACATCATTTGGATTAATCCTAGACTTATTTTTCTGAAGTCTAGGTTGACATGTGTCGCTATTTTGTAATAGTTATGTTTGCCAATGACCATGCTGTTGTATATGCCGATTCTCTTTATTGTTTCGATAGAGGTTGAGGTTTTCTATATTTTCTTCACTTGGTTGGCTAAGTCTTGTTTTGTCTTTCTCAGTGCTTTTGGAGATACGTGTGTTTCCGCAATATATCGTGTGTCACCATTCTTCTTTTTACCTTTCTTCGCAGCCTTGAGCGTGAATCCTAGGAATTCACTTTCTTGTCTTTTCAGATTGGTTACTTTAGATTTCTCGGTTGAAATGGGTAGCTTCAAACGTTCTTCTAACCACATTTGGCTTTCTTTGAAGATTTTCTCCGCATTACTTCGTGTGTTTGTGAAGATTTTGAAGTCGTCTGCGTATCTTACGATATACATTGGTTTCATTTTGGATGTTATTATAAGTTGATTTGTTACGTTATCGTTACTCCAGATTCCATCTTTGTATCTCGGTTTTACCTTTTTGGCTTTAAACGTTTCCCATTGATCGCTTACCCACCAGTCAAATTCATTAAGATTGACATTTGCAAGTAGAGGACTAAGAATACCACCTTGTGGAGTACCTTTTGTTGGGACTATTGTTTTACCATCGGGCATTTGCACTGGTGCTTTTAGTATTTTTCGAATGATAACTAGTAGTTGTTTATCACGTATACCTAGTGTCCATAATTGGCGCATAAGTTTAGCATGATTAACTTCATCGAAAAATCCTTTAATATCTACATCCACCACATATGTAAGATTTTGTTGATTCACCTTTTTGATACTGTCCGCTATTGCATGTTCTGCTCTTCTGTTAGGTCGAAAACCTTAACTCCTTGTACAGAACTGCGCTTCACAGATAGGCTCTAAGACTTGAAGAATACACTGTTGGATAATCCTGTCCCACATACTAGGTATTCCTAGGGGTCTTATTTTCCCATTATCTTTTGGTATGTCTTTACGTCTTACTTTCTGCGGCTGGTAGTTTTGAAAGCGTTTTTTGACTTCATTCAAGAAATAGTCTTGTTCCATTCTCCCAATATCCTTAATATGTACATTGTCACAGGCTGATGTTTTACTTCCTTTGTTACCTTTGATGTTACGAAAGGCAAGAAGTATGTTTTCGTCTGATGTTATGATAGACATTAAGTTTTTGAATGAATTTCTTTTAGTTGCTTTTAGGTATAAGTTATCTAGGACAGGTTGAATACCGTAATATTCGTTGTGTCTTAATTTCTTATCCTTTAGCGTGGGCTTAGAGTTGTCATTCATGGTCTATCACCTTCTCTCATATTGATTTGGTGACCTTTTGAGTCTTACCAGAATCCATGCAAGATTAGATGAAAGTTCAGTTCCTACAAAATAGGCTTGTGGCTGTTCCTCCAGTCCCATTACAGAACCTTCACAGGTCGTACCACTACTCTCACCACTATTAAGAATACTTCCCTCGGTTACCCGTTTCGCATTCAGCTGTATCCGTCGATAGAGTCATTGACTCAACGCTAGTGGCTTTCGACGTTCCGTTCAGACTATCATTGTTTTAAAGGTCCGCAGACCTCCGATTTAGGTGCTCACTATACCCCGTGTCTAGCTCCGTTGCCTATAACAACGTTTAGGATTATTGAAAATGGCATTTCTCTAATCCTTTAGACAAGTCTTATTTTCAGACCCCGAATCATTTCTGACCCGTAACTGTATCGAGGCGTACATTCGCAAGTTCGTCAGTGTTTACACATTCTCACCATGTCGGTTGACAGCATACAATACTTAATCAGTTCCATTTGGTTTATTATTCCCAATGGCTTTCGGTTGCCCGGTCGGGTACTACGGATTTTGACTGCATGTTTTACCCTGCTTCCTACATCACACTATACCTAGCATATGCAGTTGGGAATCTCACTGGGGTAGTTTCAGGTCGTTACTCCATCATTCCTACCACTCGTCTGAACAGTTATCCTGCTCTTAATTGTTTTTGTTGTTTCTACAATCTAGAACAGTCCTCGTTGTCGCTTATGCTTGCGCATTACTTAATCGAGAACGTCTCGCACACCATTATATTTTCCTCCTAGAACGTAAAAAAGGACACACCTGTACCGTTGGAATGGTACGTAAGGTGTGTCCTTCACGTAAGTCATGACTTCTGTTTTGGTATCTATACTTATTTGTCTCCGAAATCCTTGGTCATAAAGATATCTTATCTTTTCACCGTTTTTAGTTTTGTATCGTATACCAAATTTCCCAATAGTTTTATATTTGTTGAGTATTTGTTTAACACTTTTTTTGTACTTGCTAGCGAGCGTTTTATACATACTATATTCCATTATGTATTTGTATTTATTTATAACACTTACGTTATTCGCCAACTTGTAGTATTCATATAGACCACGAATTTCTGCGTTGTAGATACTTAAAATCTCTAAGTCGTCATTATCTTTTAGATAGGTTCTGTGTTTAGGTTTCCAAGTACCTGTATTTTTATCAATTGCTAGTGCGTCTTTTTGAAATAGGTTCTTTATCCATTTGTTTTTGGGTACGTATAGTTTGGGTGTGAAAGAGAATACCCTTTTTGTCCTTCTATGGGTTGTTTTTGCTATTGCTTCTTCTCTTGAGGTTGTAATATCGTAACCGAGAAATTGTACTAATTTTTCACTATGGGTTATGAGAGTCTTTTCCTGTGACAACTCGAGTTCAAGGGTTTCTTTAAGAAAAATCGTAAGATTTTCTTTGGCTTGAATAGCGTCTTCTTTACTACCTATTATTCCTATGAGGAAATCATCTGCGTACCTGGTATATACAATTCTTTTGTAGTTTTCGTCCATAGGTTCTTTTGAATGTATAGAGAGCTGTTCTTTGTGTAGTTTGTTCCACTGTAGTTTAACTTCTCTTTTTTCGTCCTCTGACATTGGTCCCCATTGTTCCTCATGTTTTTTTCGTAGTCGGTATTTCTTATCTGAAAGGTACGCATAATCACGATTTGTCTTTCTTCTTGCTCCATTATCAAATTGTTGTTTATAGATCTTCATAAATTTGTCTAGTTCATTCAAATAAATATTTGATAGTATGGGACTGATTATGCCTCCTTGAGGGGTGCCAGAGAATGTGTTGTTATATGTCCATTCTTCAAGATAACCTGCTCTGAGAAACTTCCAAATTAACCTTATAAATTTTTCATCATCAATCCTTCTTTTAAGGATATTTATAAGTGAGTGGTGATTTATGTTATCGAAGAAACCTTTTATGTCCCCCTCAACAAACCATCGTACCCCTCTATATGTCTTTTGAATTTGAATTAACGCAGTATGACAGCTCTTTTTAGGTCTAAACCCATGTGAATCATCGGAGAACGTAGATTCATATATACTCTCAAGGATACTTCGTATTATTTCTTGTATGATTTTATCATCCATAGAAGGGATGCCTAGTGGTCTTTTACCACCATTAGCTTTGTTCCTATAAATCCGTCTAGCTGGATAAGGTTTGTAAGTCTCGTGTTTAATTTTGTCTATAAGAGTGTTAATTCTTTCAATACTCATTCCATCCGTAACTTTGGTCATGTTGCTTTCTTTGGCGTATATCTTAGAATATGCCATATAATAAAATTCTGGGTTATACAGGTTTCTGTATAGTCTCTTGAACTTGTAATCTGTATTACTAGCCATGGTACGTAGGCTGTTTAATACCTCATTTGGATTTCTCAAAGAGCCTCACGCTCCTTCCTAATTTGTATTAAACTGATAAACTGTTTCCCTTCGCCCTGTAATAGGCTTTCCCTATCTCTGACTACTACGGAAACTCCGTTACCTTATTGGATATTCAGAAGCCACATACCTTGATTTACACTTGGTATCATCCTTAATAGCCAGTTTGTATTGGCGTTCCAACTTAGGTAATCCCCATTTAGTACATTTAGAGATGAGCTTGCTATAGTGTTGGATGCGACTTTCGTCCTTTTCCACCTACAGTGGATAGTTAGTAATGGATCTCTGGATTTGAGGATGAAGACCTCGTCCTTCTATACCATTTAGCGTACACCTGGTTAAATGGTCATTACTACATAACGTTACTAGTTACCTTTCGTCATGGGGTTCGATATCCCCCCTTGGACTATCGTTTAAGCAGTTTAGCTTTCATCCTTGTCTATACGTTTCATCTGGCCATTCAGTCGTAATTTGGTAACTAATTAACTTATGGCTTTACCAACATGCTACACTCCCCGTTCAGTTTCCTTCACGGATAAGTTGGTTGATGATAGGCTTTTGTGAGACCTGAGCCTACAACTTTGCTAGAGTTGAATCTCTAAATGCCCGTATGGGCGCACATGTACATCGAAATCAAAATCGGATTTTCCAAACAAAACACGACGTATTAATACGTTTGAAGCTAAATCTTTTAAGATATTACGCAAACCCTTTACATATTCTTCTTCTTCTCTATCATAATGCATCAGTTGTCCGCGATATTTTCCTGATTTATAAACGGCCGGTTCTCCTTGGAAATCTGTTTTTTCACAGATTGTATTATATAGCAATAGGTAAGGTTTTGAGGCAATCTCCACCTTTTCCCCTGCTCCACACCGTACGTGCGATTTTCACCGCATACGGCGTTCCATCATTAAATTAACTAATCAATAATATCCAAATTACATTTCTGACGAAACATATTGAGTTTTTTCAATTGTTTTCCATCCAATTGAAGTAAGTTTTTATATTTAACAATCGTCTCTTTCTTTGTAGCATGTATAAGTGTATGAACTAATTTATGAACAATCACAAGGTTTTTAAAGTCATCTTTTCCTCCTAATTTTCTGGGGGTTACATGATGACAATGTACCTCTTCAGCTTCTAGGAATGTTCCCAAAATTGAGCATTTCCCTAACTGCATGGAGTACCTAGAGATTCGATTATCCTCGTACTCCAAGTTGTCATTTCTTTGTGTGAACATCATTTTATTAATTTCGTGTTCTACACTTTGTTTAATTCTCTTGTGATTTTTTCTTCCCTCAGTGGTGTAATTACAGATATTTTGACTGAAATTCATTGCATTTTCAGTTCGAATATCTGCTATTGGATATAAATAGACTCCCATTATTTTGTATGTTTTATAGTTGTTTTTATGAAGTCGTTTATATAAAACCGAAGGGTTTATTGGTTTTTCAAATACATGGTTTTTAAGTCGATTATATAAGGTTCGTGATAGACGATAGGCTATTAGGCGAAAATTATAATTTACATGCGTAGCAGTTCGGTAGTAGTTTTTGATTCCTAATATATATTGATTATATTTGTTGACAGATATTACAGTTGGTTTATGTTGAATTTCTTTGATTAATTTTTTGGTTTTAGCTAAAATAGTTTTTATTTGTTTACTTGAAACATGAGTATTAGCAACAAATTTATTCTTCTTTTTAACTGCTTTTAATTTGAATCCTAGAAATTCTGATTTACCCTTTGTAATATTTGTTATCTTTGACTTTTCTCTTGATATATTAAGCTGTAGGTGATTTTCAAGGTATTCTTTGACCGCATGGAATATCTTCTTTGCAGATTCGTGAGAATCTGTAAAGATTTTAAAGTCATCTGCATATCGTACGATAAACATTTCTTTTAACTTTGTAGACTTCAGTGCTCTATATTTGTGAAGGCTTGTGTACGTGTGTTTCGTATCCATGTTCTCCCATTGGTTCGAGATCCACCAGTCTAGATCATTCAGTACAACGTTCGATAGTAGTGGTGATAGAATACCACCTTGCGGTGTTCCTTTTGAAGGTATACCTACGCCTTCTATCGGTGATTTAAGCATTTTTGAAATAATGCTTAGCACCCTGTTATCTTTTATTCCAATGTTGTATAGCTGTTTTATTAGCTTGGTGTGATTTACATTGTCAAAGAAACCTTTTATATCTACATCTACTATATGATGTTTATTCCCTTTATTTATAAGAGATTGACATCTAGCTATTGCATGTTTTGTCGCTCGATTAGGTCTAAATCCATAGGAATGATTGTAGAATTTTGCTTCACATATTGGTTCGAGAACTTGTTTAAACATTTGTTGGATTAGTCTGTCTCTCATTGTAGGAATACCTAAAGGCCTTGTTTTACCGTTTTCTTTAGGTATCGCTACCCTTCGTACTTTTTGAGGTTTATAATCATTTAAAGCTGTTCTAATGTCCTTTATGAAGTTTTCTACATTTTTCATTTTGTAATTATCTATGGTTATTCCATCTGTACCTCTTGTCTTTGAGCCTGTATTGGCTTTGATATTGCGGTATGCGAGTAGTATATTTTCTTTTGATGTTATAATTTCATATAATCCTATTCCTTTTGTGCAGTTATATTTACTGCGCTCATATAGCGTGTCAAAGGTGGATTGCATACCGTAGTACTCGCTGTTTCTCAGTGTAGCGTTCATCGATGGATATATTGCTCCTTCCTTTTGGAAAGTCCCATCATCATACTCGACCTTATGAACTTCATTTGGTTACTATTGTTTAATTTCTTTAATGACTCGGGGTTATCCCTCCACTATGTTTCCATAATTTCATCGGTACTGTACCCCTGCTTTCACGAGAGTAAATCAATTTCGGCTTTATACCTTATATGAACCAACCCCAAGATAGTGGTTTAAATAGTTGTCTCTCGCTTCCCACGTTCCGATTTAACTAGCTGTACATCTAATTTTAGGTGGATACTATAGGCCTGTAAGTTCTCTATGTTCATTGTTACATAGTACGAATTTCATAGGTTCGATTCTTACTTTTCGTTGACTTACCCCATACAAGGGATACAGTTTTCACTGTATTCGAATTTTAGACCCGTACATTCGTATCTTCGTCAGACCAGTTGGTCATTCTCACCATGATTAGTTTATAGCCAACCGCATTATCAATTGCCATATACATGTTGTCATGTACTTAGGCTTTCTTCATGCGTCTTCACCTAGCTTCATACAGTGCAGTCTATCAACTTTCTCTGCATGTAGGAGTATTATTGGGAGTGTTTCAGCTCAACATGAAGGCTTTCATTCCACTCACTCGTTAAATCAGTTATTACTATCTGTGTTAATCTAGATAGTCTTCTCATTTCATAGTTATTAACTATTTATAGAGAAACGTGTCGCACCAAACCACTCATCAATTCCTTTTATAATCTTATACTCGTTTTTTTGATCACGTGAAGCAGCCCCGGTTTGAACAAAATCATATAGCTTTTCGACCTGTATTTTTAATAGTTTGTGCATACGGTGGACACGCTCTACATCGTCATACATGCTTATTAAATCATCAAAGGTGACATCTTTTTGTGGATTATGCAGTTTTAATAAGTAGATATGTTGCTTAAGGTGGTTACGCTGCGCTTGTTCAAAGAATGCATTGTTAGATTCAGACAAACCTTGAATAACCATTGCGAAAACTTCTGCTACTTTATCAACCGGTCCACGCAGAATGTTTATATTTTTGGTATCAGGATTGGTTGGATCAATGTAGTAAACCGAGCTTGCAGGAATCTTATGTGCTTGTACTAATTTATATACCTTTTGACATAGATCATTACTGGGTTCAATAACAGTGACACCATTTAAGAATGTTCCTTTTACTTCTTCTGAATCATAATCGTTCTTTTTATACACAGTTTCGAACTTATTTATGAAACGCACCATCCAGTGTAAATCTTGATTTATCATAGGAATAATTAAACTTGATGTTTTACCAGAACCAATTGGACCAATAATAATTCCATTTAACGTTCTATCTTTCCCCTTAATACGAACCATCTCTTTATGCTCAATATGAGGTCCAATTTCTACATCAGGATATATTTGTTCTCCTTGGCTATTAAACCATTTTTGTAACTTGTGATTTTTATATTCGTATTTTTGTACCCACTTTAATATTTCTTCTCTGTAACGAACAATATGGCCACTATACCAAAGTGTAAACAAGATCATAAAGACTGTAGGTAAAAAGACAAAAATCATAGTGAGTGTGTGGAAATTCCCTGTTAAGACATGACCTATGGCTTCATACTCACCAAAGTTAACATGTTTTGATTTATCCGTAAGATACGGAATAACTTTTGCATGGATCGGAGCAGTTGCAAACCATAAAAATTGAATATCAACTGCAATATGAGAAACAATTAATATTATTAATTTCCCATTTTTCACATGCAAAGCAGGAATACGGCTGTAAAACCTAAAGCTGAATTCTCCTAATAGCAAAGAGAAGAACATTAAAATAAGCGGTACATATGTAATTTCTATAGGATAAGACGGTGGTTCAAATGCATAGTAGAGTAACTTGATGTAGTTTACTAAACCGAATCCAAATGAAAGAATAAATCCGCTAATTAAGCCAATTGTAGTAAATAACGGTAATCGTTGTTTAAATGTCTGCATATAGGCTCACCTACCTCTTACAGATATAATTGAGCTTTATGCTTAAACTTGAATCGATTATTGAATTCTGGTTGGAATAATTCCTTGGATTTTTCAAAAAAGAATTTTGCTGCGTCTTCAGTTTGTTTTAAATATAAATCAATACTATCTCTATCACAGAGTTGGTTATATTCTTCTTGGGAAAGTACTGCAATATTTACTTCTATTTTTTTATTTGTTGCTGTTTCAATGATTACATCATACCAGTAGTAATTCGGTTTTCCTGGGATTTGGATATCTTGTAGAGAAACGCTAAACGTTGCGCCCTCTTCTGTCATATGTTTGAGGACTAGTTCAGGGTTTTTAAACGCTTCTCTAGCAGAGAGCCCCCCAGTATTAGAAGTTGCATATTGTAAACCCATTTTGATTTTCCACCTTTCTCCATATAAAAAAAGGCAAGCGACACCCACTGTAAAAACAGCGTGTGTCGCTTGCCTTAATTTCATATGTTCTGATTTGATTGTAGTTTTTTGTGTTTAGTTCAAACATAATTCTATCACCTTAAATAATAAAAATCAATAAAATTGTATAAAAGTATATAAAAAACAATGGATTAATATAATTCTACAAGTTTGCGTCTTTTCGGGTGTATGTTATTTGCAGTACGTACCATGATTTGTTCATCCGCGTCTATAGTGACACTTTCATTTTGGAGGGATAGCAGTAGCACATTGTCATAAGTGTCCATTAAAAGTATATCTCTAGCCTTTTTACGCTTTGGATAGATCACAACAAGTGGCACCCCCTCATCACCTTCTCTTCTTGAAAACACAACATCGTCTAATCTAGCAATCATTCGGTAATCATTTTCATTCCCAAAAATAAAGAAGAAATCTTGCATAGCCTCTTTATCTCTCCTATACGTTCGTCTAAGACCACCATCTATTGTTTCCTTAAATGTTTGAACTTTTTCAACAAATGCGTAGCGCCAATCGGCATCTCCTACTGTACGTTGAGATAAAGGTAAAAGAATATCCTGTTCAAAGTTTTGATTATCATCTATTCCTAGAATGATATCTGAAATAACATCTCCAGCATCTTTCAATGAGCAAATGTGTACATTTAGATTTGGTATATTCATTAATAGTTCATGATACTTCCGCATAGAAAATAATAGATTTTTCATACGTACGTATGGCGGTTCTGCATCTTCTGCAAGGAACATTGATTTGTCGTACATAACAAAGACAACAGTTACATCTTCATTTGTTTTTTTTGTATATTCTATGTACTTCTCTACTTTTTCAACTAAGGTAGAATTGGTTTCTTTACACATATCCATCTCAATATGGATATTTTTATCTTGATATGAAATATGTTCATCAGGAATCAAAGTCAATTGGTTGTCCTCAATTTTCACATTTTTTTTCTGGTAAAAAGAACGAATATCCAATTCATATAATATTTCATTGGTTTGTTTCTTCTTTGTAGTCGCTAAAAGAGTACGGATCATGACCTCACGTGAACACATTGTGTGAAAAGAAGTTGCTCTTGAGTAACGTCTTTTTGAACTTTTTTTTGAAATTCTTCCTATTTCCATTAAGAATTCAATTGTCTTTTCTTTTAAGGAAAATAAAGCACGTTTCGTAATACTGTCAGCCTTTTTATCTATTCTTTTAGTTAGCATAGCTCCATATTGTGAGTAACGGTCAAGTTTTGTAAATATGCTAGCTTCAGAACATTCTCTTCCCTCAAATGCACTATATAACTGAGTGATTTGTCTTGTTGTAAGTGCTCTTTTGTAATATAAAACTGTAAAGACAAAAATGTCAGCTTCTTTTAAGTGAAAATGTTTTTTGGTACCTGATCTTCTATATTTATACACTTTTCCGGACAATGCATACACCTCTTATATTGAATTAAACTTAAATTAAATACTTATTATTTTTCATATATTATTACATTGATATGGTAGTTGTAAAACAAGAAAAAATGAATAAGAGATTTTAATCTTTAGAGATACCTTATTTTGTACATCGAAGTTGAGATGATAACTGCTCTTATAAATCTCTTATAAATTATTGATTTATAAGGCTCTATTAAATCCTTTGTTTTGTTAGGACGAGCTACTACTAGACACCTAACAATAGTTATAATGAAATTCCATTTGTAAAATAATATTATGACGTCCTAACATTTATTAGATAGTAAAAATACCATTTTAATTGATTAAAATTATTCAAGAATTATAAAAAGGCTTATTGATAATAAAGAGTAATTTTCTCTATCTTTAACTCGAAATTCAACTTTTTATATGTGATGAAGCGCTCTTTCTAAATTCGGGTATTGACTCAATTTAAAATTCCAACTTTTTCTTTTAGTTGTTTTTATTGTATAGAATCATAAATTCGCTTAGACAAATATTATTAATTGTTTCTACCAAATCAAAAATAAGTTAGAAATATGTCTACAGGTACTTAACATATAGGTTTTAGTCACTTGAACTACTTCCCCTTTTGCTTCGTAGAGAAGGAGTAATCCTAACTGAAATGATAAAATTAACCAATTGTTAATTTTATGTAAGGTTATAATTGTTATCATCATTCCTCATGCATTACAAAAATTTTTATTGTAATGTAAGTATCACTTTGATGTTAATAAGATGAGATTTCACTTTTAATAATCTAGTTTGAACAAATGTTTCTTTTTCATAGTAGTGATGTGATTGTTAGCCTACTACTTTTAGAATGTCAAAGTTGATTTATCCTTGTACTTCCTTTTTAATATGTTGAATATTGAGGGTATTGATGCTGTTCATATGAAATTAACAACCTCTTCTACTGGCTTTCAAGGAATGAATGAAATTGACAAGGAATTGAATTCAAATGAGGAACAGAGGATAATTTTTCTTATAACATATATAATAATGTGAACTAACAAGTACTAAGTGAAGAACAGTGCATTAACATAACATTAACAATGAGTGGTATTATAAGTGATAAATCCTGTTAAAATAGCTAGGTAATAAAGAAAACCTTAGTGTGAATTGCTATAAGAACGTCTTGAAATCTCTTTAGTAATATAAATACACACGACTAATATAAGATGTTAGAAAATTGAAAAAACAAAGCTGGATTATATAAGTTGTACAAGTACGGTTTATATATAAGTTTTATATAAGAGTCTTATATAAATAATTTTGTTAATTTGATAGGTAATTCTTCGTTTTAATATTGATATAAAAGTATTATTTTATACATCTTATATATAAAACTTATATATAAGATGTATAAGTTTTTCTTGGATTTTCATGTTAAAAAAATAGGTGATTTTTAATCAGTTTTTTTAAATTTTAATCTAGATTTTTTAATAATCTTTGTTGAAATGTAAAACACATGAAATTTAAGATTGATATAACATGTATACGCATTATATATACGTCGTACATCTAAACCCTTATAATATATAGATTAATTCCAATTTTATTTTTATAAGTCTTATATATAAGACCTTTATATAAGTTTTATTTATAATGACTTGATATACGACGTGTAATGATGTACTATGTTTCTAGGAATAATTAACCAATGTTTTAAGGGGGGGGACAACTTGAACGAAGTTTTAAGTGAAAAATATCAAACAATCAAGTTTGCAGATGAAGTAGTAAACATGTTTGCTGATATACTTGAACAAGATGAGATACTCTATAGTGTATTTCTATACATAGGAAACATAGTAAATAAACAATTTCAAGAGACGAAGTACATGAGGGGCATATCTATTAATGAAATAGTGGAAAATGTAGTTATTGATAGGAGAGTAAAGAAAAAAAAGGGAAAATCCTATTCATTAGAGGTTGAACGTACGAATATATCTAGACGTTCAGCTGAAATAAGTGTGAGTACGCTATCATCAATGTCTTTAATCTATGAAAAAACCATGCACCCATATAAATTTTTGATCTCAACTTATAGAGGGCAACAAGTACTGATTGAGTTAGGGAAAAGAAAAAAGATAAATAAGGAGAGATAAAATAATGGCAAAAAACTTCTTAAAGAATGAAGTAGCAGTTAAAATGACGATGATCGGTTTTGGTCAAGCTGGTACTAGAATGGTAGATAAATTTGCGGAATATACACATACAGATGGCACAGCAGTATATAATTGCTTAGCACTAAATAGTAATGATGGAGATCTAGCTGAATTAAAAAATGTACCAAAAAGTAATCAAGTTTCACTAAAATTAGGTGGTTTAGGTAAGAATCCTGAGCGTGCAGTAAAAGTCCTTGATTCAAATGAGGAAGCAAAAGAAAAGCTAAAAGAATTTATTACTGAACGTGTAAGACCTACGGATGAACTTGTTTTATTTTTTGCAGGTTTAGGTGGAGGAACTGGAACTTCTACAATCATTAAGGCCATTGAAGAATTTTCGGCTTTTCATAACAAGCCAGTAATCAGACAAGAATTACAAAAGGTTGCGCAGCTATATCCAATGGCTGAAATTAAGGCGAATCAGGCAAAGTTTGCAAGAATAGCCTTTGAAAATGCTATTGAGCGCAAAGACTTTATTAAAATGGGGATTGTTGTAACTCTTCCCGTCCGAGCGGATGGGCCTGATGTATTACGACAAGTAAATAAATTTTCACAGGAAATTTGGAAATTAGCAAATGATAAATCAAAAGGTGTAGCATTTGTAGTATTTGCTGATAACCAGCATTTTTACGATGAATTTAAGGAATTAAATGAAAATGAGAAAAAAGGTGTCGCTAATTCACGAGATTATGCAAATCAACGTATTAGTGAAATTATTCATGAGTTAAATACCGCTGCTAATGGATCTGGTACATCTGTAATACTGGATTCTCAAGACTTTAAACGTATTTTACTTGAGAAAACGGGCTGTTTAGTAATTAATAAGGTTTCACGTAATATGAATCAAATAGAAAATAGTCATGCAATTATAGAAATGTTTCAAGAATCATTAAGAGGAAGCTCTTTCCATCCCCCAATTGATTTGATGAAGAAGAACGATGATGGTTCAGTTGAAGCATCAAAAGTACATCATTTTGGTATGCTTGCAATCCTAGATGAGCAAAAGAATATTAATGATTCCTTTATGGATGACGCTAAGGTAGAAGTTTCAAATAATTTACCTATAAATGGCACAGTCTTTAATGGATATTTGGTGAGTAAGAATGATTTCTTAGGAAGTGTATATACGTTCTATAAAACTGATGCATTACCATCGAGATTATCTAAAGGTTTAGTTGAAGAATTTAATGAGTTTAAAGAAAGACAAAGCCAAATTCAGTATAAAAAGTCTCAAATTAGTACGATTGAAAGTATAGATGAGGATGAGGATTTAGGTTTTGCATTTGGAGATTTTATCGATATGGGTAGTGACGAAGAAAATAATAATGCTGGAGCAAATGAAGATGAAGATCTAGCAGATTTTTTAGATCCAGATAAAATGTTTGGTACTACAAAATAATAAAAAAGTCTGGACTAAGTTCCAGACTTTTTTATTATTCTACTGAATTCATAAGAGATTTTATATACTCAATAATATTATCTTGTATGTACTGCTCTATGAAGAGTTGTTTTTTACTCAAATCTTCCTCTTTTTTAAACCAGCCTGCTTTTCTAGTACGCTCTTCCTCAGGTTTATTATTCCATAAGCTCTCTGCTTGTTTTCTTAATTCTTGGCGTGCTCTATGCTCAATAATAAAATTATCAAGCCTATCTTGGCGTTGGCGTAATTTTAACGTTTCTACATCTTCTGGTTGTGGTAACTGCTTTAATATACTCTGTACCTTCTCTTCATAATGAGATTCAATATGTTTTATTTTTTCTTCTAACTGTTTAGTTACCATTTTTTCAATAATTTCTGCAGTAGCTTGAAGGTTTAATTCAGTGGATACCTCATTTGTTTGATGTTCTGGTGACACTGGTCTTAAATCAAACTGGTGTGGTAAAAGGTCAATAATTGCATCTAAAGACCATTTCTCATCCCTTTTCTGCTTTATAAATAGAGCAATTTCAAGGTCTAAAGCATTATAGAGTTTTTCATTTGTATTTTGAGTTCTTAAAGTTTCATGAAGTCCCTTTTCTTCTAGGATATTGAACCAATTATAAACTGTATTATGATGACGTCCTACTAGTTTTGAGAATTCTGTTATCCGCCATGCTTTTTCGAAAACATTATCATCTAATATATCATCATCGTTAATTTGATGGTCTTGTTTTTCATTTTTTTGCTCAATCATTGTAACTACCTCCTCAAAAATCAACTCATAAACAACCAATTATAATTAACATGTGAGCTGAAATTAACATGTTAGCTAGTATTTCGATAATATGGGTGAAAATCCCTACCAATCCAGTGAATTATATGAAATATGAAATTAACATATAAACATACACTTGTTAACAAAACATTAACGTTCAGTATAAAATTCAGTTGAATTAGTAACTTTATTACCAATTATATATTTCAAATTGGTAATGTTTTGTTAATGGGAATATATTTATTATGTTAGTAGCACTACTGATAGTTGCTATGAGATTAACAAATTAGGCTACTTAATATTAATGATAAGGAAATAAAGCTATTTTGTAAATAAGTTATAAGGATATAATCCAGGTATATAACGGAAAATACACATAGTAACGTCCAAAATGTAATTATCACGTATAAAAACTAGTAAAAAGTAAATAATATTAATGTAGATTTAGTATTGTTCAATAAACAAAAAGGTATTTAAGGATATAGGAGCACAATCATAATACTTCGAAGAGGTTCGTTCCTACCCCCTATTTACTTGCTACGGATCTATTTATGTATATTAATTTAGTATAGAATGTACAATTTAAGCTGTATATTGCATGTCATGATAGAAATTTATGTAGTCAGTATCAACAAAACGATCTTTATCAGTATTTAAGAACAAACTGAGCCCGTGAATTAACATTGATACAAAATGTAACATTGACATGAAATCTATACTAAAACAACCTTCTAACAACACACAAACACATATTGTTAATGTTTTGTCAACTATAATAGACATATTAACCCTATGTTTACATGTTGATCTAAAAAGATTACCTTTTAACATGAAATGTGAATCGTAAACGAAGAATTTTATGGGGAATTTTGAGGAAGTATTTAAGATACTAAAGTTTGATTTAGAATAATCCTGATGATGTGTTTTTGTAGATATCCGATCTCTAGTACACGCTTGCATATATTAATAAAATCATAAATAAGATGATGAGATTGACATGTTAATCAAAATTAGATAAGTATACTTCGAATATCCATAAAGATAACATTGACATGAAATAAGAAATCGCCATGAGATTAATGTAACATTAACAAAAGCTATTCAAACTAAGGACGGATCATCCTAATTGTTAATGTCATGTTGATCAGAGATAGAAACTACCATTTAGACTTAGAGATACTAGTTATTCTAATGGGTGTTTATGACTTAAACCCCTTAAAAAGTTAATAAAAGTAATTGGTAATAAAATATAGCATGCGCTGGTTTGCTAGTTGTTACATTCTATTAACTTAAATGTAGATCTACCAAATAGTTTTGCGTTGATTTATATCTGGGTATCATCAGAGTGATATAACATCTTAAATATTGATATGAAATTAACATCTACACATTTTCGTTTCATTTCACATTAATGTCAATCGATATGTCAATCTCAATCATAGGTATTAGTGTTAGTTAATTGTTTATATGACATTAACACGTCTGGGTTGTGTACTTCAAATTATGTTGAGAATTAAATGGAGATAGATTTTTTTATAAATCTTCTTGACCAAGGAGGTTTATAAAAAGAATGGTGTAGCATATTTGAAATTTAGTTGTAATGTTCAGGTATAAGACTTATTTAGTTGGGTATACTATAAGTATGAGTTCTTTTTTATGATAAAAAGTGCAGCTAATATCTTTATAATCTATAAATATAGATTGTAGTTTTTATAGTATTTGAGTGGAAGAAATGGTTTTGAAACTTAGCTATAATAGAAATGATTTTGTACATCATTCAAATTTAAGTATGCGCAAACTAAAAGTCATTTTAATTCTTACGAGGAAAACATGGTATGGATGTATATTCATCATTTGCATGCTTTTTTGTCTAATAATTAAATTAGGAACTCAAAAGTTATTTTATAATCTTTGTTTGCGAAATATGTGATTAATAAGTTGGTTTAGGTATGAACTGGATGGGTTAGTTTAACTTATATTCATCTATCAATATGTAATTTTATGTCAATGTCAGTTGATATGTTAATGTCAACTGAACGTGTTTGTACTGCCTTACTGTTTACATAACATTAATATGTTTTAGTTGTTTGCTGTTAGTTATGCTATGAGTACTATAAAGATTGTTTTGTATCTAAAGTTCTCTAAGTAAGGAATATATTAAATGAATGGTTTTTTACTTTTGAAATTTAGTTGTAAATATAAATCGAAATTTTGGTATGAAAACCCTGTACTTAGATATACTAATAGTATTACCTGAATTAGGTGATTAAATGACATATGCAAAAAAAGAAAAAGGTTAATCAATTAGAAGCATTATTTTTGTGAGTTTAATTAATAGTTGCGAAGTAGTATTGACATTTAGATATTATAGAGATAATCTTATGCATAAGTTTTATTGTTTAAAATTAATATACAAATAGATATATATTTAATTCTTGCTAAACGGACACACCGAGGGCATATACCTGCCATTGGTGTGTCTTTTTTTATTTAATAACTAGAAAATGATAAGGAGAGTATTAAAGAATGAATGAAATTATTAGTGAAAGTAAAAGAAGATTTGATAAATATTGTAAAGATAATCAAGTTTTTGAGGAGAGAATTAATTCTCTTATTAACTACTATTTTTTACTGCTTGCTGATCGTGTAAACATTTTACAAGATAGAGAATTTAATAACGAGGTCGAAGAGAAGCAATTTAAAAGCAGTCTCAAAAGATTTGAAATATTATTCCCAGCTGCTACTAAGAATGCATTTCTAAAAGGAGATCAGCTTGGTTTAGAGTTTTTCAAACATCCAGAGACAGTGATTCCGGGTTCGCTATTTACAAATCCTAATTTTGTACAAGATATTCCTTTTGCAATCGTAAATGCTGCGGAATTTAATATTTATGAATTAATTAGAACAGATGAAACTCAGGAATTTAGTGTATTTGCTGTTCGAACGTATGAAGGCATTAAACCCATAATGGAGCAAGTGTTTTGTGAAATTGCATTGTTTGGTGCGGAAATTGCACTTGAGCATGAACGTGAGGAAAGAGGACTGAAAGTAGTAGAAGGAAAAACAACTACATTTACAAATGTTCCAGTAGATCGTTTATTTACAATTACTCCATCTGTAGCTGCTAATGTTGTGCATGCAGACGGTCGTTGTGAAATCTGGAGTCTAAACTGGAATACGAAATTAACTTTAGATAACCCTTTTATTGAATTAGCACAAGTAACCATTGTTTACAAAGACAAGACAGAAATACAAAAAAATCTTCGAGATGGATTTATATATGAACAAAGTTTATTTAGTGAGGTACCGTTAGAAGAAATTGAGGATCGTTTAGAGGTTAGAGTCAAATACAACCTTATTGATAATATGCCATGTAATTTTGAGGGATTTGAAATAGAATCACTTCTCACCAAACTATTAACAAAAATACAAAACGCAACAAAAGTGCCTTTTGAAAACATGCTATTACTTTAAAGTGATTTTCTATCAAAGAGGAGTTTTTCATAATGAAAAAGATTGTATTAGCTATTAGTGATACTGTGTATACGGCATATTTACGTGAGGATTTTGTTGGTGCAGGATTTGAAGTAGCTGATAGTGATGTCATGCACATAAAGTATTTAGATGAAATTCTAGATACGGAGCAACCTGATATTCTATGTATTAATGACAAACGATTAAATATTGATGCGGGACACGAAGATAAGCGAGAATTAATTATTTTACAGAAGTTAAGAGACATTCGCTTTCAGCGGGATATTCGCATTGTAGTATTTACAGAGCGTGAAAATAATGATGAATTTTTAGCGAAACTGATTTATCTAGGTATCTATGACATTTTTAACTCTCGTAAAATTGACATTGATAATAAAGGCATCCCGCAGCTGCTACAGGAATCGGATATTAAAAATGTAGTGGAAATTGTAGGAACAAGTCAAGCACCGCAACAAACAAAGGTGCCCAAGGTTCTTGTTGATGAGGAAGAAGAGGAAGTATCAAGTGAATTAGAGGAAGGTGGCAAAAATGAACCTTTTTCTAAATCCAATAAACTATTTAAAAACAAACAAAACCGTAAGTCTATTCAGAAGGAAACGTCAAAAGCGCCAATTATTAAAAAACAGTATAAATTGGCTTTTGAGCCAGTATATGAAAAACAAATTGGTATTGCTATTCCAAGAAGAACAATTGTGTGGCCAGCATGAACAGGAGAAGTGGTGCTACTTTTGTTTCACATCTTTTAGCTGCTTACTTAAATGAACTACAGATTGATGTGAATTATATAGAGAATCTATATGATGATGGTTATACGTATCCGTTATTAAAGGGATATACTGAGGCACCAGAAAACTATCGTAGTGAATTTATGTTGCAGCGGTATAAAGAGATGCTACAGAAGGAATTTGATATATTATCAATTCCAAAATGGAAGCAAGGCAAAATAAATTATATTGTAAAGAATCCTATTGTGGATCAAGAGCTAAAAAACAAGACAGAGCAGGATTTTGACCATTTTATTAAGGTTTTATTGGCTAACCAAGAAGCACCTATATCTATTATTGATGCGGGGAGCGATTGGGATAAAGATTTATACCATGAGATATGTGAAATGGCAGATTACATATTCTTTGTAGCGGAACCCGATCTGCATCAATTGCTAAAGATAGCACATCCTCTTACACAAAAGGAGAGAAAGCTTGTTTCTTACTTAGCTTTAGAGAAAACGAGAATCATTGGGAATAAGTTTTCTCCTTCACTTTTGAAGCATGAGGTAGTAGAAGAATGTTTTGGAGATAAGGTATTAACTGCTTTAGCATCATATGAGATAGAGGATGTATTTGAATCTCAATTAAATAGTAGTACGTTACTATCTAGTCGGAACTATTATAAAGAGCTTGAAGGAATAATGAAGGAAATAGCAGAGTTATTGCTGCCAAATCAATTGTTGAACCCCAAAAAAATTTTTATTTTAAGCGGATTTCGATTTCGAAAGTCTGAAAGTTAAGGAGGATGAAGAGGAATGCAAAAGTTTATTGTTGCAGCAAGTATGTTGCTGTTATTTGTAGGTTGTCTATTCTTTGTAACTGATGAATGTTTTAGGTCTTACGGACAGTGATATTTTTTAAAGTCAAATAGTATGGTACGATCCTAACAAAGAGGATACAAAGAAATAAAGGTGTAAACAAGGACTTGTTTTTATATCTTATCTATATAATATAAAAACAATAAGATTTTACAATAAAATATAAAATTAATCAGTTCGCATATAAGAGAAGACCTCAATATGCGCCATGTCCTTAGGGGACGTGTGCGTGTATTGAGGTCTTTTTGCGTTTTGCGAGCAAAAACACCCGGAGATGCAGGAATTATGTTGAATTGGTTGTCTGCAAAACTTATGACAACATCGGTAGGAGATTTTCTACTGGCAAAAAGTAGTTTTACGAGTGGTATTGGAAAAGGTAGTGGTGCGAATGCTCAAACCGTTCAAAATAGCATGAATACACTTGTAAAAACATTGATTGGTTTTGGTGGTATTTGGGTAGTTGCTTGTGTTGTATTCGCAAGTATTAAGCTTTCTGGTGCCCAAGGGAAGAACCCTGAAAACCGTACGCAAGCTATGATTGGTTTAGCTTGTGCAGCAATTGGGGGCTTTGTCATGATTAAGGCGTACGACATTGCTTCTTGGGTTACAACAATCTAAACATAAGAGTTTGTACAAGCTCTCCTCTATTTGGGGAGAGCTTCTCTTATACAAGGGAGGAAACAGAATGAGAAAAGTAACCGTTCCTGTTGATATGACTTCGGAACAAAAAACACTGTTAGGTGTGCTAAGCAAACGCCAATTGATTTATCTATTGGGTAGCGGAGCATCCCTTTATTTATATGTACCATTTTTATGGCGACTATTTGCACCTATTGATGCGGTAGTAGCATTTTTTATTTGCTTAATTTTAGCACTACCAACGTTAATAGGTGTTATAGCGTTTGCGTTTATTTATAAAGAAAAACAACACATGTATCTAGATAGATTTTTACTTAATGGACAGCTCATTGTATTTTTTGCTTAGCGTGGTTTTTTTCCGAAATGCTGACGATATCCCATTCCCATCAAGCTAACCAAGTAAATTAATAGATACGAAATGCTCCTAGTTTCAAAACTAGCAAGTGATAAAAAAATAGGCACGCTAAAGAAGCCTATTAAAATGCGATTTTTTCGCTAGGCAGCTTGTCTATACTTCACCGTCGTTTTATACACAATCCCTAGAATATCAAAGACGGTCATTTTCTTATACCTATGACATTTACGACCGTTTTTTTTTGAGCAGCTGATAAAGGCGATGCAGAATTTTTAGAAGTTCTTCTGTGCCAACGGCTATCGCTTGAAACAGTAACGGAAAGTAATCTTTAATCATATAAATTGCTTTGTATTCACTCAGCTCCTGCTTTTTCTTTTCAAGCAGAAACTGTCGCATTTGAAACATCGTAGAAGAACAGAGGATAATACCGATGAGTTGTCCATATAAATGGCACTCTAGGCGTTCTCTTTTTATATTTTTACATTCATCAATTTCAAAGAATGACTTCCACGTTTTAAACAAAATTTCAATCTGCCAACGAAGTGAATATAATGAATGCACGTAGTTCGTCGGTACTTCTTCTAGCGACGTGTTCGTGATATATACATTCATGCCCATTAAACGTTTACTT
This sequence comes from Bacillus sp. ok061, assembly GCF_900108285.1. NCBI lineage: Bacteria > Bacillati > Bacillota > Bacilli > Caryophanales > Bacillaceae > Bacillus > Bacillus sp. ok061. The sequence goes on along the minus strand of NZ_FNUW01000020.1, from coordinate 64,717 downwards.
TTATCCTTCATGACGATGCCTTTCTTCTTTTCACGTATCGCTTGGTTTTTTAGACGTGTTTGCGTTTAATCATCGGTTAAACGATGGATAATAACACGTGCTGGAAGTTTCTGATTTTGACCAATGTATGCCTCGGGGAGTTCTATCGTTTCACCAGGGATTAGACCAGACATCATTTGTGTCATATCAAGCTGGATGTATTCTGTCTGCTTTTTTAACGTACCATTGTTGAAGTATTCTGGTTCAGGGTTCTTGATATAAATGCATGTATTCAACTTCAACCGCGAGATATAATAAGCCTCTTTATCATGAATAGTTTGTAAGTCTCCTAAATCGAAGTAACCAAGATCACGTAAACACAAATCGCCTGCTTCTACGGTTTCAAGGCAGATAGTACCGTATGTTTTATCATTATTCTTTCCTGGTCCAAGCTGTACGTTAAGAAATTGACCACTAAGTAAATCGTATTCCAATTGGATTTTCACGCCTGCGGTATTACTACTCCCACCTGAACCTTGATAGTCAGTGACGAAATGGTCAGGCAGTTGAAACACTGTTGCATCTAAAATACGGATACGATTGAAAGTAGAGATCACGTGTGCAGAAAGTGAGTGATTTGAACAGAGTTTTTGTGTGAGAAGAGAAGTAAAGACCTCTCGAAGAAATGCGACAGCTGCTGGATTAAAGCGTTGATTCAGTCCTTCTGAGCTCATAAGTGCCCCAGTGGAAACTTCTAACTGACTGCACAATTGTGTAAGTGATGTGCTAGCAATTTCTTGACTGAGCCATACGCAAAGGGCAATGAGTTCGTTTGCTTGATACTTACTAGATCGCTGTACAAAGCCAACTTGTTTGGCGATGCCTCTTATTATGTCTAAAGAATGAATACGGGCGTTTTGTTGCATGCTAATTCTCCTTTCTTACAAAGAAAAACGAGCACTATACTAGCTAGCGCTCGAATTACGTCTTGCAAAGAATCCATCATATGTAGCAGCTGAAACGGCTCCTTCTAGACGTTCAACTTCTTCACCTCTGTTATAAGCTACGATAACTGGAGTACCTGGAATATCGAACTCTTGAAAGGCACTTTGATTTTCTAGTGTAGAGATATCAATATGATAGATGGTTCTATCATGCTTTTTTGACATACGATTGATATCCGGTGCAGCTTTTTTACAAAAATGACAGGTTGGTTGATAGTAATACGCAATGAACTCTTCATGTGATTGTATTTTTTGCTTTAATTCTTCTTTGGAAATATCTTTTATATTTTCAGGTGATCCTTTTACATCTGCAGCAGATACAATTGTTTTTTCTGGTGTTATAGTTTCTGTGTTGACTGATTCATTTTTAGTTAAAGTAAAGATCGCGATACAAGCAACGCATAAAGTTGTAAAAACTGCTCCAATTTTGTAGACTTTTTTCATAGTAAATTCCTCCTTAAAGTAAAAAAAGGACAAACCTCGCCCGAGTTAACTGGGCGTAAGGTTTGTCCTTCACGCTACGTACAATAGAGTATAAACAATGGAAACAAATTTTCTATCTATATAATACCATAAGATTTATATAGAATACTATAAGAATTTTAAAAGAAAAACAAAGGAATAAATTAATCGTAAAATTTCATGTACCAAATTAAATATTAAAAACAATAAACAGCACAACAAGGGGATTCTCTGTGGTGTATCCAACTGATAGGGACACTATCCTCCTCCAATAAGCATAAAATCATTCAACAAACACATCTCAAAAAGTGTGTGTACTTATGAAGTATGTCTT
>NZ_FNUW01000020.1:0-62928 GCF_900108285.1 Bacillus sp. ok061 | reverse complement strand
TCTCAATTAAATAGTAGTACGTTACTATCTAGTCGGAACTATTATAAAGAGCTTGAAGGAATAATGAAGGAAATAGCAGAGTTATTGCTGCCAAACCAATTGTTGAACCAAAAGAAAAGTTCCATTTTAAGTGGATTTCGATTTCGGAAGTCAGAAAATTAAGTAGAGGTGAAGAAAGATGCAAAAATTTATTATAGGTGCTGCCTCATTATTATTATTTGTTGGTTGTTTATTCTTAATGACAGATATGATTATTGGAGATACAACACACACAGATAATAAGTCTGCATTAGAACGTGCTGGAAGTACAGCAATGGATAAAGCCGTAAAAGTAGGTGTTTTGCGAGCACAAGAAGAAATTGCTATTGACACAGAAATTGCAAAGAAAGAATTTGAAAAGTCTTATAAACAAAATGCAACATTTAAGGACCCTGCATCAAAACGAGAGTTTTCTGCACATGCCGTACAAGAGCAACCTGCAATGATTGCGGTTGAAGGAGAAGCCGAAGCTGCTAGTTATACTAAACAATTTGATGAAAAGAAAGGCAGCATTAAGAGTAACGCAAAACACATATATATTTATGAAGCAGATTCTGACAACAAGAAAGCTGGAGGAAACGTGAAATAAATAAGAAAAAGTAGGTGTGTAAGAAATGCAAAATACAGTAACAACAGCGCTTTTTCTAACGCTTTCTTTATTATTGATAACTCTTATACCAGAAGGTGTACTGTATGGAATGCAGTTAGTAAAGGCACATGATTTTGCTTCTAGTACAGTAGAGTTAGCAGAGCAAACAGGTGGTTTTCAGTACACATATGAAGGAAAAAACGTAAATCTAATTCCTGATATAGAGAAGAAAATGAAAGAGCAGAATATGGATGGATGGAAATATGAATATACTAAAGGGCGCGTAGATCATAATCAGCCATTAAATTTTAAGGTAAAAGCTGAACATCACTTCTTTATTTTTAAAATGATAGGGATTGATAGTGTGAAAGCACCAATATGGGCTAATAAAGATGGAATGGGACAAATCTATTTCCGTTGAAAATATAAATATGTATAAAAAGAGGTAAAAACTATACTGAAAAGTGTAGTTTTTTTACTAGAAATAAATATTTATAAATAAATATATAAAAATACTTTACAAGCCTATTTCTATATGGCAATATTTTCCATATAGAACAGCGGTTATAAAAAAACGCTAATTAATTAATTTATATGTTAAAGTATCTGGATTTTATGTTTAATTTAGGTACAATAAAAGAATCTATGAAAAAACTAATATATTTGGAGGAACAAACAATGGCAAACAAATTTTTAAAAACAGCAACAGCATTAACAATTATGGGTACATCATTACTAGGAGCAGGAGCATTTACTGCTAAGGCTGATAACACAGATTCACTAAAGTTCAATGATGTCCCAGCAAATCACTGGTCTACAAAAGCAATTTATGATTTAACAAACCGTAAAGTAGTGCAAGGGTACGGAAATAATATCTTTGGCTTTGGTGACAATGTAACTCGTGGGCAAGTTGCTCGTATGATTTATATGTACGTTAAGCCAGCAGATGCAGATGCTAGCTTCAAAAATCCTTTTACTGATATTAAAGGACACTTGTTTGAAAAAGAAATCAGAGCACTTGCTAAAGCAGGACTTGTAAATGGATTTGGTGATGGAAAATATGGTCCAGATGATATTTTAACTCGTGAACAAATGGCACAAGTACTTACAAATGCTTTCAAATTCAAAGCTACTAAGACAACATCGTTTACTGACATTGATAAAAACTCATGGGCATTAAAAGCAATTAGTGCATTAGAAGAAAATGGCGTTACTATTGGTACAGGAGGTAATATGTATTCACCATATACACATGTAACCCGTGAACAATATAGCCAATTCTTATATAACTCTATTAATGCAGTAGAAAAAGAAACAAAACCAGAAGTGAAACCAGATCCAAAACCTGAAGAAAAACCAGAAGTGAAACCAGATCCAAAACCTGAAGAAAAACCAGAAGTGAAGCCAGACCCGAAACCTGAAGAAAAACCAGAAGTGAAGCCAGACCCGAAACCTGAAGAAAAACCAGAAGTGAAGCCAGATCCAAAACCTGAAGAAAAACCAGAAGTGAAGCCAGATCCAAAACCTGAAGAAAAACCAGAAGTGAAGCCAGATCCAAAACCTGAAGAAAAACCAGAAGTGAAGCCAGATCCAAAACCTGAAGAAAAACCAGAAGTGAAGCCAGATCCAAAACCTGAAACAAAACCAGAGGTTCCAGAGGGGCTAGATGTAGATCTTGTACAACCAGATTTTAAATATCACCCAGAGGGATTAAAGAATTCTAATATTCAACCGCATTTAACATTAGAAGCACAAAATCTTGTGAAAGAAATTAATAAAAAATATAATACAAACCTTAAATATAAAGATTTACAGGGTAGCGTACATATGATGGATACAGGTATGTATTATCCAGAGGGATCATATATTGGTGGTCAATTTGTAGTTTACGGTGATAAAAATGATCTCGACCTTACATTTTTAGATAATAACCCAGCAACTGTAGAGTTAACAAAACGATGGATTACCTATGTAACTGGATTAAATTTAGATAAAGAAATTCAGGAAACAGTAGATGCAGATTCAATTAATAATTATGAAAAGGGAAATTATAAAATTCGTGTGGGTCAAACTATGGTAAAAGATATGATGTATGTTCAAATTAAAGCAAATTAATGTTACAATATAAATATAACTTTAAAACCAAATATGATATTTAATAAAGATACGGAAAGGACACACCTAACGTACCAGCCATGGTATAGGTGTGTCCTTTTTTATATTCTAGGAGGAAAATACAATGAAATTAAAGAGAAATTTATTATTAACGCTATGTACTTCAACGATGCTAATGGTTCCAAATATAGTAAGTGCAAAAAATGCTGATGTCCCTTTTTATAATGGAAAGGATGATACGCTTATTTCATCAAATTATTTGCAAATGCCAGGTAAGTTTTTTCGTCCTGGGAGTGGATTTGAGCCAGGAAAAACATTGTATAAAGCTGATGTACATTATCCAGCAGTCTATAATGGTTCTTTTAATTGGGATAATCCAAGGGAAAATTTAGTGCAAAGTGAAGATAGTTCAGAAGCTTTTATTCGTATTGCTAATGAAGGTTATTTTAATAGTTCAGTTGTTGTTGGTGATAGGATGGTAACCGAAATTGAACGTGTAAATTCATCTGTTATTAAAGATAAATATTGGGGGAATCCAGATTTTGTTTTAAATAATATGATGCACCATAGACTTCTTGGTTCTATTACATCAAAAAATATGGGAGAGTTTTATTGGATTAGAGACATAGCCTATCTTTCTGGTGGATACGCAGGGGCTGGTGGTGTAGAAGGTGTGAATAGGTATAGCTTGTGGTATGTACGTACAAATAAACCTGAAATAAAAGATTTTAAAGCCAAGAGTGGAAAAAAAGATGTCCCTGTTAAATTTACATTTAACGGTTTTGAGTATGTAAGTAAAAATAAAGGATACAATGACCGAGATCCTAATGGAACAACAGTTAATCCTTATCAAAAAGCTGCTGGAGAACGGAACAGGGTTAAATGGATGTTAGATATTACAAAAGATGGCGAAACAGTGTCTTATCAAGAAAATTATCTGCGTTCAAATCCGCAAAAAGATAATCAAAAACTCAATGAAGGTGATGCAGGGCAATTTAAGTCAGAAGAACTAAAGTGGCAGCCACAAATGTGTGGTCGATATACTGCGAAAATTAAAGTCCTTGATGCTGTTCAGAGGGAATCAAACGAGAAAATTGTTGATTTCACCATAGATGGTAACTGTGGTACTGAAGTAACACCTAACCCAGATCCAGGAGATGAAGATGATTTTAAATATAAAATTGATTTCTCTGCTGACCGAATTGAAGGAGAGACAGCAAGAGAAGGAAAGAATATCCAAACAAGAGTAGATGTATCACGTGATAATTTTAAACCAGAGCGTGATCAATATAGAGCAAAGGTAAACAACAATATTAATAAATCGCAACAAGAAGTAAATAGTTCTGAATCGGAGAGAGATAGCGCTCAATCTAGTCTAAGTTATTGTCGCCGTAATCCAATTCATGAGGTAGATGCCGAGGGAAAGGATCATTACATTGATAGAGACTGCTCTTGGGAAGAAAATAAACTAGATAGTGCAGCAAGTAAGCTAGATAATGCAAGACAGAAGCTCGAAAAAGAGAAGAATAAAATTAAAAAGTTAGATGTATTAGAAGAAAAATATACGAATCCTGAAACAGTAGTTGTGTTAAAACATAACGGACAACAAGTAGCTTTACAAAAGGTAAGATTAACTGAGGGAGAAAAGAAAACACTAAACTTGGATTGGCAACATAAAGGGAAGGGAACCATTCAGGCGGAAATTAACCCTGCTGGTAATCGTATAGATATAGAAGAAACCACATACAAAAATAATCCTATTAAAACAGCAATTTATGAACCTTCAAGAGAAAAGGCAATGTGTGGAGTAACGAGTGTAAAAGGTGTAGTAGAAACAGTAAGCGAACGTGTGTCGAAAGAAGATACAGCGGGAGAAATGTTCTATGAAACATTAAGTGGAAGTATTGATAATCTATCACCTTCTAAACTTCATAGTGGCTATGGCTTTTCGTATCAAGTAAATGGAACATATAAAAATCAGTGGAATGAAAGTTATCCTGGTGTTTTTACAGCAGCAACGGCACAATATCCATTTGCAGATGAAGGGCTAAAAACAACACAAGATTTAGAGGCAATCTCTAATACTGGATTAGCATCAAGATTCCAACCTAAAAATATGTATATGTCTGAAATAACAGGACATGTTTTCGATAGCAAAAGACCAACTAAGTCTCTATATTGGGATGGTCAAGAAAAAATTATTGATGGCCAACGTAAATGGTATGCGCCATTAAAAACGAAAGATGGGAAATATGCATTCAATGTTGAAACAAAACCAGCAGGTGTAAATGAAATGAGCTTGTGCCTGACAAGTGAGGTAGAAATTAAAGGGGTCGCATACGATGACTTTAAAAAGAGAAGGGTGCTTGCAGATCTTCCATTTCCTGTGCAAACACCAGGATGGAACTGGGTTGGAAAGGAACATATTATTACTGATTTATCAAACTGGTACTATATGAAGAATAGAAAATAGTCAAGTAGTATTGTATAATAGGTTGAATCGACACAATAATATATCCATCTTAAATTAGTAGCTGAATGGATAAACCAAAGGCACATTCCTTAATGGGATGTGCCTTTTTTTCATAGAAAGGGGAAATTAGAGTGGATAAAAAGAAAAAACAACGTGTTAGACGTGTAATTATTATGGGGGTTGTCGCAATGATTGTATCGCTATACATTGGAAGCGAATTTCAGGATCGGAATGGGAAGAGTTATGCTCCAGCAAAGTATTTTGAAACAGGAACAAAATTGATTTCGTATTAAAAGTATTTTGTTTTATTTCACTAACTATAGTGGATGAATGTACATGACATGTACTATAGTTGGTGTTATAATATGTGTAGAAGTATTACAAAGATAGTTTTTGCATAAACTAATAAAGACGAAGTGCTGCTAACACTTCGCCTTATGTAACTGCTACCGCAAGGTGGATGGTTGCTAAAAAAGAGTTTGTTTTTTCTTAGAATCACCCTTCAAACGCTTGCCGGCATTGTGGGTGGTTCTTTTCGTTTTTCGTCGCTTTTTTTGTGTTTGTTTCCAAGACGTTGATAGGGATTTCCCTACTCGTTTTGCTACAAATACAGCGACTTCTCTAGCAATTACTTTCAAAATTTCAATTGCTATCATGAAAAGTATATCCATTCGATCACCTCCTTTCTCCATAAAATGAAAGAGAAAGGATAGCAACCGACCACCCTGAAATATTCAGTTACGTTATATTAATTATACCATATTTATAGTTGGGTTAACACCTTAAAAACCTTGATATGACAACGTTTTTAAGGTTTTTTAAGTTTTGGGATCAGAGATTTGAAATGGTAAAAACAATATTTTTTTTAGAAATGATTGACATGAAACTCTATATATCATAATATTGAAATTGTAATATTAAAGAAATCAAATCCAACATTTTCATATAGACTTTAGATTAGCTAAAAGGACACACCTAAGGCGCATTATGCCATAGGTGTGTCCTTTTTTTGCGTTTAAAGGCTACATAAGGAGGAATACAAACATTGAAGCCATCTAAGTTTCAAAAGAAGCAGATTGCTGCGGTAGGTTTAGCCGCTGCAACAGTAGCGGGTATCTATGGATACAATCATTTTGCAGTCGAAAATGCAGTAAAACCAACAAAGATCGTTGTAGCCGCAAAGGATATACCTGCACATACAGAGATTAAAGAAGACATGCTAGTGGAACGAACATTACCTGGTGATGCCATTCCACCAAATGCATTACGTGTAAATAAAAAAGAGGTTGTAGGTAAGTGGACAAATGATGGGCAGCCCATTACAGAAAATAGCTATCTCTTTAAAAACAAAGTAGTAAAGAAAGAAGAGTTACCGGACTCTGCTATTTTAAATTTGAAAGATGGAGAGGTTGCTTTCCCGTTACTCGTTGATTTGGAAACAAGTTCAGGGAATAGTATTATCCCAAATACGTATGTGGACTTGTATTTCAAACAAGTTGTTAAAGAAGGAGACAATGAGAAGGTTGTTTTTGGTGGTCTGTTCCAACGTGTACGTGTTACGGCTGCAAAAGATAGCAATACAGAAGATGCATTTGTGTTAGAAAAGAAAGAATCAAAAGAGGAACAAGAAGGAAAACAAAAGCCAAAAGTAACGCGATTATATACACTGGCTGTTTCACCTGAACAACTTCAATATCTAAACCGTGCGAAAACGCTTGGAGATGTCATTCCAGTTGCAGTTGGACAAAAAGTAGAACAAACAGGGAAAGAACTAGAACCTGCTGAAGGATTCTCGCAAATATCTGATCAAAAGAACATTTTAGACTATGTAGAGAAGCATTCGACCAATCCCATATCTAAAAACGTAAAAGAGTATGTAGCGCAGTATCTGAACGAATCTAAGTAAGAAAGGAGTTTTTAAGATGGATCGGCAAGTAAGAATCATTGCCTTTTATGCCACAAACGAAAACGTAGGAAAAAGTACGTTAAGTATTACGATGGCAAATGAGTTAGCTCATCTAGGGAAAAAGGTGCTTTATGTAGAAGCGGACCAGGTAAGACCAAGTTTTGCGGTTGGAACTGGTCTTAGCCATGAGAGTAAAAACATGTTAGAGCTTGTAAGAAAAGAAAATGAATACAATCTCTTGCAGTATATTTGTACGAAGCAAGATTTACTAGAGAAAAAAGTAAATCCAAGGTTGATACAAAAATTACACGATAAGATGGATTTTCTTGTATTTCCATCAGGATATAACCTAGCTCAATTCCCTGAGATTCAAAACAAAGAATTGTTTGTAACGACATTTATTGAATCACTTGTAGACACTGAATACGATTATATCATTCTATCGGTGCCGACTGAACTATCGGAGGTGTTGAGTTATCCAATCCTATACCAGGCAGACCTTGTTGTTCATGTGCTAAATGGCAATCCTCGTGGTGCATTAGCTATCAAACGTGAATTACAACTAATAGAAGATGCAAAGTTAACATTACCTCAAATGATTCATGTGCTAAATATGGCAGATGAGAATTATGTAGAAGATATTGAAAAGCTTTCTTCCCAAAAAATTGCGGTGACAATTCCGTATGACAGGGATCGTACGAGTTATGAATGGGGGATGCAATTTGGTTCCCCGCAAATTAATACAAAGGTCCATCACATTATGGAAGTAGCTGGTCTTAATAGTCCATCTCAGCATACATCCTCTATGAAAAAGGGTCTCTTTGGTTTACGAAGTTAAAAGGGGGGACAAGGAGTATGTGGGGCTATGTACAGGAAAAACAAGTCGCCTTAAAGCGCAATCGAGTGGATTTATATCATTTTGGTTATAGAATTCGTGCCAAAACAGCTCGAAAGTTAGGTACAACTACAGCTCAGCAAATAAAAGATATAACGGATGAAATTCGTGCATTTTTGGTAAAAGACCATCGTGATATCTTAAGTGAATCTTTTATGAATAAAGAAAAGAGAACAGCTGTAGAACAAATTATTAAAAGCTTTCTATTAAGCAATCAAGTCGTCATTTCAGAGGTACCTTCTGAACAGTTACTAAATATGGTGTGTGACGATATTGTGGGGTTTGGGATTATAGAACCTTTAAAAGAAGATCAGGATGTCACCGATATTTATATCAATGGCACAAAAGAAATCATTTACGAAAAAATTGGAGAGGGAGAATGTACCTTCCCTTACCGATTTGAGACGGAAGAAGAAGTGAAAGCTCTGGCTTATAAGATGGTAAACAGTACATCAGAGTCATTAAATACAGCAAAGCCATATGTTGACTGCGTGTTTCCGTATATCCGTATCAATATTGCGTTAGATGAACTTGGGGGACTCGGAACAACAATAACGATTCGTAAGAATGCAGATCACCTCCGTGCCTCTGAAGAACGTATGTTAACTACCAATCAAGCATCGAAAGAAATGCTGAACTTTTTGGCCGCAGCTGTGAAAGCCAAAATGAATATTCTAGTTGCTGGAGCTACAGGTACCGGAAAATCAGAGTTTATGAAATATCTTGCCTCTCACATTCCGAAAGGAAAGAAAAAAGAACGTACTCTTGTAGTAGAAGATAACCCTGAATTATATTTGCATCGCATTTTTCCGGAACATCATTTTGTTCCGATGCAGTGTAGGGCATCCGAGGTTGAAGAAAATGCAATCGATTTTGATAGGTTGTTAACAAATGCTTTACGTCAAGGACCAAAACGTTTAATCGTAGGGGAATCGAGGGGGAAAGAAGCATTGAAAATGATTAACTTCTTCCAAACAGGACATCCTGGCTTTACCTCTGTCCATGCAAGAAGTGCAAAAGAAGCAGTTAGACGTTTAATGCTCATGTGTCTGCAGAGTGGTGCGAATATCGATGCTCAGTATTTATATGAATTAATTTCTCAGACATTTGATGTGATTGTCTTTTTAGAAAAGAAAGATGATGGTAATCGCTATATTACAGAGATGATTGAATTGTTAGATTATCAAGATGATATACAGTTCAATCAGCTTTCTCAATTTATTCCTTCAGGTGAGGAATTCGATGAAATGGATGAGAGAGTAGGAAAGATTCATGGGGATCATATCGTTACAGCAAAAATGTCAGCCGAAATGGAGAAGAAATTCCGTTCTTCTACTGTAAATCCAGCTCTTTATGCGCCATTCCTTTCACAACAGGAGGTGCAGTATGCATAGTTTGTTAGCCTATGGATGCATATTTTTAATCTTTATTAGTGTAGGATTGCTTGTTTTACTTTTTGCAAAATCGAAGGGTTCTGCTCTTTCTCAATTTGTACAAGAAAATGAGAAGGAAGAAAGACGCTTGGAATTAAGGAATATTAAAGGGATACGAATGTATCTACCGCAATCCGTTATCCAAGAAGCTCAAAAGTACGAATGGAAATTGACGAAGAGTATGTACTGGATATATACGATTCTTTCTGGGATGAGTGTTGCAGCGGTGTTCTATTTTTCATTTGGACAAGATCCTTATACACTGATTACCGTTTTATGCGGCTTTTTAGTTCCAAGATTTCTTCTTTATCGAAGAAAAAAACGTTACTACTTGGTTGTCATAGACCGTCTTTCTATTTATATGAAGGCAGTTGCAAATGCACTTCAAATTAGTAACAATGCAAAACGGGTGTTAGTTCAGGTGAAGCCAATGATGCATGAAAGCATTCAAGAAGAAATAGAGAAAGTTTCTCTTTTATTAGAAGGTGGAACCACAATGCATCGTGCATTTAGAGGATTCAATGAAACGTTTAACTTTAGAGAATTGGTATTCTTTCATGAAATGTTGGAAGTGTGTAGCCGAGAAGGTGGTGCAAATTCGGTGCAAGTCTTACTGGATATTGCAGAAGATTTCGAAAAACAAAAGCTATACCTGGCAAGGTTACGTTCTAGTTTGTCGCAAGCACAACGTGCTTTTGTACAGAACTGCTTAATCGTTATTGCCATGCCGATTGTGATTATGTTGATGTCAAAAGAAGCATATGGATTTTTAGCAGGTTCTATGATGGGTAAAATCGCATTAGCGGTAAATATGTTCATTGTCTTTTTCTTAGCAACCCGTGTAGAAAAGATTGCAAATTATAATCCAACAGAAAGAGGGGAATAAAGTGGCTGCGATTTTAGGTGTAGTGGTATTCGTTGTCATGTACTGGGTATTCTCTACCTTTCTACAAAGTAAAAAAGATAGTGGTAGCCTACTTACAAACTATGTAGAAAATGCAAAACGAATTGAAAAGAAGAATTTAAATCAAATGATGCTCGCGCCCTTCCAGTCGTTATCACATAAGTACCTGACAGAAGAAAAGAAAGAGCAGATCCAGAAAAAATTAGAAGAGGCTGGTTTGGATACGAAACCAGAAGAATATTTGAAAATGAAGGTTGCATATCCGATCATTTTCACCTCTGTTTTCTTGATATGTACGGTGTTCCATGATTACTACTTATTTAAAGTGGGCGTTTTGATTTCACCACTGCTTTATTTCTATCCTGATTATTTATTAAGGAAAAGAATCAAGCAGGCGATAGAAGCAAGGAAGTTCGAGTTACCAGAGTATCTAATTCCGATGCTGCAGTTGTTAAAAACACATACAACATTAGAAGCAGTAAAAAAGGCACAGATATATGCCGGGAGACACCTTCGTCCGTATGTATCTACACTTACTGCGGAGTTAGAAATGTATGCGGGATCGGATCAACCATTTCGAAACTTTGCAGCAGCCTTAAATAGTCCAGAAGTAAATACTTTTACGATTGCATTGCAACAAGCGCAAAAAACGGACAAGGTACAGAGTCTTCGTATTATGGATGCACAGATTAAAATGATGCGTGAGTTAAAACATGAGAACTATAACCGTCTCATTCAAAATAAACCAATGGAAATGAATAAATTTAACGTCGCAGTTATTGGATGTATTGTGATTTATCCAATGGTGATTGTTATTCAATCCTTAATGCAAGGATTTGCAAGTTTATAGAAGATGTTATCAAAAATGGAATAGGAAAAGGAGTAATACACATGTTAACAAAAATGAAGAATTGGTTAAAAAACGAAGACTCACAATTATCATCAGAAAACGGTATGTTAATCGCGTTAGCGGTGATTATCGTATTAGTAATTGGCCCGTTTGTATGGAAAGCAATTCAAGGCGGGTATGATACAATTCTAGCTCGATTTACAAAAGCATCAAACAATGCAGATGTGAATTCTTGGAACAAGTAATAGAAGTTTTAAATGAATGATGTTTATTACGTATAGCTCAAATAAATGGATAAGGGAGATTCAATCATGTTAGCAAAAATGAAAAATTGGTTAAAAAATGAGGATTCGCAACTATCATCAGAAAACGGTATGTTAATTGCATTGGCGGTGATTATCGTATTAGTGATTGGCCCGTTTGTATGGAAAGCAATCCAAGGTGGTTATGATACGATCCTGGCACGATTCACAAAAGCATCAAGCAATGCAGACGTAAATTCTTGGAATAAGTAATTAAAGATTTAAATAGATAGGTTCTAATTTTAATAGATTCTTAAAATCGATATATAAAGGAGACGAAATGAAATGTTAGCAAAGATGAAAAGTTGGTTAAAAAATGAGGATTCACAGTTATCATCAGAAAACGGTATGTTAATCGCTCTGGCGGTAATTATCGTATTAGTAATTGGCCCATTTGTATGGAAGGCAATCCAAGGTGGCTATGATACGATCCTGGCACGATTCACAAAAGCATCAAGCAATGCAGATATTGATTCTTGGAATAAAAAATAAATGTAAAAATAAACGAGGGGGCTACTCTAAAAGTGGTTCCCTTTTTTACACAGCATTTTTTATGAAATTAAGAGGGGAGTAAAGAAAATGGGTCTGTATATTGTGGGATTATTACTAAGTTATATGTTCCTAAATGTATTTACTGATTTGAAATATAGAAAAACAAAGAATATGTGGCATCTACTATTCTTAATAGTAGGGATAGGAATCACGTACCTTGCCGGAATAAGAACAGGGAAAGAGATTGCAATTGTACTAGTCATGGCCTTAGTGTGTGGTTTATTGTTAGAGGCATTTAAATTTTCTTCACCCGGTGATACCAAAATGCTTGTGGTGGTAGGTTTATATGTTAGCAATGTAGTAGAAGAATCGGCTATGCTTACTGCCATTACATTAACAGCTTTCCATTTGCTATTCTTTTGGATTGCTAGTGTGTATCGATTAATTAAAATTTTAGGGTTTGTGGGAGCGATTAAAGACCAATTGGAGCATGCTGCTTCTATATTTGGGGCAAAACTACCAAAGAAAGAAATAAAGCTGATACAGAGCTTTCCTGGGGCTTGTTCTATTTTACTAGGGGCAATGGTGTATATTTCGTTCACTATCTATCAAAACGGAGGTATGTTAGCTTGAATAGTAGAATTATTCATCAAAGAGAAACATATATTTATTTCACGATATTCGTACTAGTAGGGGTGCTTATTGCAAATATGTTTATTCATATGGTGTTTGTATTAGCGTATCCGTTACTTATCGGATTAATTGTGCAGGTTATCTTGTTGCAGAAGATAAAGAAGCCATTTTATCGGAGCGGAAAAGAATTAACGGAACAATTAAAACTAAAAAATATATTTCTAGTAGAATCAAATATTTTAGGAGATGAAGAAGGAGCTGTTTATGAGGTGCATCAAATGCCTTTTGGATTCTCTAATGGATTAATTAATAAAGATAAGAGTTATAAAGTCATAAAACAAGAGTATGATAGAAAAGTCAAAGAGGATTTAACGAAAATTGCAAAATGGCAAGTTACAACAAAAGCTAGACTTGTTACGACAACACACTTTCGTTTATATACAATTTGGCAGAAAAATAGTACAGGTTATCAATTGAAAAAATTAGAGGATTGTGTTGATCCGTATGCAAAAATGAATCTCATACAATGGATGATTGCATCATTCTGTACGACTGGTCGTATCAAATATGATAAGAAACCAAAAGAGTGGGAAAGCTACGAATGGATTGCGTTAAAATAAAAAGACAAAAGTACATGACTTTTGTCTTTTTATTAATTTATACAGCTCAATGAACTATGCATTTTTTTTAGCTAGTTCTAAATATGCTTCATGTTTAGTTATTTCACTGATATCAAGTCCGAAATCAAAATCATCCTTTTTTGATTGGTAACCATAAGATACTAAACCGGAATCTTTATGATTCTCAGGGAAGTAAATTAGTACTTTTGCATTTTTATAGTCTTTTAAATGCAATAATTCGTACAGTTTTTCAATTAGATATTCGCTAATTAGGTTAATAGCACTTGTTCCGCCAACAATAGTATAAAGGTCATCATAAATGTGCAATGCATGATTTTTTCTATCAACGAATAGTAAAAAGTGATTGTAACCTACGTGGAAGTTTTCTATTACTAAATGGTATTGCTCCTCATGGCTAGTAGGAAATAAGAAAATATCAAATGAATCTTTAGTTACCAAAATAGCTGTTTCTTCATTTTTTGGGTCCTTTTTGAACATTTTAAACATGAAAATCCTCCTCTAAAGAACGTGTGTTTGTTCTGATTGTAACACGAATTGGATTTAGTTAATAGTAAATAAAGGAAGAATAAAAAATAAGGCCTTATTTTATATATAGGCCTTATTAAATGACGAATGAGATATGACTCAATATCTCGTGTAGGGTAATTTTATTATACATAATTTTCGAAAAAAAACTAAAATAAATAAGTTCATTTCTGTGATAAAATATAAAGTTATTGAAATTTAGATACGAATTGATTAATATAAATATATATTTAATGTTTAATTGATTCCGTTTATTCCCACACCTTATTGTGTTGTGGTTGAGTTGTAGAAGCAAGTTGCGTCTTGTTTCATTTATGAAAGGGCTTCTTTGAGCCGATTAGTGTATATATAGCTTATTTTGCTATGCACATTATTAATCGACTTGAAGAGGCCCTTTTTGTGTTGTCTTCAAGTTAGGAATCACTTGTAAAAAGGTCTTTGAATTTAAGTATACAAATAAAAAACACTGTGAGAAAAACACAAGATTTGTGCTTTTTTGCTTTGGAAGGGGATCATTATAATGAAATACGAACATGCTATTACACTTGATAAACCATTACTACCATTAGAGACAATAATAAAAATCTTTCAGAGGAATGAAGTTACTCAACCAATTCGAGGGCGTGATTCTAGCATTTTTCGTGATACAGAAGATTATATTTCAGAAAAAATGACAGCCTTACACATCAACTCAGATGAGTATTACAATACGATTTTTTTACCAATTTTACGCCATGATTGTGAAGAAGATTGTTATTTTCCATTTGAAAGGAAGTACTGTTTAGAGGTGTATGGCTATCCATGTACGTTAGAAGATGCGTTTAAGGAATGGGGTCTTTATATTATTAACAAAATGGATTGTACATTAGAAACAGTAATGTCTGAGTATGTAGAGGTTACAAATCCTTTATTTGATCCGACTGTAGAAGAATTGGCCAGAATTATTAAATATAACAAAGAGCGTACTAAGGAGTGTAGTAGATTATTTAATATTTCTCTTGAACCATTGAAGAAATTATTAAAGGAGTCCCCCCATACCGTTATTGAGATCATTCAAAACATTGAAATGGAGGACATATCAAAACTTCCTACACACTTAGGTGTTCAATTTGCTTATAGAAGGGAAACGAAAGAACTTTACATGTATTATGGAGGAAAACATTTGCCGTGGCTTTATCGAGTATTACTTTTTCTTCATATTTTTGAGTTATCTATTCTAATTGTAAAGTAATCAATTGTTGTGAAGTAGAAAAATAATAAATATATAACCAGGGGGAAATTCAAATGAAAATGAGTTATGAAGTATCTATATTTTGTTCTGCACATCCAGAAGATTTTATGCCAAATTTGCGTGCATTACGAATGAGAGTAACAAAAGAAGGAGCATTCTGGGAACGCGATTGTTATCAGTTTTCCATTAAACCATCAAACTTGTCACAGCAAGCAGCCAAACAAGCAGGGGAAATCTATTTGTATCATGTCTATTTCAATGGATGTATACGAGATTTCCTTTTTTTATTGGAGCGATGTTTCAGGGGGACAAGTTATCGCTTTACTGCGATCCGCGGTTTCTTAGAAATAGAAGGGTATTCCCTAAAGAAATGGAAGCCAATTTTACGTAGTCATCATATAAACTCTACTGATGAAGATTGTATTTTCAAGAAAAATGATCTTACAATGATTGTACATCACCATGGAGGTTTAGAGGTGGTTAAGCGTGCGGAGAAAGGCGAGCAATTAAAAAAAGTAAACTTTCTAACGGTAGATAGTTGGTTACAGGCACTTAACCCCACAAAAGAAGATCTATTCTCTTTAACGGGTGTGAGTGTATCTTAATGAGTAATTTGCAAAAACGTATGAAAGTATACAGGCAGAGGAAAAGACAGAAATCCGTAGTTAAAACGACTATGAATTTCTGTCTTTTTATTTTAATAAGGAGGATTTTAGCATGGATTTATTTGAACTTTTTGATTTAGAGGTAAGAGAAAACATAATAGTACAAGATGTGAGGACAGATAAACAAGTTCGCAATCGATACAGCTATGATGTTGGTGAGAAATTAGTAGGAGCTAAGAAAGAGCTACGAGCCTTAAAAGAATCATTTTTAGCATCATTTTTAGCATCATTTTCTTTAGATATTTTAGCGGAAATTGAAAAAGAATCTCCAGTAGAAGCGCTCAATACATTGGATCGAAACGCATTAATTACATTCTCTTTTGAACATGAAAAAGAAAATGATGTCCCGCCACGTGTTGCAAAGTTAAAGCAACTGCTAGTGGGCAGAATTAATAAGAAGCCAATTGTAGATACACCGACTGCAAGGAAACTATATGTTCAGGCATGTAGAAGAATATGGCATAATTTACAGTCGATACATACCTCAGAACAATGGGTAGATCTTGTTGTCTCTTATGGTATGGAAATGAGCAATGGCTGGTCTGCATTTAGAAAAAATAAGAATGTAACATACACATTTAAAAGAATGGTAGAGGAATATTTTGATGAGTTTGTTGATGCAGATGGTATGGAATTATTAATATTAGGTAAGAAATTCATATCACTTTGCACAAATTCCAAAAGTATTAATTCTACGTACCTTCGTGTATCACATGAACTAACATGGAATGATTTACTTACGAAAAAGGTTACGACTCGTAAGAAATCCACAGCTGCTTGGAGTAGGAAACTGCCAGATACCCTCCAAAGAAAAGGACCAGAAATAGAATTTGCAACCAAACCTGAAGACGTAGTTACTATGTTTGGATTGAAGGGGATGCAATTTGGTCATTATTGCACCGAACAATATGCAAAAGAGCATATTAGTCATGTATCTGAAGCGTTACATGATGTAGCCCGTATATTGGGAATTCCACCTGAGTATATAGGGCTAGGGGGACGCTTAGGTCTGGCAATTGGTGCGAGAGGAAGCGGCAATGCATTAGCACATTATGAACCTTCTACCCAAGTCATTAATTTAACTCGTGATAATGGAGTCGGGGCATTGTGTCATGAATGGGGACATTCACTGGATCATTTCTTATATGATTGTAGTCATGATTTTAAAAATGGTAGCCTTGCTTTCCTATCAAGTGGGAAGAGTATCGGAAATGTCTTGCCTGCTATTATCAAAGATAGGGTGCAAGCTGTGCTAGATGCTTGTAAACAAGGAAAAGTGGCCAGAGTAATTAATGTGGAAAATGCCCATGCTAGAAAGTGGTATTTCTATGGTAGCGTCATTAATAGTTATGATGTATATAAGGGGAATGTGTCAGGTATTCTAGAATCCTATCACTTAAGTTCGTACAGAAAGCTGGATACCTTATCAGGGGCAGCTAAGACGCGTATGGAACGTAAAGTTGAAAAAGAATTTGAGAAAACCGCACAAATGTTGGCTGCTTATCACTATAAAAAAACAGGCGAGAAACTTAATGAAATATCGTATCAAGCGAAAGGGTCTGTATACTTTGATACAGCCATTCAGTTAGATAAGAAGAGAACCAAAAAGTATTGGTCTACGAATCATGAGATGTTTGCTAGAGCATTTGAAGCATATGTAGAATCAGCTTTGCTAGATCAAGAACATAGAAATGATTATTTAGTTTGTGATACATATTCTTTTGTATATCCGTTAGGAGAACAAAGAGAATATCTGAATAGGAGTATAAAGAGTTTAATGGAAGTAGTAATTCCATATATAATAAACAGTATACAAGGAGTGGGGAATAATGAATTATAACATTCAAAAAGGTCAATTTCGTTTAACAAGTGCTTATCCAAGAGGTAGCTGGTGGGAATTTTACCGTGTTACGTGTCCGATTTGTCATGATACAGGTAATTGCATGCTTCATATTTCGCAAGAGAAGGTAGCATGTACGCGTGTAGAAAGTAAATGGATTTATGGAAAAAATACGGGAAATCCAAGCTACATTCACTACATAAATGAAAAAGATAAGTATCAATTGCCTGAGGCGGATGAAGTTCAGATTCATGATAAGAAAAGCAATGAGAAATTAGATGTGTTTAATCGTAAGTTAATGGATTTCATACCATTACAGGAGCATCATCATACACATTTATTACGAGATAGAAAAATGACTGAAGAACAAATACAAGTACGTCAATATCGATCTTTCTTAAAACAACAAATTGTGCTAGAGGAGGATAATACGTATACGACTGTTTGGGAGCAGCTATTTAAACAGATGGGGAATAAAAACTGTTGGCAGGGGGTTCCGGGTTTTTATGAGATGAGGAAAGGTCAACTTTCTCTTCGTTTGATGTCAGGATCTCCTGGTATATTGATTCCTTTTCGAAACCAGTGCAATCAAATTGTTGGGTGGCAGGTTCGTGTGGATGAAGTGAAAAACTCCGTTCATGTGAAATCGGCACCTACTGGAGTTCAAGCGGAATTAATCGAGCAGCCTAACGTTGTAAAGATAACTAAAGATGGTGATTGTATCTTTGAAGGCGAACTAGAAGTGAGCAAAAAGGTAGAGATTCCATTTCAAGAGGGACAAATTGTTGTAAAGATTCATAAAGGACAAAAGTATCTATGGCTCTCATCAGCAAACAAAAATCAAGGGACTGGGGCAGGCGGTAGTGAAAATCCACTTCCAGTGCATGTTGCGGTACCAAGTTCTCATTTAAAACATTGGAAGTCTGGTACATTGCATCAAACGAAATCAGTAATGATCACAGAAGGACCCATGAAAGCTGATTTGATTGCTGATTTAATTCCAAAGCGATTTAATAAAGCAGAACTTATTGAAGTAGGAACGACAGTTCTTGCGATTCCTGGTGTAAACGCTTGGCGAATTACTATGCCTGTATTAAAGGATATGGGTGTAGAGAATGTCTATTTAGCGTTTGATGCCGATTTAGTAGAGAATCAAAAAGTAAGAAAAGCTCTTATAGACTTTGCAACAGAGTTAAAGCGAGTAGGCTATAACGTAATCATAGCTGCATGGAACCCAACGCAAGGTAAAGGGCTGGATGATACAATGCAAGCGGGATTTAAACCTGTATTTCAGAGATTGTGAAAGTCATATAGTAGGTTGATATTTTCATAAATAGATAGATTAAAAAAGATAGAGTTTGTAATTCTATCTTTTTCTTATATCCAATTACAAAGAGGATTTAAATTAACTAAAAGAAAGGTAGAAGAGAATATGAATACATCTATGAAAAAAAATCTAGTAAATTTACGAGTTGATTATGCTTTTAAGCGTTTGTTTGGAGTAGAAGGAAATGAAGATATATTAATTGGGTTTCTTAACGCGGTACTACAATCATCTATTAATGAAGAAATTACATCTTTGCATTTAGACGATCCGCATCTTCCAAGAGAGCAGAAGGATGATAAATTGTCTATTTTAGATTTGCGAGCTACACTAAATAATGGTATAAAAATTAATATAGAGATTCAAGTTCGAGACAAAAAAGATATGATAGAGCGCTCTTTGTTCTATTGGTCAGGCATGTATTATTCCCAAATGACTCAAGGGATGAAGTACACAGAATTAAGACCAACCATATGTATTAATATAGTGGATTTCATTTTGTTTCCAGAAGAGCATGAGTTTCATAGTGTTAATACAGTGATGAACAAAAAATCTAAGCGTATCATTACAGAAAATATGCAGTTGCATTTTCTTGAAATTCCAAAAGTGATTCAAGAATGGCAAAGAGAACGAATGAATCCATGGGAAGACTCTTTAGCGCGTTGGTTATTATTATTTCCCGCGCATGAAGATGAGAGATTAACAACAATCCTGGAGGCGATAGCAATGGAAAAAGATCCAGTTTTGAAAAAGGCAATAGAAGATTGGGAGCGTTTAAGTAGCGATAAGGATTTTTTACGCTTATATGAGGCTAGAGAAAAAGCAATAAAAGATAGAATATCAGAAATAGAAACGGCGGAAGAAAAAGCTGCGAAAAAAGCTGCAGAGATAGCCACCAAAAAAGCTACAGAAGAGACTAGAATTGCAACTAAGATAGAGATGATTCACAATTTAATTAATGTCGGCGTACCTATTGAGAAAGTAGCGGAAGCCACTGAATTAAGTGTGGAAGAGGTTAATGAAATTTTAAAAAATTAATAGTAAATATATATGATAAAAAATAGGTAATTGTGATTACAAACAATTACCTATTTTTTATTATTTTTAATTGATGCCCATTTTGTGATTACAACTATATTTTTTCTTGCTTTAGGATTCCCTCTAATTCATAACGAAATTCATTAGTCTTCTTAACATCCTTTAAGATTGCCTCAAGATCCTCTTTTTTAACAAATTCTCTAATGGAATGGTTAAATACCATTAATCTACCGTATCTTTGTTCAATCTCTTTAAACCACGTTTCTTTTTTCAATAATTTAAAGTTTTTACGAATCATTTTTTCCTTTTTTGAAGGAATGGACATAATGAGCCCTCCAAATACATCACTGATTAAGTCACCCATGAAGAAGTCTCCTTTTTCCTTTATTGTACCATTCAGAAAAAAAGATATGTCGTAAAAAATTGAATATAGCTAGTTATTTAGAATACATTTTAATGAACTATTTTGATTTTTGGTGTAAATAAGGGGTTGTATTTTCAAAATCGTATTGCTATAATATAAACGTAATAAGATTTTACAATAAAATATAAAATGAATCAGTTCGCATATAAGAGAAGACCTCAATATGCGCCATGTCCTTAGGGGACGTGTGCGTGTATTGGGGTCTTTTTGCGTTTTGCGAGCAAAAACATCCGGAGGTGCAGGAATTATGTTGAATTGGTTGTCTGCAAAACTTATGACAACATCAGTAGGAGATTTCTTACTGGCAAAAAATAGTTTTTCGAAAGGGCTTGGTGGTAATGGTGGTGGCGGTAATGCTGAAACCGTTCAAAAAAGCATGAACACTTTGGTGAAAACCTTAATTGGTTTTGGGGGAATTTGGGTAGCAGCTTGCGTTGTATTTGCAGCTATTAAACTATCTGGAGCACAAGGGAAGAACCCTGAAAACCGTACACAAGCTATGATTGGTTTAGCTTGCGCGGCAATTGGAGGCTTTGTCATGATCAAAGCGTACGACATCGCTGCTTGGGTTACAACAATCTAATATAAGAGTTTGTACAAGCTCTCCTCCATTTGGGGAGAGCTTCTCTTATACAAGGGAGGAAACAAAATGAGAAAAGTAACTGTTCCTGTTGATATGACTTCGGAACAAAAAACGCTGTTAGGTGTATTAAGTAAGCGCCAATTGATTTATCTATTAGGTGGCGGGGCCGCCCTTTATTTATATGTTCCATTTTTATGGCGGTTGTTTGCACCTATTGATGCGGTAGTAGCATTTTTTATTTGCTTAATTTTGGCACTACCAACGGTAATAGGTGTAATAGCATTTGCGTTTATTTATAAAGAAAAACAACACATGTATCTAGATAGATTTTTACTTATCAAAATGCGTAGCCGCTCCGAAAAAGGAAAGTGGAGAAAAGGGTACGAGCCAACTACATGGGCAAAGGAGAATTTATAAATGTTGGAAATGATATATTTTGCGGCGATAGCCATTGTAGGGTTTTTCTTTTATCGGAAAATGAATGGAAAACCGCTGTTTGGTTCTAAGAAAAAGGGGAAAAAGCAAGGTGGAGTAGAGAAACATACTGCTGAAAAATCTGGAAAGAAAAACAAAAAGAATACGCCTGCTGAATCAGAGATTGATGAGGATAATGTTGATTTTTTTCGGGATTTTGTAGAAGACATTAAGGAAATTGATAATCACATGATTCGGTATCATGATGACACATTTGTCCTAATTGCGGAAGCACATCCGGTTAACTATTACTTACTTTCCAATATGGAACAAGAAGCGATTGATATCAAAATTGAATCCTGGTTAACCACATTAGAGTTTAATACGAAAGTATATATTCAAAGTAAGTTCGTAGATTTAACAGATCCTGTACGAAAAATGACAGAAACGATGAAAGGTGCGAAGGACCTTACACCAGAGACGGTTCTATATGGACAAGAAGTTATCGATAACTTAGAGTACTGGCAGCGTTCACAACCTCGATATGAACAAAAACGTTATTTAATTTATCCATACAAGGTTGATATTAGTACGATTACGGCTGATACAGAGGACGAATTAGAAGAAAAGATTGTAGATAAGGCATTTAACGAACTATATCGTCGTTATAATGCATCCCGAAATCTACTATCGAAAGCAAAAATTAATGTAGAAATGTTAACGAAAGATAAATTAATAGAACTTTTATACGTAGCATTTAACCGTCGGAAAGCCGTAAAAGCTCGTTTCCAGGATTTAATTGAAAACGAGAATTTCTCGCTCTATTCAACAGGGGAAACAAATGAAAGAAAACTAGAGTTAATGAAGAAATTGCTAGCAGAAGAAAAAGCAGAAAAATCAAATAATGGGGTGGCGTAAACATGAAGTTATTCGGAAAAAAGAAAAAGGAAAAGAAAAAAGAAAAGAAAAAAGTAGAAGCCGAAGAGAAGGATGAATTGGAGCTAGAGGAGGAAGAGCTGGAAGAAGAAGTACCGACGCAATTAGACAATCAAACAACAGTGTTTGATGTTATTGCGCCAGAAGGAATGAAAATTGACGCAGAAGATTATGGAGTAATTAAGCAGTCTTTAGGAAGTAATACGTTCTTCCGTCCATTTTATATTCCACGTGATGGATATCCGCGTATGATGCAAACCAATTGGCTCAACATGTTAACTTCGGCTGGGGAAGTGGATGTCATGATCGACATTCATAAAGAGCCTAAAGCAAAAGCAATGCGATCGTTAGATATGCAGCTGACGATGTTACGTTCCAATCTTTCTTTCCAACGTACACGAGGAAACATTGACCAAGAAAAAGACTTAGATGCAAAAATTCAAGATACAAACAATTTAATGGATGAAATCCAGTTCAATGAAAACGACTCCTATATGGTGAGTACGATGGCTGTTGCGTATGCCGAATCAAAGAAAGAATTAGACGTTTTATGTGAATATCTTGAAGATGAAATGCAAGCATCTCACTTTAAGATAGCGAGTACTTGGAACCGTGTGAAGAGTGGTTTGAAAGCGGTTATGCCATTAGGTGCACCAAATACCTTACAAGATACCTATCGAAATATCGATAGACGTGCTCTATGTACATTTGCACCCTTTGTATCAGGATCCGGGAGATTTAACGGTGGTATACCAATAGGAAAGAACAAAATTACTGGCCAAGTAGAATTTTTAAATTCATTCGGTAATGCAGATTATCGCCCGCCAAACTATAACATTGGTGTGACAGGAATTTCAGGTTCAGGGAAAAGTTTACTTTTAAAAATGAAGCTCGCTCGTGAAACATCACTTGCAGATACACATGCAATGATTATCGATCCAGAGGGAGAGTTTGTAAAAATTACAAAACGTTTAGGTGGTATTAACCTAAACATTTCTCCTGAAAGTAATATTATTATCAATCCTTGTGCAATTGCAGTAACAGAACTGCAAATTACAGATAAAGATGAAGAACTAGAAGCGCTGGAACAATACGATAAGAAAGAACTGGTAGAGCGTGATGGCGTGAAGTATGTAAGATTTGTACCGATTCTAGAGAAAATCAATGAAATACTCGGATTCTTTGACATTATTATACGCGGACAAGATTTTGATCAACCAGGATTAAATGTATTCCAACGTACAATGCTAGAAGATGCAATCCGTGAAGTGTTTGATAAACATGGTATTACTTCACATCCTTCTTCTTTATATACAGATGAAGTGAAGAAGGTGGATGGACAATTAATTCAGTCTCAAGTAAGAAAGCCAGAGCCAGAGTTAAAAGAAATTTACGATGTCATAGTAGAACATCATGGAGACGATGTAAAAGCAGAAGAGTTAATCGCAGCGATTCGTCCGTTCTTACGTGATGGTTCAAAACCATTATTTGATGGACAAAGTCATTTTGGTCGTGGTGTAGAAACACAATTAAATGAATCACGTGTTGTTAACTTTAACATTAGTCATTTAGAAGAAGGGTTCTTAAAACCAATCGCCTTCCACGTTATCTTGAACTATATCTGGGAGCATTGGATCAAGAGTCCAGAACACGCTATCAAACGAAAAGTACTGTATGTGGATGAGATGTGGCAGTTTATCGATTATGAACAAACGGTTAACTTCTTAGAAAAAGTAGCACGTCGTTCACGTAAAAGAAATGCTGGTATGTGTTGGGCGAGTCAGGACTTTGTTCGTATTTTAGAAAATGTGAAAGCGCGTGGTATCTTGCAATCTACTTTCTCTTATTTCTTCTTAGAACAAAATAAGATTGATAAGAAAAAGATCCAGGAGAACTTTAACTTAACTGCTGGGGAGCTTGATATTATTCTCAACAATCCAGGAAAAGGAGAAGGGATTTTCCGTGTCGGAGATAGTTCGGTTTGGATTCAAACAGATCCATCAGATAAAGAAATGATGTTTATTGAATCGAATGAAGCGGTACTTCAAGAGCTTCTAAACAATATGAAGAAAGTACAAGGGTACGCAGGATAGTAGCGTACCTTTGTAAAGGAAGGTGAAATTATGCTTGAGAAAATAATAGATTGGGTCGGTGGCCTTGTTATCCATATGGTAAAGGCCCTACTAGCGCCTATTTATGGATTTATGGATACTATTCCAGTTCTAGTCTTTGGTGGAGATAAATCTAATCTAGATTTTTTATATGCAAAGAATGCAGTTACGAATGTATTAGATACCGGTATGCCTGTCATGTTTAAACTTGTTGCTTTTTGTGTCCTCATCAGTGTAGTGATTACAGCAGCAAAATATTCAGCAACGACTCTGAATCCAAATAATCGCACGGCATTAATTGAATATGCAAAAGACTTAATGATTATCTCGATTTGCCTCTGGCATTTAGATTTCTTTTATAATTTTATTTTTGATCTAAATTCTTGGATTATATTAGAGTTTAAAGAGGCGTTAGGGAATTTTAACCCAGATCAGCAAATACCTCTATTAAAAAATGGACTGGCAGACAATAAGACGATTACAGAACTTTCAATGAAAGACCATAAAAATGATTATATGTTTATCATATTCGGACTATTTATTGAAGCTGGATTAATGATATGGGCAAACTTTTATTATTTAATGCGTGCTGTGACACTATACGTATTAATGTTACTAGGCCCTGTAATGGTAGGAATGTGGATGTTCCCACAAAAGAAACAACAGACGTTATATTGGATTCGTGAACTTATGGGTGCAGTATTAATTCAAGCGATTCACGCAATTACCCTATGGTTAGTTATTACACTTATTGGGGGTGCGCAAAATCCTATTATAAAATTAATATTACTTGCGATGTTTATCCCAGTTGGTGAAATCGTGAAAAGCTTTATTGGACTTAGCACCAATGCATCTGCGGGTATTCATAGAGCGGGTACGATGATGGGTATGGGTGCTTTAGCAAGTGTGGCTGGACTGGTTAAAGGTGTTCGTGATGACTACCGTAATTCAAAAGCAAAACCTGACGATAAAGGGGATAAAGAAAAGACAAAAGAAGATGCTGATAACCCGAAAGATGCACTAGGAGCGAATTTAGGGACAGATGTTGGTACAACATCTCGTGCAGCTCGTATGTTAAAAGCTGGTCAAATTGGAAGTTCAATTGGTAAAGCAGCGACAGGACTTGCAGGTATGGCAGCGGGAGCTGGTCTTGGACCGGGAGCGATGGTAGCAGGATCTCAAGTGGGAAGTGCATTAGGTAGTGCTCCAGGTGCAGTGGCTGGTAGAAGTGTTGCTGCAGTTGGTGAAGGGGCTGTAGCCTTAGGAAAACATATTGGTTCGAGTGTCAAGAAGGGTGCGGATACCTATTCAAATCTAAATGGCGAACCGTATCCGGAATTAACCGATGAAGATATCGCACAGGATTTAGCTACAAAAGACTTTGAAAATTGGAAAGCAGATAATCCTGATTCTGCAGTTGCAAGTCGTTTAAAACAAGCATTCCCTGGTGCTTCCGATGCAGAGATTGCTAAAAAAGTAGCGAAAACAAATAGTGATCAAATGTCTCGTTTCTCAAATCAGCGGAAACAAGATTTACAAAATATGAAGAAAACCGCTACACCATATGGAAATGCTAGAGATTTAGTTAACGCTGCAACGAATGCATTCCAAAAGGGATATGAGGGAGACCATAAAGATACGTTTATGAGTCAGTTACCAGAAAATATGTCAGCGGAAGAGAAAGAGAAACACTGGAACGACCATCTGAACACAAAAGTACAAGGATTTAGAAACCACGCAGAACAAGCGGCAACAAAAGCAGGAGCCATGCCAGTTGATGCGAAGGACAAACAAGGGAACAATCTGTTTGATAAGTCCTATGTGAATAAAGATGCGTTTGCTTCCCGGCTTGCATTAGGAAAAGTCGGAAAAGCAGTCGAGGATGTAAAAGGAGAAACGTTAGAAAGTGGCCATCAAAATATGGGACAAGTAGGTGCTCTTGTCGGTGCTTCTACTGCTGCATTTAAGAAAGCATATAGTGCAGACCATAAGGCAGGATTTATGAAACAATTCCCTGCAGATATGCCGCAACAAGAAAAAGAAGCCGCATGGAATAAGCATTTGGATCAAAAAGTACAAGGATTTCAAAATCATGCGCAACAAGCGGCGGAATCAGCTGGTATTGTACAGCAAAAAGACGGTATAAACTATGCGAATAAAAAAGCTTTCGCTTCTCATTTATCACAACAGTTACAAAAAAATCCTGGCTTAAATGCAATGGGGATATCCAGTACAGCAGGCATTCAGCAGGCAGTCAACGGTGTGAAAACGCACGGTTTGACAAGTGGAACAGGAAGTCAGCAAGCAAAACAAGTAAGTAATGTTGGGAACCTGGTACAAGCCTCTACAGAATCCTTTAAACAAGGCTATGCAGCAGAACAACAGGCAAGCTTTATGAAAAACTTGTCCCCAACTATGTCTCAACCACAAAAAGAGCAAGCTTGGCAGTCTCACCTGAATGAAAAAGGAAATGAATTTAAAGCAGTCGCACAACAAGCGGCAGTACAAGCGGGAGCGATGCCTGTACAGGCAAAAGATACGAGTGGTAAGAGTCTACATAATCAATCGTATATTAATAAAGATGCGTTTGCTTCGCAATTAACGAAAGGTTTACAAAGCCATGCAAGTCTTGGAACGGTGAGCCAACAAGTAGATTCTGGAATTACTAGTGCGATTCAAGGTGTTCGTTCACATGGTGTTGCGACAGGTGGCGCAATCAATAAAGCTGTATATGCTGCGACACAAACGCAAGCGAGTATCGCACGTGCGGGAGATCTTTCCGTTGCGGAAATTGAACGCTCTTATGCCGATGCATCAACAAGTGTAGCAAATATTGCACAAAGCGCTGGTAAAATGTCTATCCCAACTTCAGCAGTGGGACGTATGACGCAGCAAAGTACAAAACTTGGCATGAGTGTAATGGAAGGTGCGAAACACCTTATGCTTGCGGATCGCATTGATACGGTATCAAATGCATACTTTAGTGCTGCGAGTGCTGTACAACAATCCGGAGGAAATGCAGTACAAAGAGTGATAAGTGGGACTACTGCTGCTGTTAATACGTCATTAGGTGGGAATGCAGCAGAGCGTCACTATAATGTGACAAAAGGCTTAAGTTACGCCGCAGGTGTGATTGGTGGTGCGGGTGCTTATCAAGCGACTGCACGTATGGTAAGTAAACATAATCCTTATAACAAAGCTGTTCAAACAGAGGCAAAAGAAATTCAAGAGATTCAGAGAATGGTACCAACAACAACGGATGCTATCGGAAAACAATCGGTTGTTCAAGGTGCAGTACGTCTTGTGACGACAAATAATAAATCGTGGATTGAAGCAAAAGATTCGAGTGGTATGACGCAAGTGGTATCTCGTTATGGTAGTGGAGATAGTAGTATACGCTCTGGACAAGTGGTATATCAGGACTTAAATATTTCAGACGGACAATTAACGCAGTATCGTAATGGTACGAAAGCATCTCCAGCCTATATACAAGATTCAAGTGGTGGCAAAATCAATATCAATCGCTCGATCAATGTAAATCCAAATCAATTAGTAGGAAACCAAAATCAAAGACCGTTACAACAGAAACCGGTATTTAATGAACCACCACTTACGGTCAATCACAAGGTAGACAATGGTCACTTCTATATGTCTGATTTAGACCAAGGTGGTTATAAAAATGTACAAATGGTGGTAGAAAGAGATCGTAGTTATATGGTTGCGACAACAACAGACGGTACAGTGTCACGTATTTCGCCGTTTGGAAAAGGAGATACGCGCTTACAAGCAAACCAAAGGATTGAAAGAGCTTGTGAAGTGAAAGATAGTAGTATTAAGCCAAGAGAAGAAACCTTAGTAACACATACACAGGATGAAGTTGTTCGTACAGAGACGCATCTGAATTTATCAGAACATGACCCACAAAATCTGATTCCATTTGCGCCAAATCCTCGCTTGGCACAGCGAAGAGGAAGAAATTCTCAAAATGGAAAATATGGTGTGATAAGTCTATGAGTCAAAATCCTAACGATCCAAATGAACAGAAAAAAAGTAACCCTTTAAAAGATATAGCTTCCCACTTTATTAAGAAAAAAGGGATGCAAGCGCGTGGGAAGATGGCAAAATTGGCAGGAAAAGCAGGAAAGGCGGCAGCGAAAGCTGCTGCCAAAATGCTAAAAGCAGGTATACTAAAAATTGTGGGTGCTGTTGTGGCAGTGGTTGGAGTACCTGCTGCTTTGGTAATGGGAGTAATTATTGCTGTGTGTGTGATTTTAGTCTCTTTTGTACCTTTTACCGATGATGAAGATAAGACAGAAGAACAAGTAAAAAAATATATGGAAGTTTCAATGGTGCTAAATGTGGATTGGAAAGAGGTTGTCGCTTTTGACATGGCGCGATATGATAATGATTTGACTGGTAAAGATCCACATGATTCTATATCATATTTCTTGGATATCCAATATGAAGAATATACGGAAAAAGAGGTATGTGAGGCAGGACCGAATGGTCCTTGTGAAAAAAAGAAAAAAGAGATGCAAAAAACCAAATCTGAAAGTTACTCCGGACCAGATGTAAAAAAGATATTAGGAGATACAGATTTTAAGAAAAAAATAGATGAGATTAATGCAAGTGGAAGTAAAAAAGTGACAACATCTTCTCATGGGCTAGAGAAAGCCATGGAACTCGCAAAGTTTAGTAAAAGTCAAAAAGAGCGTGCTCGTGAGATATTAGAAGCCGGGATGTTAGAAGGAATGTATGGACATCTTGCTCCTACTACTGGTGGATTTATTGGTGGTATGTGTGTAGGTAATGTGAGTCCTGGCGGGGAGCCTGTTAACCTTAATGCAAAAGTTACAGGATACCTTCCTAAAATTAAAGAAATGGCAGAAAAACATGGTGTTGCTCAATATGTTGGTATTTTGGCTGCCCAAATGATGCAGGAATCAGGTGGAGCAGGAAATGACCCGATGCAGGCTTCAGAGGGGCATTATGGAGACATGAGCCCATCTTGTGTAGGTGTCAAGGGGAACGCACGTGTAGGATGTATTAAAGATCCCAACATTTCTATTGAAGCAGGCGTACAAGAATTTAAAGATGTGTTAGCAAAGGCGAATGGAGATATAGCCCTAGCCTTACAATCTTATAATTGTGCGACACGTTCCTAACTGAAAAGGTTAGGCGCTGATTCAATATTCAGCAGAACTATTATTTCGAGAAGTCAAATGATAGGGTAACGCCTTGAAGGGCTTCCTCTGATACTCCGACATGCAGCATACAAAAGATAAGCCTGTAGTTGTGTGAAGCTCGGTGAAGTCGGCTGAGAGCTACCGTTAAAGTATCTCGATACTACGAAAACTGTCCAGCGGTGGATGGTGTAGCCTATAGGCCGGGAGTCTAAAAAGCACTCATGGGTAGAATGGATTCAACAAAACCAACGGGTAGGCAGAATCTGACGAATCTTCGAATGTACGGGTCTAGAACGATGACACATAGAAATGTGTGTGCCACGAGCGTGGTGCTGATGTGGATGAGTAAAAATAGTTGTTATGAAAGTCCATATGTCGTTATAGGCGACATCAAGTCAGTAGGCTTAAAGGAGAACCCTAAAAGTGTTATGCATAGATAGAAATAATGGAACGTGGAAAGCCACCAACATGGAGAACTTATCTTCGAGGAAGTGTTTGAAGGGAAGGTGTTTGTGAGATTAGCAAACGTATAACCTTCATTTATGGTGGTGAGAGTGATGGCATAGTACCGGTGAAGCAATGGAAACATTGCAGAGGGATAGCCATTAGTCTGATGAAAGATTGACCAACCGTTTCAAAAAGCTACGCAGTCGAATTATAAGGTTCTTGTGAGACTAAAAAAGGTAAACTCTGAAAGGAGATCCGACTTATAAAGAAAACTGAAAAGCTTAGACACGCTGAATATTATGATATGCAGTCTACACTAGATGACTTGTATCAGCAAAGTCAAAACGGTAACAACTTTTATAAATTAATAGAGCTTATGAAGATGGATGAAAACATACGTTTAGCATATCGAAATATAAAAAGAAATATGGGAAGTCTGACAGCTGGAACAGATGGAATGACAATTAATGATATTAAAATGCTTTCAACGGATGAAGTGATAGAAAAAGTAAGAACGATGTTTGGTTGGTATGAACCACAATCTGTAAGACGCGTATTTATACCAAAACCAAATGGGGACCGTAGACCTTTAGGGATACCAACCATATGGGACAGATTATTTCAGCAATGTGTATTGCAAATATTGGAACCAATATGTGAAGCGAAATTTCATAACCATAGTTACGGTTTTCGCCCTAACCGAAGTACACATCATGCACTAGCGAGAATGAAATCTTTAGTGAATAGAAAAGGAAACGGATTTCACTACTGTGTGGATATAGACATTAAAGGTTTCTTTGACAATGTGCATCATGGAAAACTTCTAAAGCAATTGTGGACGATAGGTATACGAGATAAGAAATTACTTTCTATCATTTCAAGACTACTGAAAGCAGAAATTGTAAATGAGGGTGTTCCTCAAAAAGGTACTCCGCAAGGAGGAATACTAAGTCCGCTTCTATCTAATATCGTACTCAACGAATTAGATTGGTGGGTAAGTAACCAATGGGAAACGATAAAGACCTCACATCCATATAAGGGAAATAGTGAAAAATATCGAGCGCTAAAGAAAAGCAAATTAAAGGAATGTTTCTTAATTCGATATGCAGACGATGCAAAAATATTATGTCGTGATTATGTAACGGCTTTAAAAATGTTTGAAGCAACAAAAGACTTTCTTAGAACACGCCTACATCTGGATATTAGCCTTGAAAAATCAAAGATTATAAATTTGAGGAAAAAAGCGAGTCACTTTTTAGGCTTTACAGTTAAGGCAAATAAGAAAGGAAACAAACATGTGGCTCATAGCAGAATGTGTGTAAAATCCAGAAGACATGCGTATAGCAAGCTGAAAAAGGCTGTTAAAGATATAAGCAGAGAACAAACACCGGAATCAGTATGGCGATTTAACACGACTGTAATGGGAATACAAAATTATTATTCAGCCGCCACACATATAAATCACGATCTAGATCACATGAGTTGCCATCTCATAAGAACACTCTATAATCGACTGAGGCGAGATTGGAAAAAAGCCACTAAGAGTGACATGTCGACTGTATTAAGGAAAAAATATAAACGATACAATCCTAAATTGTATAAAATCAAAGACATCGTATTACTACCTATCCATGCGCAGAAGCACAAACCGGCTAGAAATTTTACTCAGTCTATCTCAAATTATACAAAAGAAGGTAGAGAGAAAATACATGATACGCTAAAAGCCGTAGATAGGGAGACACTCCGACATGTACAGCGTTTTTATATGAAGCATCGAACAGTAGAATACAACGATAACAGAATTGCAAAGTTTATTGCACAGTATGGAAAATGTGCCATTACGAAACAAGAAGTTGGATTAGTAGGTTGGCACTGTCATCATAAAATTCCGTTGGAATTTGGGGGACAGGACAATTATGAGAATCTGGTAATTGTACTAGAAGACATACACTTAGCAATTCATAGCGATGATTCAGATAAGGCAAAATCAATCTTAAATAAGTACGACATTATTGAAGATAAGAAAGTGATGTTTGACAAGCTGAGAATATCAGCGCGTCGACATCCTATCTTTTCTTCAATACAAAAGTTGGTCAATTGAATTAGATGGAGCGCCGTATGAGGTGAAAGTCTCACGTACGGTGTGAAGTGGGGGAAAAGGTGGAGATGATGTCAAAACCTTACCTATCACTATTTGGATCAGGATTCATTATCTATGCATTAGCAAAGGGTGGCTATTCAGAGGAAACAGCCATTGAGTTCTCGAGAAGTAAGAATCATTTAAACCCAGCAGGTTGCTCCGATCCGAATAATTTCAGGACAAAGGTTAATGCGTGCTATGGGGATTACACGTACGTTTCCAAAGTTTTGAAATATTACAAAGATTTGGGGTGTGTGGCGGATGTATCTGGAGAATGGATTTCTGATAAAGGTTGGAAATGGCCAACGAAATCAGGGCGTATTACAGATACGTTTGATGCAGTTCGTGGTGGAAAACAACATAATGCTGTAGATATTGGGGCCATGACCGCCGGAAAAGCTGGGGACCCCGTATGGTCGATGGAAGCGGGTATTGTAACAAACCAAACAGGAAATGTAAACGGTGGCGGTCTAGGTGTCTATGTAGACCATGGAAATGGTATTGTATCTCGTTACTTACATTTGAGTAAAATATCAGTTGCACCAGGAACTATGGTGACAAAAGGACAGGTTATTGGGGAAATGGGCGGTTCTAACTTTGATAGAGATTCAGGTTTCCTTAATATGAATGGATACGCTGTCCATTTAGATTTCCAAATTCGTATTAATGACCAACCAACAGATCCAATGAAATTCTTTAAGAAAAATGATGATCCAGGGTTATCATCTGGTGGCTCTCCTACAATGACAAATGCTAAACGACAAAAGGTACTGGAAGAAGCGAAAAAATGGCTTGGGCAAGGGAAAGTAAGCTATGTATCCGGTGCTAGAAATCCAGCTGCAGGTAGTGCAGATTGTTCTGGATTCACACAATATGTGTTTAAAACTAGTATAGGTGTCCAGCTTGGAGATTGGACAGGTGCTCAAATTGGACAAGGAAAACAGGTGCCAGATATCGGACGTGCACAACCAGGAGATTTAATTTTCTATGAAAATCCTAATCATGTATCTATTTATTTAGGGAATCAGAAAATGATTCATATTGGTGATAATAAGGGTGTACAAATTACAGGTCTAAACTATACGGCAAGAGGACAACATATGTCGCAAATCCGTAATGTTATAGACTGATTTGGGATGTGAAGAAATGAAGAAAGTCATGAATGTGTTAGCGAATCTGCCTCGTAAGTACTTTGTTATATTGGGAATTATAGTGTTAGTAGTCGGCGTTGCTACCTATAATACTATTCATCGTTACATGATGAAATCTCAAGTACAAGAGGAAGAACAAGTAAATCAAGATGAAATCGAGATACTTGGAGATAAGCCTAAGGGATTTGATACAAAAGAAGAGGAATATATCGCAAAGACAAAAACTGTAGAGGATTTACTACGAAAAATTTCTAATAGTAGTTATGATGTACCGTACTTGTTTACAAAGGCTGGATTTGGTATTGAACCGATGAAAATGACCAGTAATGAGCGTATGCTGGCTACAGAAGCTGTTCAACGATATTTCCTAAATGGGGATCAGTTTTACAATGCGCGAATTACAAAAATTGACCGTGGGAAAAAAGTTGATACGTTTCATATTGAAGTTTTAATTCAACAGGTAAACTTTTTGGAACCACGACAATTTAAAGTGCAGGTAAACAAATATGCACAAATTGTAACACCAATTGCACAAATTCCACATGGACAAGAAGAAGTACCTGTGGATTAAAAAGAAAATGAGGGTTGTGGAAGAAAAAACACAACCCTTTTAAAAAAAGTAAAGAGTACCCAAAATTATTTATTGAATATTCATAATTTTCTGATATAATAAAACCATGGTTAAAAGAAATTTGTATATAACGCTAAAATGAGATGGATATGGAGGAATACAAATGAGAATGTTAATTGGAACAGCTGCGAATTTTTTTTCGGGGTATTATATAGGACGAAATTCTGGATTATTAGGAACGTTGCTTGGATGGGCTTTTTTGTTGGGTGGTGGCTATCTGTTAATAGAAAATTGGGATAGCATCACAGCATGGATGCATAGTTTGAATATTGTACAAGGGCTAGATGGTTACGAAGACATGAGCAATGGCTTCATTTTCATCTGTTTGGTAGTAAGTGGCTTTATTTTTATCTTGTTGTCCCCGATTTTCATTATTTTAATAATAGTTTGTTTCGTTTTAATGAATATTGTAGCTTGTACACTTGTGTTATTAACATCACCAAGTACATACATAAAGAAGAAAGATAAGGAGAGTGAATGGGAATGAGTACAATTCTAGTTTTAGGTGGATCAAATGGAAGAACGTTAGAGAAGTTGGCCAAAAAAAGAGACTGCCAGGTTATTTTCCATGATGGGAAAAATCACGGAGGCGTAAAGAAAACCTTTCGAAGTGTTATAAAAAAATGCGATGTTATTGTCATTCAAAAAGGTGCATGTGGCCATGTATCAATTGATGTAGCAAAAGAGTACGCAAAGAAGTATGATGTCCCACTATTATTTAATCCGGGATTTGGTGGAACTGGTGCGCTTGAAATGGGATTAAAGCATCGGCAAGCGGCTTGATTTTAGTAGGTAGTCTGAGATAACTGTATGGGTACCTAATTATATAATTAATATATATAATTTTTATTCTTTATTTGTAATTTCTTAATGTAATAAAATATGAATTTTGTAGAGAAGTAGGTGGGTTTATGAAAGAAAAGATTGATTCAATTAAAAATAAACTCTCTAATGGAAAATCTCGTTTTGAGAATAGTAAGACCGTGGTAGAGGTTAGTTTATCTGAATTAAATGAATTACTGAGCATGGCTTATGACATTAATAATTATCGTTTAAATGCTTTGTGGAATTTAGAGCAAACATCAAAGGCATATAAAGAGTACAAAATGCGTAACGAAAAATACCAAGAATCGTTAAAACTAATAAAAGGAATAACAAATGGAGTAGATAATGCAATTGTTAAAGATGTGAATCGAATAGCAAAAGAATCATTATCATAATTAACCAAAGCGTTGTTTGAAAATAAAGGAGCTGGGGAAATGGACGATAAGAAATTGGAATTGAATGAAGATCAAAAATCTGTATTACTGAAGGTGTTAAAGGATATACACTTTGCTAATGCTCAATTACGTGAATGGGTGAGTAAAGATTTACTTTCAATCGAAATGTCAAAAACACTTCCATCATTGATAGAAAGCTATTTTAGTGAAGCAGCAAAAGTACTAAATTACGAATCATATCTGTTGGAAGAAAAAGAAAAACGTTATGCGGAGATTAAAAAGGCGAATCAAAAGATACATGAATTACAGGGTAAATTAGGTTCCGATAAACCAGTTGACGGTTTAAAAGAACAGTTGAAACATCTTTCTGAAGTTGTTAGTGAATGGTGGAATACAGAAGGTTTTAATCATGTGCATGATACGAAGTATTATCCCTATGGTGGAATGAGAGTGAAACTTAGCTTTATGTTAGAACATTGTCGTTCTTTCAGTAAAACTCCTGTAACAGATAAAAGGAGCCGAGAGGAACACATTCAATATTTACGTGAAATGGGATTTGAATTTGCCGACTTTGAAAAAGGACGGAGTGAAAAATTGGATTTAATCGACAATCATCAAAATCGTTCATTACTTATAAAGATGCTTACAGAGCGTTTTCCTTCTCTTGAGGTTCATAGTTTTAGCAACCATAGTAGTTACTCTAAAAAAGAGATTTTTATTATTAAGCATATAGATGCTTCAATTTATAATTTATCTGATATTTAAAATCGATGAAATAAAACAAAATAATTATTTAAGAGAAAAGGGGAATATATATGGATGATACTCTAGATCTTTTACAGGATTCAATTGATTTACTAATAAATCTTAGAGATTGGATGTACGTCGTACCAAAAGCCAATTTAAGAGGATTCAGTATTGATAAAGAATATTGGTTTAACTATGAAGATTTCAAGATGTTTAGAACACCAGAGGATGTAGGTATAGCTGTTAAAAGTGACACGGGAGAATTTGAACTTTTTAGCTACAGCGAATTTTTATCTTTCTTCGATCGTAAATAAAAAGGAAGTTAGCAAAAAGCTGACTGCAAGAACTAAACAAAATTTTTATTTGAGAGGGGAATGAAATCGTGAAATATGATAAACGAAAATGCCCAAAATGCAGCAAGCCAGTTAAAACTTTATATAGACCATCAATGAATCATAAAGGTCCCAATCTTTGCTACTGGTGTAATAGAAAACGTGTTAAAAAAGAAAATGAAATGGCCTTACAAAAATAACATGAAAATTTTATAAAAAAGACGAATGAAAAACATCACTGGATCCAATGAAAGTTCGTTATTAAAAACAAAATCGTTAATTAAATAAAAAAATGAAAGGCGAATACATTAACATGAATAATAGTAATATACATAAATCAGGTTATATCATACTCATTTATTTTGTAATGACTCAATTTGTTGGGATTATAGGTGTACAATTGCTAGCGAAGACGGGCTGGTATGATATTCAGGGAAACCAACAGCAAGCAATCCAACAACTTCTTGTGCATTGGGAACTAATTGGATTTTCACTTACATTAATAATCTTTTTTCTTATATATAGTAAAGAACTAATGAATGATCCCAAGTTATCGATTAAATTATCAAGAAATTCATTTGTATGGATTTTAGTTGGGATCATAGTAGTATTTCTTGCGCAGATGGTTGGTAGTGTTTTAGATAAGAGTGTATTTCAGCTAACTACGCAATCAGCAAATACGTCTAGTACAGTCGCTGCAGCAGCAATATCTCCTGTGGCACTAGTTTCAATTGTTCTTCTTGCACCTTTAGTAGAAGAGTTTGTTTTTCGTTATGCGGCCATAAATATTTTAACTGGAAAGTTTAAACAAACCTGGAGTATACTAATAAGCTCATTGTTCTTTTCTATTATGCATTTTGACTTTCCTTTTATATTTGGATATTTTTTAATTGGGCTTGTACTTGCTGTAGTATATGTGCGTACTAATAGGTTACTAGTATCATTTGTTGTTCATGCTAGTATGAACTTAATTGTTGTTATACTCCAGATTTCTTGATAAAAAAGAAGCGGATTCGCGCAACTGACTAGTGATTTATTTTTTTGTTTATGAATTTAAAAATTATGGTAAAATTAATAAGACTACATTTGAAAATGTGGGTTCAAGTTGCTGTATTGACTGAATTACACACAAAAAAACCAATTCCATTACACGGGAATTGGTTTTTTTGGTGTGTGTTTTGTTAGCATAATGTTTGACGGCCTAAAGGAGATTTGTTTCTTTGTAGTTTAGTATAACTTAAATAAAAAGAAAATTCAAAAAGAAAATGAAGAATCTTTACATATTATTAAATTACAACACAAAAATGTAAAGATATGGTTTATAATAAGTGGTGAAACACTCTCCTATGTTTCTAGTGATTGTATTTTTAATCTGTTTTTGGTGCAAAATCTGTTGATAGATTTTGCACTTTTTTATTTAATGTTTAATAGGATCAGAATCCCGCCAGCATTTTGGAAACCCCCCACGCTAAGAGCCATACAAGATTTAATGCGAAAAATCGGAAAACATAGGGAACTATAGGGAAGCCAAAAGACGCGCCATAATAGGAATGTATAAAAAGATGTATAGATTCATAGAAAAAGAAAAAGGTGAATGCCTTGTGAGAGTAAGGGGATGTCTTTTTCCTTGCTACTGATAATAGGACGTTATGTTAACTTTACATGCATGTTTATTAATTACCTGATTAGAGATATGTGATCTAAACTTAGCTTATTCGAGGTACTAAATTTTTTAATAAGAATAGTCATTTATTGTTATGATTAAATTTATAATATTTTTTATGGAGGAACTCAATTTGAAGAAAACATTAATTGTTGGAGCATTATCCTTATCGATCACTGCTTTAACTGCATGTAGTAATGGGGGTGAGGAGGCATCCACTGAAGCGAACAAAAATGAGATTATTATACATATACCTAAAGAAAAATCTAGAAACCTAGAACGATTTGAAACATTTTCTCAAAATGTAAAAGATAAGAAAAATGACGAAATACAAATTAAAAATTATTTAACTGACGAGGAAGCAAAAGTACCAACTTTACAAACTGTAACTTATAAAGATGAAAAATTCACTTTTACTTACAAGTACAAAAACGACTATAGAAAGGATATATGTAATAAGCTTGTTACTCCTCAAGAAACACATGGTATAGCATATATGCTAAGAGATTGTGAACAGTCAGAAGAGGGTATTATACTTCATAATACAGCAAAGGACGGTGAAGGAGTACACTCCATAAAAGATAAGTCTATTGAATTTATTAAAGTTGAGGGGGATAAAACCTACATATTCGTAAAACAATTTGATGTTGGAGCATTCGTGAACGCTATTACTCATATCGGGCATACACATTCAAATATATCCAGTACACACAAGCCAAATTTCAAAGTAAATGTTCACTTTTTAAGTGGAACAACTCAAACATACTATTTGTGGATTGACAAAGAGAAATCACAAGGAATAATTATGGATTCAGAACAAACGAACCAAGGACATGAAATCGATAAAATATTTGTAGATGACATCATAAAAGCGTTAAATTAAAACGATATATTTTAATGCGCCTTGTTAAGATGCACTTTTAAGATGATTACATTAACTCCATTACTATGTTAAAAATTGACGGCCATCACAGGTGATTTTCTTATACCCTCCTATACTTTCGCTAACGATAATTATGTAAATGAGCTGTCCATATGGACAGCTCATTGTAATTTTTGCTTAGCGTGGTTTTTTTCCGAAATGCTGACGATACCCCTTGTAAACCCCTTTTCTCCATACCCACTCAATAAGACCATAGCGAAAATATTTACTCCAAATTTTGCTGAATATAATTTGTACAAAGACAATTAAAATCCCGAAGATACATAGTTGCCAGTAATATACGTGTGAGACATCTTTAAAGCACCACGAAAGAATGACAAGAGTTAGTATACTTTGGCTAATGTAATTCGTTAAAGCATACTGGCCAACGTTCATAAAGGGGTGCAGACATTCTATATATTTTTTATTCTCACAAACTCTCAGTAGAGTACAAATATAGAATATAGCTAGCATTTTCCCTCCAAATAGAATCCATAGTTGTACATCCTGAGAGTAATAGACATCTGTTTTTATAAAGTAGTAGATAATAGGACAAGAGAGAAGACATGAGATACATAACGAACTCCACTGTAAAAATCTAATTTTCTTTATTAATTCCGGTACCCTTTTAAAAATATTTTTCTTACCAGCCCATAACCCTATTAAAAATAAGCCTATATATTCCGGAATTCCTATTAGTAGTTGCTGGAATTCCTGAGTCATTAGAAAGAAAATACGTGCTTTTACTTGATGAGAATAATGTATAAATAGATTTACAGTGTGATTGGTAGTGTTACCTGTAAACATATATTGATAGTAATTTGGTACTTCAGTAATAGAAGAACTTGCTCGTAAAAATACAATAATATGTAATACATAGCTAACCGTTAGGAAACTAGAACCAGCTATAAAAATAAGCTTAGTAGATCGCTTATAAAAGAACAATAGAATAAATCCAGCTATAGCATACGCATGTAGAATATCTCCATACCATAGAAAGGTGAAGTGGAGTAAACCGAAGACTAGTAAAATACACAGTCTCCGGGTAAATAGCTTATACATAGGATATCCTTTTGCTTCTGTATTTTTCATAAAGATATAAAATCCTACTCCAAATAAGAATGCGAAAATAGTGTAGAACTTTGCTTGTATAAACAAATCTACTAAAAAACGAATCGTTTTATCTGTACTGGTGTAACCTGCCTGATTAAAGGGATCTAGTCCCGTCATAGTGGGTAGATTCGCAAATAGGATACATAGTATGGCGATACCTCTTATTATGTCTAAAGAATGAATACGGGCATTTTGTTGCATGTTAATTCTCCTTTCTTACAAAGAAAAACGAGCACTATACTAGCTAGCGCTCGAATTACGTCTTGCAAAGAATCCATCATATGTAGCAGCTGAAACGGCCCCTTCTAGACGTTCAACTTCTTCACCTCTGTTATAAGCTACAACAACTGGAGTACCTGGAATGTCGAACTCTTGAAAGGCGCTTTGATTTTCTGGTGTAGAAATATCAATACGATAGATGGTTCTATCGTGCTTTTTTGACATACTATTAATATCTGGTGCAGCCTTTTTACAATAATGACAGGTAGGTTGATAATAATACGCAATGAACTCTTCATGGGATTGTATTTTTTCCTTTAATTCTTCTTTTGAAATATCTTTTATATTTTCAGGTGCTTCTTTTACATTTGCAGCAGATACAATTGTTTTTTCAGGTGTTATAGTTTCTGTTTTAACTGATTCATTCTTAGTTAAAGTAAAGATCGCGATACAAGCAACGCATAAAGTTGTGATAACCGCTCCAATTTTGTAGACCTTTTTCATAGTAAATTCCTCCTTAAAATAAAAAAAAGGACAAACCTCGCCCGAGTTAACAGGGCGTAAGGTTTGTCCTTCACGCTACGTACAATAGAGTATAAACAATGGTAACAAATTTTCTATCTATATAATACCATAAGATTTATATAGAATACTATAAGAATTTTAAAAGAAAAAGGCGTACCGCCAACATTTTAACGAAAATATACGCTAAGCAAAATTCGACAAGAGAAAACGTTGATTTTACTACTCTAAGCGATATCGTCAATCTCAAAAACGTTATGTTTATGAACAGATGTTAAAACTCAATAATATCAACATTTTCTAGCCATAATCATGTTCATAAAGTGTGTAAATAAATCAATGTTCAATTAATCTTAGTTTTTTATCTTTTTGAACATGTAATTGTTTCTAAAAAGGTTGTAACACCAAGGGTTAGTATCTCTTAGCGTACAATTTTCCCAGAATGATATGGTGACCCCTAAAGGGGAAGGGTACACTTCATGAAAGTGGCGAAGTTACAGCGGAAACTCCATATTACGGTGGGATTTCCGATTATGTAGATTTAAGCTGTATTGAAGTTAGATTTAAATTACATGATTGGGTGATAGATAAACAGAGCCAAAGAACATCTAAAATATCGGCTATCGATACTTGGAATGGCTTGATATATTATCCGGACTATTGTATTGATGTTGGAGATTTTGAATTAATAGAAGACTGTCGCCGTGCTACAGATGATGAGATAGAAAAAGAGAAATTAGAAAGAGAGAAGGCGTTTATTCAAATAATTATTGAACAAGTGCAAATTGAGGGTGAATATTCTACCCCTTCACTTGAAGAAGTAGAACTTGTATTACAAGAAGCTAAAAAACAAGGATTGAGTTTTGACTACGGCCATTCTGCTAATCCTTATGGATATCTTTATTATTACGTGAAACGAAAGTAACTTATTTTTAAATCATTATTATTTACACACATCGACTACTTCTTTTTATAATGTTTCAGCCCCTTGGCGTGCGCTCCAAGGGGCTGATTTTCGAGAACTCTTATTTTGAATATATAAATGAAATACTGGAGTATATGACTAAAATATTTTATAACAATTAATTAAAATTTTCAATTGCTTCTTTTTCCTCGTTAATAAGTGTGTAGATACACCTCGTTTTTATATCCAAAAATCATTTTCATCTACATGTTTTCCTAACTTTTTTAGCCCTTTGATTATTTGAGTTATCGTTGAAAATTTAGGCTTATATCTTTTGTCATTACAAAGTTTAGAAATAGTACCTGTACTTAACTTAGATGTTCTTTCTAGTTCGATTTGTGCTATTCCATTTCGATCAAGAAAACGGCCAAATTTTGTGCGTTTTTTCCCCAGCCCGTACACTTGTATCACCTCATCAACATCTTGGCCTATTTCTCATTTTTTTAAACTCAGGAAAAATTTTTAAAACTAAGAAAAAAAGTAAGAAAATGTACAAGCTGTACGCAATATGATGTACCAAAGTAACTATCAAAGTATTTATAAAGTTAGTTATTAAAGTTACCCTATCAAGGTTTTTGGTTCATAAATCCATTTGTAATTAGTAGTTTGAAATTTGTTTATAAAGGGGGATAAGGTATGAGCGGCAGGATGAGAGTTGAAGAAACTTGTGAGTATTGTAAATGTCTTTTATCAGATTGGTTGTTTTGGAGATGGGAAGGAAAGAAGTGTTGTTCAGAATTTTGTGTAGAATGCGATAAATAGTAAAGGGGATAGGGTTATGTTTACAAGAAAACAAGTAATTCCATTTCGCTCTTTTGTAGATGAATCGTATAAGAATGGTGAACGACAAGTAAAAAAATACAATTCAATAAGTCCATTTGCTTTTCTTCATATGTCAGATCAAATGATAGGCACCTATATTGCAGTTGGTGCAATAGGTAGTGTATTGATTGGTGCAGTTTTATTGGAGAAGTACCTGGTACGAAAAGATTATATAACGGAAGCTAAATTTATCAGCGATGTGATTTTTCATGGAACCCGTATAAGTGGAATTTGTTTAATTAGTTATTTGTTTATT
Source organism: Bacillus sp. ok061 (assembly GCF_900108285.1). Lineage (NCBI taxonomy): Bacteria > Bacillati > Bacillota > Bacilli > Caryophanales > Bacillaceae > Bacillus > Bacillus sp. ok061. The sequence continues at coordinate 20,230 of NZ_FNUW01000020.1, read as the reverse complement.
AGAACAATAATAATGTTTTAGGAGGACTATATGGGGATTATAAAAGACTGGATATATAAACGAAGTTTAAAGAATCGGCTTATAGAGGTATTTGATAAGAGTGGTTTATATATTGAGCATCAAACACGAGGGGGAAAATTTATTATATATCCTCAAATCCATGATGTTATTTGTTCAAATGAAAAGACACGGTATGTATTTACAATTCCAAATGGATTAGACCCAGCGATGATTAAGAAAAAGTGGTTTTGTTTTCAACAAGTATTTGGGGCAAATACTGAGATTGAAGGTAATATTAAAAGGTTTGTATTGAATGTATTTCATACAAATACAGGAATGCAGCCATATAATTATAGTTATAAAATGTGGGAACCATTATTAAAAAAATATAGTCTTCCTATAGTAGTAGGCCGCGATCAATCGGGAAACCTGGTTGTATATGATATGGCAGGCGCGAATACACCTCATCTTTTAATTGCAGGGGAAACGGGAAGCGGTAAGAGTAGTATGGTGCGTGTCGTTTTATCTACGCTCATACATTATATGTCTCCGGATAAATTACATTTGTATTTGGGCGATTTAAAGAATTCTGAATTTCATTTCTTGCGAAGAGTGCAACATGTAAAACAGCTTTGTATGGAAGAAGTTGAAATGAATATTATGATCCGAAAAGTTTGGAAGGAGATAAGAGAAAGAAGAAAGATCATGGAAGAATATGAAGTTGATCATATCGATGAGTATAATAGGTTGTCTCCTGGTAATCAAAAGCCATATATACTAATTGGAATTGATGAAGTGGCTATGTTACAAAATCAAAAAGATTGTATGAATACAATTGAAAAGATAGCAGCTGTCGGACGATCACTCGGAGTGTTTCTTTTGCTAAGTATGCAGAGGCCAGACGCAAAAGTATTAGATGGTAAATTGAAGCTTAATATGACGGTTAGAGCCGGATTTAAATGTGCTGATTCAATTAACAGTAATATTATGGGGACACCTGGATCGGAGCAATTAGAACAATCCGGCCAATTAATTTTAAAATTAAACGGATTAAAGAAAGTGCAAGCTCCGTATTTGGAATTGAGTAAGGCGAAATTAATCGTTGAACCGTATCGAGTTTCTAAGGAGAATATGAAGCTTCAAGAGCCTTTACAAGAAGAGACTCCTATATTCGGGGTGTTAAGTTATGAAGAATAGAGATAAGGCAATTTTAAATGATTTAAAACGATTTAGATGTATGTCCAGGGATGATATTATTGATTTGCATTTTCAAGGGATAAAAAACGGCGTGACTTGCTGTAATACAGTAATGAAGCGTTTAAGAAGGGATGGTTATGTAGATGTGAATGTGTCGCAACAGCCGTACATATACTTCCCACAACCCAACACTATTCGAAAAACGAGTCAAAAGTTGTCGCACTTCTTAGGTATTGTAGATATTTACAAACAACTTACTTACTATGAAAAGCCAAAAACATTTGAAGTAGAGCCGAAATACGGAAAAGATTTTATGGAACCAGATGCTTTTGCAATATGGCATAGAGCCCCTTTCTTTATTGAATTTCAAAATTCAGTTTACAGTAATAAAGTTATGGAAAAGAAAATAGGAAGGTATGAAATGTATTTTCATAGTGATGAATGGAAAAAACAATCGTGGCAGCCTAAAGATACAAAAATTTTCCCATCGATCTTGCTTGTAACCAATAAAAAATATCACATTTCAAGTGAGAACTTTCGTATTTTTCAAATTGATTCTATTATTAATTTTTATAATCAAATGCAACTAAATGAACCTAAAAGAAACATCAAGATACAAGTTGGTACAAAAGTGATGTCTAAATGATCTATATTGTGTCGCCGAGATTGCGATTTTAAGGCGATTATCTTTTCTTTCATGGGTAAGCCATCGTTAAATTGCTCCTATGCTTCAATTGGGAAACACGCAAAATAGAAAGAATATTCTAATATTTATTTATCAATTTACTTCGGAAACGTTCTTCTCATGCAATTTGTAGAATTATGGTAATATTTAGAGAAATAGAGATATTTGAGGAGGACGTATTGAAATGAGCACAGGTGTTTTTGTGTATGAAGTAGTTATGCAGCAACTCAATGATTTTTATCAACTAATGTTATCACAACAACTGCTAAAAGCATCGGAATTAAAAAAGGAAATTGATGAGAAAATCGAACAGATTAAAGATGCAAAAGAAGAAGAAAAACAACATCAAAACTTATTATTATATTATTCTTTACTAGATTTTAAATATAGAATGCTAACGGACAGAGTAAGTATTCGAAAAGATAGTTTCGATGCAATTAATGATTCAATTGATCAAACAACAGATACGTTAATATCCTACTATTATCATTCTTTCAAAGCGGAACATGCTTTGATGTTTAGTAACTATAACGAAGCGAGAAGACAATATGAAGAGGCTGAAAGCCTCTTAGGGCATATCTCTGATGAATTAGAGCATGCAGAGTTTTATCAAAAGTATGCAGTGTTGCATCATCATATTTCTCATATGTTAACATCGATTGAATACACAAATAAAGCAAAAGTAATTTTTGAAAAACATCCTGGATACGAAGTGAAAGTAGCTTCTTGCGAAAACACGTTAGGGACAGCTTGTATTTTCTTAAAACAATTTGAAAAAGCAGAAGAGCATTTAAATCGTTCGATTGATCTTCTGAAAAAACATAATGAAGACAAGCTTATTTTAGTAGTCAGACATAATTTAGGATTGTTATATGCAACGCAAAACCTTTCTACATTAGCAATTCGTCATTTATCAGAAGTAACAGAAAAAATCCCAACACACTTTAAAGCACTATTCTTACAAGCACGCGAACATTATAAATTAAAAGAAACAGTTACTGCAAGGGAATTTATTACAAAAGGACTAAAGGTGTGTCAGGAAGTAGGGAATGAAGAATATATGTACCATTTCAATATTCTACGTTCTTTAAATGAAGATGCAGCAGTTGAATTATTAGAAGAAGAAGTGAAAAAGGGTATTACTTACTTCAAGAATCAAGGTTTATGGGACTATGTAGAAGAATATAGTGAGGTATTAGCAGTTCGCTTCCGTAAATTGAAAAATCATGAAAAAGTAAGTGATTATTTCGATGTATGTTACGAAGCGAAACAAAAACTATTAAGTAAAGGAGCATTAAAATGATGAAGAAACTTGTGTTAGTGACGTTAGGTGTAGTAATAACATTGTCAATTGGTTTAAGTAATACAGGTGATACACAACATGCTCTGAAAAAAGAAGAAATTATCCAATATTCACATGCAGATCATTTTTAATTGATACAAACAAGAGAGACCTCATTTTTGAGGTCTCTTTTGCTATAGGGTAATGACTCGTTTCCCTTTTATTGTAACAAGATAAATAACATATTGCTATTTTGGATGTTGGTGTTATCGGGGTATGGGAAAAGATACCCCTTTTGGATGTTTTTGCCCACCCCCTAAAAAGGAGGGCTGTTACAAATGTGGAGAAATATAGAAATTCACTGAAAATCATTGCACTTTGGGTTAACATAGTATTAAGGTAACTTTCCTAAGTAAGTATTTAAGGGGTGAATAATTTGAGTTTCACATATAAGAGACCGTTAATTTTTATAGTCCTACTGTATATTGTATTGGTAGCTTTTAACTACGCAAATCATAATCAATTTAATTGGTTTGAAAACCTTATAAAAACACTATTTATAGTAACGTTCTTTGAAATTATGATGTGGTTATTTTCTTCAAAAAAAACAACCTCTAGAAAATAAGAGGTTGTTTTTTATCAATCACCATGTTTTTCCTGTCCAGCCTTCTTCTTCATAAATACACGTACCTAGATACCAAGCAAGCTGACCAGCTAAACCAATTAAATTACCTTTGACGCCTAATCTAATCATTTTTCTAGCTGCTAATTCATATTCTTTGTTAGTAATATTAGCAATAATAGAACCTATAAAGCCTACTGATAGAAATTCTTTATAATTTGCTATAAGTTTTCTTTCTATACAGTTATCTACAGCTTCCGTTTCTTGTTTGAATGGATCTTCATAGCCAGGTGGTGTATTTACACGTTGGATTTCTTGTCTCAATTGTTCTAATTCTTCAGTTTTACCATATTTGTTTTCTATCATATCAATATCAATATCTACTACTCTTCCATGTTTATCTTTAATTGCAGCTTCTTCAACAACAAATTTCAATTGTGCAGCTACTTCTTGCACTAATTTTTCTTCTTCACTATTAATCTCTTGAGCTTTGGAGATTCCAGCGAAAGAAGTTGTAAACAAAGCGAGTACAAGAGCCAGCGATACAATATTTCTTAATAAAGTCTTCATTTTTAATTCCATCCCTTTTCCTTATTTATTCTTTTTTACCGGTATTTTCTAGCGTAACTCTATCTTAATACATAAAGCTATAAAAATATATACCCTTCAGAAAGCGGAAAAATGATGAAATCCAACGATTATAACCTTTAAAACTGTGGTTTCAAGATAATTCCAATTAAATTATTTAAATATTCTGAGTTTTATTTATCAATTTAATTGTGGATACAGATATAATGTTAGATGGTAGATTAACTGTCTGTAAGAGTACGATTCGGGAGGACTGCTTAAAGTTTTATTGTTATCTAATCGTATGAAATTCGTAAAATGTCTGGTGCTATCTCTTATAGGGGTGCCGTCAGGAAAATGCGGATTTACAACGTTAAGGAAATTTAATGTGAAAAAGCCGGATTCCAATAGGTATGGAATCCGACTTTCATGACGGTTTTTAATAAGACTTGTTATTCAACTATCGCGTGTTCGTTAGCTTAAGGTACTTCCGCGATATTAGTAAACCAAGCAAACGATGTCATTATTTACTTTCCTTTAAAGGAACGACTAATTCTAATTCCTTTATTTCTTCACTAAATCCTTCACTATTTGTTCGACTTGGCTTGAGTGTAAATGATTTTGGTATGGTATCCATTGAAGGCAAAGTCAGTACCATATGATGACCATAGTTCCCAACAGCCATACCATCCTGTAGTTTTAGTTTATCATATATATGACCATTATCATCGACTACAGAGAAATTAAACCATGGCCAACTATCATTTAAAAGAAGCATATATTATTTGTAGGGTGATAATTAGTTAATCCATTGAACGACTTTATCTTTATTTTGTCTTGATTTTTCAAATTCTGGCTCTTGAGCCCGGTATCCAAATGTGGCCATAACGGATACCCCAAATTTTTCACTATCTAATAATCTTTCGTTCACAAGAACCTCAGTTACTTTATCCATATTGAAACCTTCCATCGGACAAGAATCGATTCCAATTAATGCTGCTGAAGTTAGCATGTTTCCAAGTGCAATATACGTTTGTTTACTAGCCCAGTCAAATAGTGCTCGGTCATTTTCATATAATTTAAGATCGAATTCTTGGAAGTTTTTATAAGCCTTTGTCATATTTTCCACAATAGGTTCAGGGATTTTTTTGACGTTTTTTAATAAATTTTGTACATAGTCAGATTCAGCTTTCACATCCTTACGAGCAAGAATTACCACAAGATGACTAGCAGTAGGCAACTGACCTTGTCCTCCAAAACTGAATTCTTTTAATTTTTCTCTAATCTCCATGTCTTGGATAACCAAAAACTTCCATGGCTCATATCCTACCGAACTTGGTGATAGTCTTCCTGTTTCTAAAATGAATTCAAAATCTTCATCTGTTATTTTTTTTGTTGGATCAAATGCCTTCGTAGCATGTCGAAACGCATAAGCATCCAAAATATCTTGTTTTTTTTCTATATTGTTGTTCATCGTTATAACCACCTTAAAATTTTTTATGTTTGTTGTTAGCAACTTTATTATTGCTTACAAGTTATAGTATAATTGTATCGATTGGTTTAGTAAAATTGAAATAACAGAATTAAACGTTCATAAAAAATGAATTGATGAAAGGAAAATATAATATGGAACTTCGCCATCTGGTAACATTTAAAACGATTGTGGAGAAAGGAACCTTTAAAAAGGCGGCTGATCAACTTGGATACGCGCAATCTTCTGTTACAAATCATATTAAAGAATTAGAAGGAGAATTAAATCAACCTTTATTCGATCGCTTAGGAAAGCAAGTAACACTAACTACTTTCGGTAAGCAGTTTTTTCCATATGCAATCAAAATTATGGATCTTTATACAGAAATAATAGAAAAAGCAAATAGAAATGATGTACCAACAGGTAGTCTGACTATTGGAGCATCAGAGGCCTTAACAAGTTGTCGATTGCCTCAGATTTTACTGGAATATAAGCAGATGTATCCTGAAGTTAATTTATCCATCATTTCTATTGATAATAAGAATGTAACAACAGAACTGCAACAGGGAAATATAGATTTGGCATTAGTTTTAAAGAAGAATAATTGGGCGACGAAAGATTTGAAAGTTGAAAAAATTAAACAGGAACAAATGGTATTAATCACTCCTTTAAAAGATAAACAAAAAGGTATTAGCAATACGGTTCTCTATATAGAGAGAACTTGCGCCTATAAAAGTATTTTTGATGATTATATTAAAGACCATTATATTGAGGTAGAGGGAAGCGTAGATTTTGGAAGTTTAGAGCCTATTAAGCAATGTGTGATGAATGGATTAGGGATTTCTATGTTGCCTTACTTTACTGTGAAAAAGGAATTAGAGAATGAACAGTTTACTGGGAAGGTAGTTAAAGATGAACAATATGGAGTATCAACCTTTGTAACTTACCATAAAGATAAATGGGTTTCTCCTGCTATGGAGAGTATGATTTCATTAATTCACACTTGTTCTAAAGAGTGGGACTGATAGATTTAATGGTCAGCTAGTATACGTATTCGTAGAATAAAAAGTTGTCTTCCATAGAAAGGGAGACAACTTTCTGTAATTTTTATTTTAGCGAGTTAACTTTGTGGTATCTGAGATAAGTATTGTTCGATAGAATTGAAACCACCGGTGGCGTTTGATTCAAGAGAATTAATACTTTTTGCTATTTTTGTAAAAAGGAGCAGACGAAGTAAAAATCCCTAAAATATCTTCCTTTTGTACCAATAGTGGTATCTAGTTAAACAAGAAAAGGTGCCTTGTATAGCACCTTTCATATTTATTCCCACGTTATTGCATGTTTTTGTACAAGTTCAATCATACTTGTAATAGATGGAGATAACCATTTATTCTTGTGAAATGTTAAGTAAGTCGACAGGGATTTTTGTTCTTTTGAAGCTTCTTTCCCTTTAAATATGCCTTTTTTTAGTTCTTCTTTTACAGAAAAAAATGGAACAAGAGATACTCCTAAACCAGTTTTAACACAGTGTTTTATGGCTTCTATGCTCTGGAACTCAATACTATCATTAATATCTAATTGATTTAAAGCGATGTAATCATCAAATACCGATTTATAACTGCATCTCAAATCAGAGTATAAGGCGGTATTTAATGTTCCTGCTTTACTGTTTGGACTAATTAAGACCATTTTCTCCCTTACTAATTCTTCAATATGCAACCCCTCCTGTGCCCACTCCTCCTTTTCTAGAACCAGAGCTAAATCAATGTCACCACTCTGTAGGCTCTTTGTTACATCATAATTTTCTAATGACTTAACGTATAGGGTTACTTTGGGATACTTTTGCTTGAATTCGAGGAGAATAATAGGAATACGGCAAATAGTAAGCGATTCTGAAATTCCTAAAGTTAGTTCTCCTTGAGGTTCCTGTTCAATAGTTAGTGACTGATTGTAAAGCTCAATTATTTGATTGGCATAAGGAAGGTATTGCTTACCGAATTGAGTCAATACAACTCTCTTTCCTAGTCGGTCAAAAAGAGGTCTACCTAATTCTTTTTCTAACTCTTTAACATGGGTAGTAATAGAAGATTGAGCGTAACCCAAGTATTCTGCTGCTTTATTAAAACCATTTTTATCAACGATTGCCTTGAATGTAATTAGATGGCGAAGTTCCAAATTAACAACTCCTTTTAAAACGTTCAATTTTTTTGAATCATCTTATCAAATATATTCATTTTACTAAACAACATTATTCATTTAACCTAATAACTAAGAGGTTGTCAATCACTAGTTACAGGAGGAAAGAGACATGAATACAAATATTTTGTTTGACTCTGTTAGAATTAACAAAACGGTACTAAATAATAGAGTTGGAGTAGCCCCAATGACAAGAATTAGTGCTACAGAAGAAGGATATATTACAGACAAGATGGTTAAGTACTACCGTTCCTTTGCAAAAGGTGGCTTCGGCTTAATTATTACAGAAGGTACCTATATTGATGATAAAAATAGCCAAACATATTTCTACCAACCAGGTATTGCCTTTGATGAACAGGCACAAGAATGGAAAAAGGTCGTAAATGCTGTTCATGAAGAAGGAGGAAAAATCTTTATGCAATTACAGCACACTGGTCCTCTTTCACAAGGAAATCGGTTTACCGATGAAATAATTGCCCCATCCAGTGTTAAACCAAAAGGAGAACAACTCAAATTTTACCTTGGAGAAGGGGAATTTAAAGTTCCGAAAGAAATTACAAAAGAAGAAATGAATGATATAAAGAAAAGTTTTGTAGAATCTGCTAAGAGAGCCGAGTCTGTTGGGTTTGATGGGGTTGAACTGCATGGAGCTAATGGTTATCTTTTAGATTCTTTTCTTACTGAGTATACAAATCTACGTACTGATGAATATGGAGGAAGTACGGAAAATCGCGTAAGATTTTTAGTGGAAGTTGCGACAGAAGTGTCTAAAGCCGTAAGTGATAATTTTACAGTAGGTATGAGGATATCTCAATCACAAGTAAACGATTATTTTTATAAATGGTCAGGAAAAGAAGAAGATGCAAAGATCATTTTTACTTCTCTAGGTCAATCTGGGTTAGACTACATTCACGTAACGGAGTTTGAAGCGTGGCAACCTGCATTTGATGGGGTGAAAGAATCATTAGTTTCTTTAGCAAAAAAATATAGTCATTTACCTATCATTGCTAATGGCCAATTAGAGAAAGTGGAAAGAGCAACCGAAATTATAAGTAACGGTGATGCCGATATTGTAACTTTGGGAAAAGGTGCTTTAGCTAATCACGACTGGGTTAAAAAAGTAGCAAAAAATGAACATTTGTCAGATTTTAATCCAGATGAAGTCCTTCATCCGATAGCGAATATTAAAGATTTTGAGATTAATTAAAGTAAAAAGCTAACTCAATTGAGTTAGCTTTTTCAGGCTGTGGAGAAAGCCTTCTCCACAGCCTATTTTTGTGTCTGAACCTCTTTTTATGTGTCAACACTGATAAAAAAGAGGAAAAAGAGAGATTTCTTATGATGGGTGCTTTAAAAAATCATCGCGACGAGCGTGTATCTGTTTCTGTAGAAGAATTGGTTCCACAAGATCATTTCCTTCGTGCGATTGAAGCGACAATTAGTTTTGATTTTATTGAGGAGAAGTTACGCCCTTATTATTGTGAAAACAATGGCCGGCCGTCAATCCATCCTATCGTTTTATTTAAGATGATGTTTATTAGATATTTTTATGATATTCGTTCTGAGCGTCAATTGGAAAAGGAGATTAAAACGAACATTGCCTACCGTTGGTTTTAGGGTTCTCTCTATCAGATACAATTCCAGATCATTCTACAATCAGTTGGAATCGCTGTACTCGTTTCGTTCATACAAATATTTTTGAAGAAATTTTTGATGAGATCGTGAGGCAAGCGACAGAGCACCGGATGGTGGGAGGACGTGCGCTGATGACAGATTCTACGCACATTAAGGCCAATGCTAATAAAAATAAGTTTGTACATAAATATAAAAAAGAAAAGGCAAAGTTTTATATGGGGTCACTATACATGTCCAGAGACGGTACAAATTCTTCGTCAGACGGAATGAGAATGCAGCTAGGTGTTCATCACTATATACAGATGCAAACCAACATTACGGAACTGGAAAAGGAGCCACCATCTATCGATTTACGAGTGATCAATTCTCTTCTTACTACACAAAAATTATTCATACTAATTCAAGGGATGCAATTCATGTTTTGGATGGTTTATTACACCATGAGACGGATCTAAACATCGAGGAACATTATACAGACACAGCTGGTTACACAGACCAAATTTTCGGGTTAACCCATTTATTAGGATTTAAATTTGCTCCAAGGATAAGAGATCTATCGGACTCAAAATTATTTACAATAGATAAAGTAAGTGAATATCCAAAACTAGAAGCTATTTTACGTAGACAAATAAATACAAAGGTCATTGAAGAAAATTATGACGATGTTTTGCGATTAGCTCATTCAATAAGAGAAGGAACAGTCTCAGCATCCCTTATTATGGGGAAATTAGGTTCTTATTCAAGACAAAACAGCTTAGCTACAGCCTTACGTGAAATGAGGCGAATAGAAAAAACAATCTTTATTCTTAATTACATTTCGGATGAATCTCTAAGAAGAAAAATACAAAGAGGATTGAAGAAAGGAGAAGCCATGAATGGACTGGCAAGAGCTATTATTTTTGGAAAACAAGGAGAACTTAGGGAACGAACCATGCAGCATCAATTGCAAAGAGCCAGTGCTTTAAACATAATTATCAATGCCATCAGTATTTGGAATACCTTACATCTAACAAAAGCAGTTGAATATCAAAAACGGTCAGATAGTTTTAATGAAGGGGTAGCACGCACATTTTAACGTTTTTATACTCTAAGGGATTCTCAAAACTCAATAACACAATCTGAATTGAGATTTTGATTTAAAGATGAGTTTTGAGACACTATTCAAGCTATTTTCAGCATATTTAAAGTTGAAGTTCCTTTGTCTCAAATACCTACGTTTTTGAGATTGACGATATCGCTTAGAGTAGTAAAATCAACGTTTTCTCTTGTCGAATTTTGCTTAGCGTATATTTTCGTTAAAATGTTGGCGGTACGCCTACATAACTAACCGTTAGGAAACTACAACCAGTTATAAAAATAAGCTTAGTAGATCGCTTATAAAAGAACAATAGAATAAATCCAGCTATAGCATACGCATGTAGAATATCTCCATACCATAGAAAGGTGAAGTGGAGTAAACCGAAGACTAGTAAAATACACAGTCTCCGGGTAAATAGCTTATACATAGGATATCCTTTTGCTTCTGTATTTTTCATAAAGATATAAAATCCTACTCCAAATAAGAATGTGAAAATAGTGTAGAACTTTGCTTGTATAAACAAATCTACTAAAAATCGAATCGCTTTATCTGTACCGGTGTAACCTGCTTGATTAAAGGGATCTAGTCCTGTCATAGTGGGTAGATTCGCAAAAAGGATACATAGTATGGCGATACCTCTTATTATATCTAAAGAATGAATACGGGCGTTTTGTTGCATGTTAATTCTCCTTTCTTACAAAGAAAAACGAGCACTAAACTAGATAGCGCTCGAATTACGTCTTGCAAAGAATCCATCATATGTAGCAGCTGAAACAGCTCCTTCTAAACGTTCAACTTCTTCACCTCTGTTATAAGCTACAACAACTGGAGTACCTGGAATGTCGAACTCTTGAAAGGCACTTTGATTTTCTGGTGTAGAGATATCAATACGATAAATGGTTCTATCATGCTTTTTTGACATACGATTGATATCTGGTGCAGCTTTTTTACAAAAATGACAGGTAGGTTGATAGTAATACGCAATGAACTCTTCATGGGATTGTATTTTTTCCTTTAATTCTTCTTTTGAAATATCTTTTATATTTTCAGGTAATCCTTTTACATCTGCAGCAGATACAATTGTTTTTTCTGGTGCTATAGTTTCTGTTTTGACTGATTCATTCTTAGTTAAAGTAAAGATCGCGATACATGCAACGCATAAAGTTGTGATAACTGCTCCAATTTTGTAGACTTTTTTCATAGTAAATTCCTCCTTAAAGTAAAAAAAAGGACAAACCTCGCCCGAGTTAACTGGGCGTAAGGTTTGTCCTTCACGCTACGTACAATAGAGTATAAACAATGGAAACAAATTTTCTATCTCTATAATACCATAATATTTATATAGAATGCTATAATAATTTTAAAAGACCAGTAAAGTAATAAACTAGTAGTTTATAATTTCACGTACCAAATATTAATTAAAAAAATCATACCCCACAACAATAAAGGGATTCTTAGTATTTCTTTCAACTTATAGAAGGCACTATATCATTCTGGGAAAACTGTACGCTAAAGGATACCAAACCTTAGCGTTACAGCCTTTTTTAGAGATAACTACATGTTCAGAAAGATAGAAGCCTAAGTTTAAATCTTCTTACGAACGTTTTGTAAAACTTTTAGCTAAGATTTTAAAAGATAGAGAAATTCATCCAAGCAAAGGTTTATGGAAACATAAAGATATTACTTATAAATTAGGTGGAATCGACCACGAAGATCCGCTTGATTATCTTCGCAATCACGGTGTATCGGAATTCCAATTCAGAACGGACGTACAAAAGGCGTATGAGGGCGCAACGGTTACAGTTAAACAAAAACCACAAGAACCTTCTCAAAACGTTGTAGGAGCAACAGGGATAGTTTATATCAATGGATATAATGTAAACCTTAGAAGTGGACCATCAACAAATTATGGCGTTATCCATCAATTAAGTAAAGATGAATGGTATCAAGTATGGGGAAAACAAGGTGATTGGTTAAATCTTGGACTTAAAGTCAATAAATCTTGCATCTTTTTGAATACGTTCGTACAGCTGTGGGTCAATCTCAACATATTGTTCTTGCATGAGATCATATAAAAATTTCGCTGTTTGAGGATATAAAAACGGATACAACATGAAGTCATTAACATTTGCGGTGACAATTTCATAATCATTTTAATACGCAGTTAATAAAATCCGGGCATCCCCAACGCCTGGATATTTTCTCATCGGTTTGCTACTTGGCATGACAATTTCGTAATTATGACTCAACAAAGCAGAAGCTTGTCTTACTAAATGTTCGACTTCAGCGTCATATAAATAATCTAATACATTAATTTGTGGTAAGTAAATTTCTTTAAGAATTTTTACTTCTTTTGGATGTTTCAACAATGGAAACATCCAAAATCACAATAATATCTAAAACAACAATGTGTTCATCCTGGATATACGGAACAAAAAACATCAGTTTTCTGGACCCATTTTCTATAATTTTTAGTACATACTAAAAGGAATCTTATTTTCAAAACAGAATAGTTATATTTTAAAATTACTTTTGTATTTTTTTAGAGGAGGTGAATTAATGTTAAAATTTATTTGGGCAATTGCATTCGCTCTAATTATATTCTTTTTAGTGCGCGGTACGTTTATACCATATATAGCTTCTAATGAAAATATTGTAGCTTTATTTGTAATTTTTACTGTAGTTATTATTAATTCATGGATTATTGACTTAATAAATCGTTTATATAAAAAAAGAACCGAACTAGATAAATAGTCTAGTTCGGTTTTCTTTTTATTTTGTATATTTCATAACTTTTGTATCAGTGTATACTTTCTTACCGTTTTTAATTGTATCTGTTACTGTTTTAACATAATGGTTAACGGCATCGATATCTCTGTATGCTTCAGTGTGATAATACGTAATAGAAGGTTGATTAAAATACATTAATCCGCTTGCAACTACTTGTGCTGTAACCTGTACTGGTTTCCAAGGAATATAAGAAGATAATCCATTTACTAAAATAAGTCCTACATTATAACTGTCTTTATTAATTCTATTGCTTGAATCTTTACTACTAGCGTGTTTCCAGTTGAAACTACCATCAGCAATAATTACTCCCTGTGTATTACTTGTACGAGTTTCAGTGCCTGAAACTTCTCTATTAATAACGTTTTCATTCTCATCAAATTTTACTGTTTCACTGTATAACACTTCAAAGTCTGCACTTGAAGTATCCAAAGGTGATGTTACACCTGCAAATTTTGCTGGTGAATTAGCAGCTTCAGTTGCTGTAGGCGAATCTGCATACGCATTACCTGCACCCCATCCAGTACTAGCTAACATTCCACCAACTAGTAACATTGGGATTGTTTTTTTCTTTAATAAATTTTTATAACCCATAATAACATCTCCATTCTTTTGAAAAATTTATGCTAATTTACCGGTATTTACTAGCACAATCCCGATAATAGACTATAAAATTCAAAAAATAAATAATATTCAGATTAAAATTTTCGCAAAACAATTCGACAAACCTTCTTAAAACCATGTCATTACTGGAGTTATAATGATTTTTATATAAATAATTTTATCTTTACAATCTAACGATTTACCGATACCTTTTACGTCAATTGATAAAAATTAAATTAAATATTCTGAATATTTTTTATAAAATTGTTTTTTACAACTTATTACAATTAAACTTTGTTATGATTGTTTTTATATAAACTGAATAAAGGAGATTATGATATGATAATTCTGAATAATGAAAAATTTACTAAGCTATTAAATGAATGGTATAAGGTTATTTTATCTAAGCAAATAACAAAAGCGACAAGAATGAAAGAAGAAGTTGATGAAAAGATTAGTGTCTTAATGGTCGAACAAAACCGAGATCTACAAGATCAAAATCTTTTATTGTATTATTCTCTATTGGATTATAGTTATAAAGTGTTAATAAATAAATCATATGTAACTCGTAGTGATTTTGATGCAGTTGAAAAACTTACAACAAAAACTATTGATGAGTATTTAAAATACTACTACCATTTCTATAAAGCTGTGCATAACACCATGATCGCTAACTATATGGAAGCTATGGAGCAATTTGAAGAAGCGGAACGACTTTTAGAGTATATTCCTAATGACATTGAAAAAGCTGAATTTAATTATAAACTTGGTGAACTATATTACCATCTTCAACAACCTTTATTAACAATTAAGCATGTAATGAAAGCAAAAGACATATACAAAAAGTATGAAGATTATGTAATAAATCAAATTGAATGTGATACAATCCTGGGATTAGCAAGTGTCACTTTAAGTCAGTTTGAACAAGGAGAAGAACTTTTTGTTAAGTGTTTGGATATGTCTAAAAAACATAACTGCACTCGACTAATTACCTTAATTCAATACAACTTAGGTTTTCTTTATGCAAAACAAGGTATATCCGCAACTGCAATTCGACATTTACTGGATGTGTATAAATCTGAAAAACCATATCATAAAACTGTATTCTTACTGGCTCGAGAACATTTCAAAGTAAATGAAATTGAAAAAGCACAAGAATTTTTGACTCAAGGCTTTGAATTAGCTGATGTTGAATATACACATCATTTACGAATACTTCGAGCACAATACGATGAAAATTATAAACAGAATCTAGAAACAACGATTGCAGATGGACTAGATTACTTTGAATACCAAAAACTTTATGGATTTATGGAAGAGTACTCTGGAATTTTAGCGAAAAAACTTTATCAAGAAGGTAATCATGAGAAGGCTAGCCAATACTTTAATATATCTTATGATGCTAAAGAATTACTTCAGAAGGGAAGTGCGTTAAAATGAAAAAAGTACTAATAGGATTTTTTAGTTTTGCTGCTGTTTTAACTATTGGAAGTTTTGCAGAATCTTATACATCACAAGCTGATCATGGTAGACCGCCTGCACCGCAACGACCAGATTATGTTTCTAGTTATGAAAATAAGGCACATGGAAATACTGGAGTGGTTGCTCTTGACCATGGTAGACCGCCTGCACCAGCATACGAATACAGTGATGTTTATACTGATCATGGGGAACATATTTAAATACCTAAAAAAGAGGACGCGTGGCGCCCTCTTTTTTTGTAATATCATACATTACGACCATATTAATTTAGAAATAACATAAGTAGCAACAGGGAGAAAAAACATAAGAGAAAGTGTTCCATGATTCTACGGGCATCGTACATACCTTGCCTAAGTTTCGTTAATAACATCGAATGCAAACAAAAAGGAATATATCTATAATTGATGAGAGGTCTCCTGAATAAACTGACCTTTTCCTTTGAATTCCGCAAAAAATTTGGTGTCTATAATTCCAAAAGCGACTTTACACGGAAATGGGTTTTTATCTTCTGAAGCAGCATGCATACAAGAAAGTACCCAATGTTCTAATTCTAAGGGTAAGCGATACACTTGGATACTACTATCATTGTTTTTCACTGTCACGATCGATGCATTTATCCTGGTTGCAGCAAAATCATCCGTTGTTATCATTGGTACTGCATCATTAGCTTGAAAACCAGCACTTAATACCTCGTAAATTACTCCGTCTTTCTCATTAATAATCATAGGTATATTTAGAAAGGAATAGCTATTAATATTATTATGAATAATTGCTCCTGCGGCGTTCTTTCTTATCTGATTACCTTGCATTTTTACACTCCTTTAAATGATCTAAACTTAATAACATCAATTTATGCTATTTAACATCTATTATATTAGAGAATTGCAGTTTCATCTTGTTATAAAAAGCATCTGTACATACAACAGCACTATTTGAAGGGTCAATATCAACAACGGTCATATAACTAGAGAGCAAATAGCCATCCTCATAATATGTGATCATTATTTCTTCTTCAGATACTAAGGAATATAATAACATATTTTCAATTCGTTCTTTTTCTTCAGCTGTTAAAATCGGACGGGTAACTTTGTGCTGTTCCCTAATGATTTCACGTATCCCATCAAATTGGGGTGTTAATGCTGCGAACGGAGCCCATTTCACCATTCCGCGCCCTTTTGGCATATTAGCGTTGCTCATTTTTTGTGTCCTCCAATCAGTGTGTTTCTATATCTAGCTGTGGCGCTATGCGTGTAGGAAATTCCCTGCAATATGCTGTTCTTTCCAAACCTTGTGCGTATTTCATCCATTACTTTTGTTAATTTTACTTCTTGTTCTCGCTGCGTTATGTTATCAAAAAGAGAAATTTGTTCCTCTCCTTCTTGGATTAGGTTCGTTAGAGAAATACTTATGCTGCGAATGGGTTCTCCAGTATATTGTTGATGTAAAAAGTATGTACAGATCTTATAAATATCCATTGTTAGGTTAGTTGGACGACTTAAAGTATGTGTTTTTCTAATACCACCGTTATAAATCTTGCTATAACCGACTGAAAAATGAACGGTTTGAGCAAGTTTATTTTGTCTTCTAAGCCGATAACAAACTTCTTCAATATGTTCCAGTAGAATAATCGGAAATTCCTCTATTGTGTAATCGCGCATGAGTATTTGGCTTTTCCCAACAGAAGTGGTGGCAGGAACATATTTTTCTGAAATGCGACTAAAGTCAATTCCGTAGCTATGTAAGTGTAATTCTTCTCCAATCTTACCGAAGCTCTGTTTTAAGTATTTAAGAGGGTAATTGGCTAAATCTCCTATAGAATGTATTCCTTTTCGATTCAACTTTTCTTCCGTTTTGTACGAAATGCCCCAAAATGTATTAAGCGGTCGTATGCTCCATAATTTTGTTGGGACATCTTCATATTTCCAATAAGCAATGCCATTTTGATTCTTCTTTGCTTCAATATCTAAAGCTACTTTGCTCATTAAAGGGTTAGGGCCAATCCCTATTGTGCATTCGATTCGTGTTTTCGCATATATTTCACTTTTAAATTTCAATGCGAATTCATAGGGATCGTTAGCAAACAAATGAATACTATCCGTAATATCCATGAAGAACTCGTCGATGGAATATTGGTGAAAATCCTCAATAGGAACGTACTGCAAAGCTAACTTTGTTATGTAATTAGAGCATTTAATATATGTTCCCATAATCGGATTTACAACAAGAATGTCTTTTCTGCGAGGAATCTCGTATAATCTGGCCATCTTCTTTACACCCAATGCTTTTAATGGTGGAGTGGCAGCTAGAACGATTGAACCATTTCTATTTACATCACCGACTACTGCTAATTTTGTATACATAGGATCTAACCCCATTTTGATGCAACTTACTGAAGCGTAAAAGCTACGTAAATCCACACATAAGATGATTCTATTCGGTAAGATAGAATAGTCATACACTGTTATTCCTCCCTAAATTAAAAGAACGTTTGTTCTTATTGTATACGAACTTGCGTTCCTTTATAAGGTTTTTTTGTTTGAAAATATTTTTTTCATAAAGAAAAGACACTCGTATACGAGTGTCTTTCAGATATTCTGCTTGTGGGAGCAGCAATACTAATACAAATCAGCAATA
Organism: Bacillus sp. ok061; assembly: GCF_900108285.1. Taxonomy (NCBI): domain Bacteria; kingdom Bacillati; phylum Bacillota; class Bacilli; order Caryophanales; family Bacillaceae; genus Bacillus; species Bacillus sp. ok061. The sequence goes on along the minus strand of NZ_FNUW01000020.1, from coordinate 1,991 downwards.
AGAGGGCATAGATATATATCCTCTTACTATTGATTAAAGGCGCGAAACATAAAAGAAGAGACACTAAACAGTGTCTTTTCTTGTTGATATTAATTTAAGGAAAATGTAGTGATTAATCAAAGAATCTTGGATGCTTCTTGGTTAATCTTAGTATAACATTAATTTCAGTGTTTATATATGAAAATTTACATATATTCAGATATAAGTTTATATTGATGCTTTTTATTTTATGAGTAAAAAGGCTATTAAAAAAAGGGGGGGATATAAATATCTAACCCTTTTCACAATTTGAAATTATTTCACTGCATCTTTTAATTCTTTTCCAGCTTTAAAAGCAGGTGCCTTTGAAGCTGCGATTTTCATTTCTTCACCTGTTTGTGGGTTACGTCCTGTACGTGCAGATCTTTCACGTACTTCAAATGTACCAAAACCAAGAATCTGTACTTTTTCTCCATTCGCTAACGCATTTGTTATTGTATCTAATACAGCTTGTGTTGCTGCAGCTGCATCTTTTTGTGTAAGTTCTGTTTTTTCCGCTACTACTTTTGTTAATTCTGTCTTATTCATTTTTGCACCTCTTCATATGTAATTAGGTGACTATTATAACTTGTGTATACTTATGATGCAATTAATACTGTATACAAAAGTTGTCCCCTAGCAAGAGCCAGGGGGGGAATTTTGTGTGGTAGTAAGAAAGAAAATTATGTTCATCGTACAATTTATATTGTAACATCTCCATTAAATGATAAAAATTGTTTATTCTAAAATGAAAAATATCCCTCTGATTCATTTCATCTTAGAAGGATATTTCCAATCTTTTTCTTTTCTATTATTTAAAGCGGGTTTAGATAAATTTGTTGGAAGTGTTTGCTTTTCTATTTTAGCTATTCTCTCATCAAGTTTTTCAATAGCTTCTTTTGTTTCTTTCAGTTCTAATTTAATTTCTGTCAGTAAGCGAAGTATTGCATCTCCTTTTGTCATTTTCAACAGTAATCGCTCCTTTACTTAATAAAACGGAAATAACGTATTCATAGATATATAATAGCATTACTATTGAATCCCTAACAATTTAATTATAAAAAGGAATATATATACAGGAAGAAAAAACGTTATACCACAGATTATAATGCGTACAAAGTGAGCTAGAAAAAATAATGACTTACGCTAAATTCTAAAGAAAGAGAAAACAAGATAAAAGACGACAAAGCAATTTAGAGATATAATTGTAGTATTGCATGCAGAGGATACCAGAAAAACATCATTGAATTCGCTTGTTCATATGTAATTATTAGTTAGAAAAAAGAAAAGGTGGTATAAACATGAAATCAACGGGTGTTACACGAAAAATAGATGAATTAGGGCGAATTGTTCTTCCAAAAGAGTTAAGAAGAACGTTAGGAATTGCAGAAAAAGATCCTATGGAAATATTTGTAGAAGAAGAAAAGATTATTTTACAGAAATACAAAACTTATGATGCTTGTGCAATAACTGGTGATATTTCAGAAAAAAATATATCATTGGCAAATGGTCAAATCGTTTTAAGTCCTAAAGGGGCTGAAATTTTAATTAAGCAAATCCAACAACAATTAGTTAAGTAAGTTCATTCTTCCTATTGCATATAATTAAGAAAAGCCATCTATATTGAAGTGAACCCCGAAAGTTAGACAGGTCGTTTCATTAGGCAGGCTCTAGGGTATGAGCCCGGTATTGTACTGGGCTCATACCCTTTAATTTTGCCTTAATTCTTTTATGATTATAGTATTCTATATACTTTGCTAATTCTTGTTTGAAATGTGTTATACTTTCAAATTCTTTTCGATACAGAAATTCCGATTTCATGATACCGAAGAAATTTTCAATAACGGCATTGTCATAACAGTTTCCTTTGCGAGACATACTTTGAGTTATGCCACAATTCTTAAGAGAATGACGGTATTGTTTCATTTGATAGTGCCAACCTTGATCAGAGTGAATGAGGAGTTTATCCGGAT
>NZ_FNUW01000013.1:44300-174444 GCF_900108285.1 Bacillus sp. ok061 | reverse complement strand
ATGAAGCCCCCCTCAAGATGAGATTTCCCATAGCGTAAGCTAGTAAGATCCCTGAAAGATGATCAGGTTGATAGGTTCGAGGTGGAAGCATGGTGACATGTGGAGCTGACGAATACTAATAGATCGAGGACTTAACCATATAATATGAAGCAATGTTATCTAGTTTTGAAGGAATATGCCTTCAATAGTTTGGTGATGATGGCAGAGAGGTCACACCCGTTCCCATACCGAACACGGAAGTTAAGCTCTCTAGCGCCGATGGTAGTTGGGACCTTGTCCCTGTGAGAGTAGGACGTCGCCAAGCAAAAACCTAAGTCGTTTCGACTTAGGTTTTTTTGTGTTTATTTTTATTTACCGAATGTTATAATCCATAAATTTAATAACGCTAAAGACGAAAAAAGAATGAAATAGAGACTGTTTAAAATAATAGCAATGATTTTTTGTGTTCCGGATTTTCCTAATGCCGCTAAAGTAATACTTAAAATAGGACACATTATTTCTATCATAAGTATATATTTTAAATAATGAGATGCTATAAATAAGTATTAAATAATTACAACAATTACTGCGATAGAAAAAATAAATAGGATAATAGCGTAGTTCTTTCTTTCACGTTTATCCTCCTTAGAAATTAAATCGTTATAATAAAAGTTCTATTGATGTATAGAATACAAGATTGTACATATTGTGATTTAAAACATACTGAAGTACTATATAAATGATTATAAGTAAATAGATCTCTAGAAATATATATTCTAATTCCCTTTTCTTCTTGCATATAGTTGCAATTCTTCTTTTGAATATAACTAAAACACGAACGTTATTGACTACTAATAAAAAAACATTCGATTATTTATTGACATCGTTTATGAAATATTGTTAATATAGCCATAGAAACAATAATATAAGACCTCATATAATCGCGGGGATATGGCCTGCAAGTCTCTACCTAACGACCGTTATTCGTTAGACTATGAGGGAAAGTCACTCGGTATTTTTCTATTCACAAGGGATACGTATGCCTGAGTAGAGCGCTTTCTCTCATAGTAAAAGAGAAACTGTTCTATTTCAGGCTTTTTTTATTTGAATCGGGGGGATTCTAATATGAAATCACTAGTTGGAGTCATAATGGGAAGTACATCAGACTGGGAAACAATGAAATATGCTTGTGACATTTTAGATGAATTAAATATACCGTATGAGAAAAAAGTTGTATCCGCTCATCGGACTCCGGATTATATGTTTGAATATGCAGAGACGGCTCGTGAACGTGGATTGAAAGTTATTATTGCTGGAGCTGGTGGAGCAGCACATTTACCAGGAATGGTTGCAGCGAAGACAAATCTTCCTGTAATTGGAGTTCCAGTTCAATCAAAAGCATTAAACGGCTTAGATTCATTATTATCCATCGTCCAAATGCCAGGAGGTGTTCCAGTTGCAACTGTTGCAATTGGTAAAGCCGGTTCAACGAATGCTGGATTACTTGCTGCACAAATACTTGGATCATTTCATGATGATATACATGATGCATTAGAATTGAGACGAGAAGCGATTGAAAAAGATGTGCGTGAAGGTAGTGAGCTAGTATGACGAGAATCATTTTACCTGGAAAAACAATCGGCATTATTGGAGGCGGCCAGCTAGGAAGAATGATGGCATTGGCAGCCAAGGAGATGGGATATAAAATTGCTGTTTTAGATCCTACAAAGCATTCACCATGTGCACAAGTTGCTGATATTGAAATTGTTGCACCGTATGACGATTTAAAGGCAATTCAGCATTTAGCAGAGATAAGTGATGTTGTCACATATGAATTTGAGAATATTGATTATAGATGTTTACAATGGCTTGAAAAACATGCTTACTTGCCACAAGGTAGTCAGTTGTTAAATAAAACGCAAAATCGTTTTACAGAAAAGAATGCAATTGAGAAGGCTGGGTTACCAGTAGCAACGTATAGATTAGTTCAAAATCAAGATCAGCTTACAGAAGCAATTGCTGAGTTATCATTCCCTTCCGTCTTAAAAACGACGACAGGTGGATATGATGGGAAAGGGCAAGTTGTTTTAAGAAGTGAGGCTGATGTTGAGACAGCAAGAGATCTTGTGGATAAAGCAGAGTGTATTTTAGAGAAATGGGTGCCTTTTGAAAAAGAAGTATCCGTTATTGTGATTCGTAGTGTAAGTGGTGAAACGAAAGTATTTCCGGTAGCGGAAAACATTCATGTAAATAACATTTTGCATGAATCTATCGTTCCAGCTCGTATTACAGAAGAGCTTTCTCAAAAAGCAATTGCTTATGCAAAGGTACTTGCGGATGAATTAAAACTTGTGGGAACACTAGCTGTAGAGATGTTTGCTACAGCTAATGGTGAGATTTACATTAATGAATTAGCACCAAGACCTCACAATTCAGGACACTATACACAGGATGCATGTGAAACGAGCCAATTTGGTCAACATATTCGAGCAATCTGTAATTTACCTCTAGGAGAAACAAATTTGTTAAAACCAGTTGTCATGGTAAACATTTTAGGCGAACATATAGAAGGGGTCCTAAGACAAGTGAATAGATTAACCGGGTGCTATTTACACTTGTATGGAAAAGAAGAAGCAAAAGCACAGCGAAAAATGGGGCATGTTAATATTTTAAATGATAATATTGAAGTCGCTCTAGAAAAAGCGAAGAGTTTGCATATTTGGGACCATCAAGAACAACTGTTGGAGGGAAAAAGATGATTAGTCGTTATACACGCCCTGAAATGGGTGCGATTTGGACGGAAGAGAACAAATTTAAAGCGTGGTTAGAAGTTGAGATTTTAGCTTGTGAAGCATGGGCTGAGCTTGGCGATATTCCAAAAGAAGATGTTAAGAAAATTCGTGAGCATGCATCATTTGATATTGATCGTATTTATGAAATTGAAAAAGAAACACGTCATGACGTAGTTGCATTCACTCGTGCTGTATCCGAAACGCCAGCACTAGGCGAAGAACGTAAATGGGTTCATTACGGTTTAACATCTACAGACGTAGTAGATACAGCGTTATCTTACATTTTAAAACAAGCGAATGAAATCATATTAAAAGACTTAGAAAACTTTGTAAGCATTTTAGCTAACAAAGCGAAAGAGCATAAATACACAATCATGATGGGAAGAACACATGGTGTTCATGCAGAACCAACAACATTTGGTTTAAAACTTGGTCTTTGGTATGAAGAAATGAAACGTAACGTAGAGCGTTTCAAACAAGCTGCTGATACAGTTCGTGTTGGTAAACTATCTGGTGCGGTTGGTACATATGCAAATATCGATCCATTCGTAGAAAAATATGTTTGTGAAAACTTAGGATTAGAAGCAGCACCAATTTCAACACAAACATTGCAACGTGATCGTCACGCACACTACATGTCAACACTTGCACTAATTGCAACATCTATCGAAAAGATGGCAGTTGAGATTCGTGGTTTACAAAAGAGTGAAACACGTGAAGTTGAAGAAGCTTTCGCAAAAGGTCAAAAAGGTTCTTCTGCAATGCCACATAAACGTAATCCAATTGGTTCTGAAAATATGACTGGTTTAGCTCGTGTTATCCGCGGTTATATGATGACAGCTTACGAAAATGTTCCATTATGGCATGAGCGTGACATTTCTCATTCTTCGGCAGAACGCGTAATTTTACCAGATGCTACAATCGCATTAAATTACATGTTAAATCGCTTTGGTAATATCGTTAAAAACTTAACTGTATACCCAGAGAATATGAAACGCAATATGACAAGAACATACGGCTTAATTTATTCTCAGCGCGTAATGCTTACACTAATCGACAAAGGTATGGTACGTGAAGAAGCTTATGATATCGTACAGCCTAAAGCGATGGAAGCTTGGGAAACACAAGTACAATTTAAAGAGCTTGTAGAAGCTGATGAGCGTATTACAAGTAAGTTAACACAAGAAGAAATTAATGAATGCTTCAACTATGAGCATCATATGCAACACGTTGATACAATCTTTGAACGCCTTGGATTAAACGAAGCGTAAAATTTCATATGGCACAGAATAGAGTCATTCTGTGCCATTCTTTATAAAAACATTATTCACATTTTTCAAACTACAGGGGGCTTGCGAAATGCAAAAGCTAGAATTGCTGTATGAAGGTAAGGCAAAAAGAATTTATCGTACAGAATCAGCAGATATGGTTTGGGTAGAGTACAAAGATAGTGCGACTGCTTTCAATGGGGAGAAAAAAGAGACGATTACAGGAAAAGGTCGTTTGAACAATGAAATTACAACTTTATTGTTCAGAAAGTTACAAGAAGTGGGAATTAAAACACATTTTGTTGAGAAGTTATCTGAAACAGAACAACTTGTTAAAAAAGTGAGTATTATTCCTTTAGAAGTTGTCACAAGAAATGTAATTGCAGGAAGTCTTTCAAAACGATTAGGAATGGAAGAGGGAACTGTACTTGCAGAACCAATCGTAGAATTTTACTTCAAAGATGATGATTTAGGAGATCCGCTTGTAACGGAAGATCATATTCGTGTATTAAACGTTGCATCACCAGAGCAAGTAAGTGTATTACGAGATATGGCTCTACAAATCAATCAAGTGTTGATTGATCATTTCGCAAGCTGTCGTGTAAGATTAGTAGATTTCAAATTAGAGTTTGGTGTAACGGAAGAAGGAGAAATCATTTTAGCGGATGAAATTTCACCGGATACTTGCCGTTTATGGGATGAAACGAGCAATGAAAAGTTTGATAAAGACGTATTCCGTCGCGATCTTGGAAATTTAACAGATGCTTATGAAGAGATTTTAAAACGTTTAGGGGGAATTTCACATGTATAAAGTTAAGGTATATGTAACATTAAGAGAAAGCGTATTAGATCCACAAGGAACAGCAGTAAAAGGAGCACTTCATAGTCTTTCATTCACAGAAGTACAAGATGTTCGAATCGGAAAGTACATGGAACTAACAATTGATAAATCTGTATCTGATTTAGATAGCAAGGTAAAGGAAATGTGTGAAAAACTATTAGCGAACGTTGTAATGGAAGACTTCCGTTATGAAGTTGAGGAGGTTGTCGCACAGTGAAATTTGCCGTAATAGTATTTCCGGGTTCGAACTGTGATGTCGATATGTTCCATGCAATTAAAGATGAGCTTGGCGAAGAAGTAGATTACGTTTGGCACGATACAGAGAATCTAGATGAATATGATGCAATTCTACTACCAGGTGGATTTTCTTATGGTGACTACTTACGCTGCGGTGCTATCTCTCGCTTTGCTAATGCAATGAAAGCAGTGCAAAAAGCTGCTGAGCAAGGAAAGCCGATTTTAGGTGTATGTAATGGATTCCAGATTCTTGTTGAATCAGGATTACTACCAGGAGCGTTAATGAGAAACGAAAACTTAAAATTTATGTGTCGCACTGTTCAGTTGCGTGTTGAAAATAATGAAACGATGTTTACATCACAATATGGAAAAGATGAAGTAATTAATATTCCAATCGCGCATGGTGAGGGGAATTACTATTGTGATGAAGCGACGCTTAAACAATTAGAAGAGAACAATCAAATCGCATTCCGTTACGTAGAAAACCCTAACGGTAGCGTTTCAGATATTGCTGGTATTGTAAATGAAAAAGGAAATGTACTTGGTATGATGCCACACCCAGAGCGTGCTGTAGATGAATTACTTGGCGGTGCTGAAGGGTTAAAAGTCTTTCAATCTATCTTAAAACAGTGGAGGGAAACATATGTCGTTAATGCTTGAACCAAATCCAACACAAATTAAAGAAGAGCGTATATATGCGGAAATGGGGCTAACAGACGAAGAGTTTGCCATGGTTGAAAAGATTTTAGGTCGTCTGCCAAATTATACAGAAACAGGGTTATTCTCTGTAATGTGGTCTGAACATTGTAGTTATAAAAATTCGAAACCAGTTCTTCGTAAGTTTCCAACTACAGGTGAGCGCGTTCTGCAAGGACCTGGAGAAGGTGCTGGAATTGTAGATATCGGTGATAATCAAGCAGTTGTATTTAAAATGGAAAGTCATAACCATCCTTCAGCTATTGAACCATATCAAGGAGCTGCAACAGGTGTTGGTGGTATTATTCGTGACGTATTCTCTATGGGAGCACGCCCGGTAGCTCTATTAAACTCACTTCGTTTCGGTGAATTACAGTCACCACGTGTGAAATATTTATTCGAAGAAGTAGTAGCAGGAATTGCAGGATACGGTAACTGCATCGGTATTCCGACTGTTGGCGGCGAAGTACAATTTGATCCATGTTATGAAGGAAATCCACTTGTAAATGCAATGTGCGTAGGTTTGATTAACCACGAAGACATTAAAAAAGGGCAAGCGCACGGTGCTGGTAACACAGTAATGTACGTAGGAGCATCAACTGGTCGTGACGGTATTCACGGTGCAACATTCGCGTCGGAAGAACTATCTGAAAGCTCAGAAGCGAAACGTCCAGCGGTTCAAGTAGGGGATCCATTTATGGAAAAACTTCTTATTGAAGCGTGTTTAGAATTAATTCAATCCGATGCACTTGTTGGAATTCAAGATATGGGTGCGGCTGGTTTAACATCATCATCTGCAGAAATGGCAAGTAAAGCAGGAATGGGTATTGAAATGTACTTAGATGATGTACCACAGCGTGAAACAGGAATGACACCATATGAAATGATGCTATCTGAATCACAAGAGCGTATGTTAATTGTCGTGAAAAAAGGTAGAGAACAAGAAATAGTAGATTTATTTGAGAAGTATGGTCTTGCAGCGGTTACGATGGGGAAAGTAACAGAAGATAAAATGCTTCGTTTATTCCATAAAGGTGAAAAGGTAGCTGAAGTTCCAGCAGATGCTTTAGCAGAAGAAGCACCAATTTATCATAAGCCATCAAAAGAAGCAGCATACTTTGCTGAATTCCAAGCAATGAAAATGGAAACGCCAAAAGTAGAAAATTATAAAGAAACGTTATTCGCTTTATTACAGCAACCAACAATTGCAAGTAAAGAGTGGGTATACGATCAATACGATTACCAAGTTCGCACAAGCACAGTTGTTACGCCAGGTTCAGATGCTGCAGTTGTACGTGTACGCGGTACAGAAAAAGGATTAGCAATGACGACAGATTGTAACTCTCGCTACATTTATCTAGACCCAGAGATGGGCGGTAAAATTGCAGTAGCAGAGGCAGCGCGTAATATCGTATGTTCTGGCGGAGAGCCACTTGCAATTACAGATTGCTTAAACTTCGGGAACCCAGAAAAACCAGAAATCTTCTGGCAGATTGAGAAATCAGTAGACGGTATGAGTGAAGCTTGTCGCACATTACAAACACCAGTTATCGGCGGAAACGTATCGATGTATAACGAGCGTAGTGGTGAAGCTGTATATCCAACACCAACTGTTGGGATGGTCGGACTTGTGCATGACTTAAAACATGTAACAACACAAGAGTTTAAGCAAGCTGGTGATTTAGTGTATGTAATTGGTGAGACGAAAGCTGAGTTTGGCGGAAGTGAATTACAGAAAATGATTCACGGCAAAATTTTCGGTCAATCACCAAGTATCGATTTAGATGTAGAATTAAAACGCCAAAAACAAGTATTAGAAGCAATTCAAGCTGGTCTTGTTCAATCTGCACATGATGTTGCTGAAGGTGGTTTAGCAGTTGCGATTTCAGAAAGTGCAATTGGTGCTAAAGGCTTAGGTGCTACTGTGAAATTAGATGGAGAAGCAACAGCAGCATTATTCGCTGAATCACAGTCTCGTTTCGTGATAACTGTAAAACGTGAAAATAAAGAGGCGTTTGAGAAAGTGGTAGAAGCAATCCAAGTTGGAGAAGTAACAAGTACAAATGAAGTAACAATTCATAATGAAGAAAATGAAGTATTACTTACAGCAAATGTAGATGAAATGAGAAAGGCTTGGAAAGGGGCAATCCCATGCTTGCTGAAATAAAGGGGTTAAACGAAGAATGTGGCGTTTTCGGAATTTGGGGGCATGAAAATGCAGCACAAGTTTCATACTACGGATTGCACAGTTTACAGCACCGTGGGCAAGAAGGCGCAGGCATTGTCGTAAATAATGGGGAAAAAATCATCGGTCACAAGGGGTTAGGTTTAATATCAGAAGTGTTTTCAAGAGGTGAGCTAGAAGGATTAAATGGAAAATCAGCAATCGGACATGTACGATATGCAACAGCTGGTGGAAGTGAAGTTGCTAACGTTCAACCATTGTTGTTCCGTTTTTCCGATCATAGTATGGCGTTAGCTCATAACGGAAATTTAATTAATGCAAAAATGCTTCGTCGTGAATTAGAAGCAGAGGGCAGTATTTTTCAAACTAGTTCAGATACAGAAGTACTTTTACATCTTATTAAACGTAGTACGAAAGATTCTTTAATTGAAAGTGTAAAAGAGGCTTTAAATAAAGTGAAAGGTGCGTTTGCGTATCTTTTACTAACTGGAAATGAAATGATCGTTGCATTAGATCCGAATGGGTTCCGTCCGCTTTCAATTGGAAAGATGGGGGATGCTTACGTTGTAGCGTCAGAAACATGTGCTTTTGATGTAGTAGGTGCAACATACATTCGCGATGTAGAACCGGGTGAATTACTTGTCATTAATGATGAAGGAATTCACGTAGATCGTTTCACAAATGATGTAGAACATGCAATTTGTAGTATGGAATACATTTACTTTGCACGACCAGATTCTAATATTGCAGGCGTTAATGTTCATGCAGCACGTAAGAATATGGGGAAACGTTTAGCGGCAGAAGCTCCTATTGAGGCAGATGTTGTTACTGGTGTACCAGACTCTAGTATTTCAGCTGCGATTGGCTATGCGGAGGCGACAGGTATTCCATATGAGTTAGGATTAATTAAAAATCGTTACGTTGGACGTACGTTTATTCAACCTTCTCAAGAACTGCGCGAGCAAGGGGTTAAGATGAAGCTTTCCGCAGTAAGAGGTGTAGTTGAAGGGAAACGAGTTGTTATGATTGATGACTCTATCGTAAGAGGAACGACAAGTAAACGAATTGTTCGTATGCTTCGTGAAGCTGGAGCGACAGAAGTTCACGTAAGAATCGCTTCACCACCTCTTAAGTATCCATGTTTCTATGGCATTGATATTCAAACGAGAAAAGAATTAATTGCAGCAAATAATACAGTAGAAGAAATCCGTGAAATGATCGGAGCAGATTCTTTAACATTTTTAAGCGAAGATGGATTAGTAGATGCAATTGGGCGTCCATATGAAGGGAAATATGGCGGTCTATGTATGGCTTACTTTAATGGGGACTATCCAACAGCTCTTTATGATTATGAGCAAGAGCTTTTAGAAAGTATGAAATAAGAAAAGTGAAAAAAGCTTCTACTTCTTTTGATGTAGAAGCTAGCTCCTTTCTTAAAATAGCCCGCCCTGGATGGGGAGAAATTAAAAGACGAGGTGTAAATAACGATGGCGAATGCATATAAGCAAGCAGGAGTAGATATTGAAGCTGGATATGAAGCGGTATCTCGCATGAAAAAACACGTACAAACAACTATGAGAAAAGAAGTACTAGGCGGTTTAGGCGGTTTTGGAGGTATGTTTGATCTATCAAAATTTGCATTAGAAGAACCTGTATTAGTATCTGGAACAGATGGCGTGGGAACGAAATTGATGCTCGCTTTTATGGCAGATAAACATGACACAATTGGTATTGATGCAGTAGCAATGTGTGTAAATGATATTGTTGTCCAAGGAGCAGAGCCGCTTTTCTTCCTTGATTATATTGCTTGTGGTAAAGCTGAACCTAGTAAAATTGAAAACATCGTCAAAGGTATATCAGAGGGCTGTCGCCAAGCTGGTTGTGCATTAATCGGTGGAGAAACAGCTGAAATGCCAGGAATGTATTCTACGGAAGAATATGATTTAGCTGGTTTTACAGTTGGGATTGTTGATAAAAAGAAAATTGTAACAGGTGAAAAAATTGAAGCTGGTCACGTGTTAATTGGCTTAGCATCTAGCGGTATTCATAGCAATGGTTACTCTTTAGTACGAAAAGTGTTACTAGAAGATGGAGAACTAGCTTTAGAGCGTATTTATGGTCGCTTAGAACTACCTCTTGGTGAAGAATTATTAAAACCAACGAAAATTTATGTCAAACCTATTTTAGAACTATTGAAGAAACATGAAGTATACGGTATGGCGCATATTACAGGTGGCGGATTTATTGAAAATATTCCACGCATGTTGCCAGAAGGAATCGGTGCTGAGATTGAACTAGGATCTTGGAAAATTCAGCCGATATTTAGTTTACTTCAAGAAGTTGGAAAACTGGAAGAGAAAGACATGTTCAATATTTTTAACATGGGTATTGGTATGGTAGTGGCAGTAAAGGAAGAAGATGCAAAAGATGTTGTTCGTCTTCTTGAAGAACAAGGAGAAACGGCTCGTATTATTGGACGTACTATACAAGGAGCTGGTGTTACTTTTAATGGGGGCACAGCACTATGAGTAGATTAGCGGTTTTTGCTTCTGGAAGCGGATCTAACTTTCAATCTCTCGTTAATGCGGTAGAAGAAAAAAGATTGGATGCAGAAATTAGTTTATTAGTATGTGATAAACCAGAAGCACGCGCTGTTGGACGGGCAAATTATCATCATATTCCGTGTTTCGCTTTTTCAGCGAAAGCATATGAGTCCAAAGAAGCGTTTGAAAAAGAGATATTAAAGAAGCTAGAAGAATATGAAATTGATTATATTCTTTTAGCTGGATATATGCGTTTAATTGGGCCGACGTTACTAGAAGCATACAGCGGAAAGATTATTAATATTCATCCATCATTACTACCGAGCTTTCCGGGTAAAGATGCTGTCGGTCAAGCGTTAGAAGCAGGTGTGAAAGTAACTGGAGTAACAATTCATTATGTAGATGCAGGTATGGATACAGGGCCAATTATTGCGCAAGAAGCAGTGGTTGTTTCTGAAGGGGATACGAGAGAAAGCTTACAAAAGAAAATTCAACAAGTTGAACATAAATTATACGTAAATACAGTGAATCAAATTGTTCAGTCTGTGAAAGAAGCAACTGTTAACTAACATACAACCAGGGGTGAAGGATAAATGAAAAAGCGTGCATTAGTAAGTGTTTCAGATAAAACAGGAGTAGTAGAATTTGTTAAAGGGTTACTAGAGCAAGGGATTGAAGTTATTTCAACAGGTGGTACGAAAAAGTTACTAGAAGAAAACGGCTTACAAGTAATTGGTATTTCTGAAGTAACTGGTTTCCCTGAAATTATGGATGGTCGTGTGAAAACTTTACATCCAAATATTCATGGTGGTCTATTAGCAGTTCGTGATAATGAAACACATGTAGCGCAAATGAATGAATTAGGTATTCAAGCAATTGATTTTGTTGTTGTTAACTTATACCCATTTAAAGAAACAATCGCTAAGCCTGATGTAACATTTGCTGATGCAATTGAAAATATTGATATCGGTGGCCCGACAATGATTCGCTCTGCTGCGAAAAATCATAAATTCGTATCTGTAATTGTAGATCCAGTAGATTATGATATTGTGTTAGCAGAACTGAAAGAGAACGATGAAGTAGCAGAGGAAACGAAACGTAAACTAGCAGCGAAAGTATTCCGTCATACAGCAGCGTATGATGCGTTAATTTCTAACTACTTAACAGAGCAAATGGGTGAAGAAAGTTCAGAAACATTAACTGTGACATTTGAGAAAAAGCAAGACTTACGTTATGGCGAGAACCCACATCAAAAAGCAACTTTCTATAAAGCGCCATTCGCAGCAACTTCTTCTGTTGCATACGCAGAACAATTACACGGTAAAGAATTATCGTATAACAATATTAATGATGCAGACGCAGCGCTTAGCATCGTAAAAGAATTTACAGAACCAGCAGTAGTAGCGGTAAAACATATGAATCCATGTGGTGTTGGAGTAGGAACTGATATTCACGAAGCATATACTCGTGCTTATGAAGCAGATCCAATATCAATCTTCGGCGGTATTATTGCAGCAAATCGTGAAATTGATAAAGCTACAGCAGAAAAGTTACATGAAATTTTCTTAGAAATTGTTATCGCACCTTCGTTCTCACAAGAAGCTTTAGAAGTATTGCAAAGTAAGAAAAACTTACGTCTACTAACTGTAAATATTGAAAAAGCGACAAGTGCAAGCAAAAAACTAACTTCTGTACAAGGTGGGCTTCTCGTTCAAGAGGAAGATACGTTATCATTAGATGAAAGTACAATTTCAATTCCAACGAAACGTGAACCTTCAGAGCAAGAATGGAAAGATTTAAAACTAGCTTGGAAAGTTGTAAAGCATGTGAAATCAAATGCAATTGTTTTAGCGAAAGATGATATGACAATTGGTGTCGGTGCGGGACAGATGAACCGTGTAGGTTCTGCAAAAATCGCAATTACACAAGCTGGTGAAAAAGCACAAGGTAGCGCACTTGCATCTGATGCTTTCTTCCCAATGCCAGATACATTAGAAGAAGCAGCAAAAGCAGGAATTACAGCAATCATTCAACCGGGCGGATCAATCCGTGATGAAGATTCTATTAAAGTGGCGGATACGTATGGGATTGCTATGGTGTTCACTGGCGTACGTCATTTCAAACACTAATAGAGGATGTTTAAAAGGTCCGGTCGAGATAACCTTCGCAAGTCGTCGTTGCAATGCCAGTGCGGTACTCATGTAGGAAAGCTACACTCCGTGTCCTCCTGGCAAATGCGCCTAGACCAGCTCGGTTCTCTTGATCCTCCTTTTAAACTTTTATTGATATGGATGTTTAAAATGTCCGGTCGAGATAACCTTCGCAAGTCGTCGTTGCAATGCCAGTGCGGTACTCATGTAGGAAAGCTACACTCCGTGTCCTCCTGGCAAATGCGCCTAGACCAGCTCGGTTCTCTTGATCCTCCTTTTAAACTTTTATTGATATGAAAAAGCAAACTAGGAGCATAGCTTCTAGTTTGTACTTATTTAATTATTGGGGGATGAAATATGAATGTTTTAGTAATTGGCCGCGGTGGGCGTGAGCATGCTTTAGCTTGGAAGTTTGCACAATCTGAAAAAGTAGAAAAGGTGTATGTAGCACCAGGTAATGAAGGTATGCGAGATGTTGCAACACCAGTTGATATTGATGAAAATGATTTTGATGCATTAGTCTTATTTGCAAAAGAGAATAATGTGGAATTAACTTTCGTTGGGCCAGAAATTCCACTTATGAA
Source organism: Bacillus sp. ok061 (assembly GCF_900108285.1). Classification (NCBI taxonomy): domain Bacteria; kingdom Bacillati; phylum Bacillota; class Bacilli; order Caryophanales; family Bacillaceae; genus Bacillus; species Bacillus sp. ok061. Next base: position 161,169 of record NZ_FNUW01000013.1, on the reverse strand, counting down.
TGGAATTGTTGATCGTTTTAAAGAAGAGGGACTTCGTGTATTTGGTCCGAATAAAGCGGCTGCTGTTATTGAAGGTAGTAAAGCTTTTACAAAAGAGCTTATGAAAAAGTATGATATTCCAACTGCGGCGTACGAAACTTTTACAGATTATGAAGAAGCAGTACAGTACATTCAAAAAGTTGGTGCACCAATCGTTATTAAAGCTGACGGCTTAGCTGCTGGTAAAGGGGTAACAGTAGCAATGACGCTTGAAGAGGCATTACAAGCTGTGAAAGAAATGCTGCAAGATGTGAAATTCGGCGCGGCAAGTAAGAAGGTCGTTATTGAAGAGTTTTTAGATGGACAAGAATTTTCATTAATGGCATTCGTGAATGGAACAACTGTACATCCAATGGTAATCGCCCAAGATCATAAAAGAGCTTTTGATGGTGATAAAGGTCCAAATACGGGCGGAATGGGTGCATATTCTCCAGTACCACAAATTCCAGAATCAGCAGTTCAAGAAGCGATTGAAACAGTATTACATCCAACTGCTAAAGCGATGATTGAAGAAAATCGTTCATTTACAGGCATTTTATATGCAGGTCTTATTTTAACAAATGATGGTCCAAAGGTAATTGAATTTAATGCACGCTTTGGTGATCCTGAAACAGAAGTTGTATTACCTCGCTTAGAAAACGATTTAGTTGATGTATGTAACGCTGTATTAGATGAGAGTGAGATAACGTTACAATGGTCAGAAAAAGCGGTAATTGGTGTTGTACTTGCTTCTAAAGGATACCCAGAAGCATATAAAAAAGGTGATATTATTAGCGGACTAGATGCACTGCAAGATGTGATTGTTTTCCATGCAGGTACAGCAATGAAACATGGGGACTTTGTAACGAACGGTGGCCGTGTATTATTTGTTGCTTGTAAGGCAAATAGTTTACAAGAAGCAAAAGATAAAGTATATAAAGAAATCGGTAAAATTGAGAGTGATGGTCTATTTTATCGAAGTGATATAGGATATCGTGCAATTGGGCATGAGATGACGAGAAGTTAATATGTAAAAATCCCGCTGAGGAATCAGCGGGATTTTTTATTCATCTTTATCTTTTTTTAATTTCCCTTTTTGCTTTGCCATTTCTCGAAGTAAATACTCGATGTGTGCATTGACGCTACGAAACTCATCATTTGCCCATTTTTCGATGACTGCGTGTAATTCAGGATCAATACGTAATGGAAAGCTTTTCTTTTTAGCCATAATTACTTATAGCCCTTAGTATAGGCTTCCTGTATTAATAACGGGTTGCGCACCTTTATCTGAAACGATGGCAACTAATAAGTTGTTTACCATATTTGCTTTACGCTCGTCATCGAGTTCCAGTACGCCTTCTTCATCTAACATATGGATTGAATCTTTGGCCATCTTCACAGCACCTTCAACAATTTCTTTTCTAGCAGCTAATACTGCTTTTGCTTGTTGACGTTGTAGCATTGCATGGGCAATTTCTGTTGCGTAAGCTAAATGCGTTAAACGAGTTTCCAATACTTCTACACCAGCAATTTCAAGACGTGCCTCTAACTCACGTTTTAATTCTTCAGAGATTTCTTCAGTATTTCCGCGTAACGTAATGCAAGTTTCATCTTGGAAATTGTCATAAGGATATTTTGTTGCGACGTGGCGGATTGCCGTTTCGCTTTGAATTTCTACAAATCGATCGTAATGTTCAACACCGAACATTGCTTTTGCAGAATCAACTACTTTATATACGATAACAGCTGCAATTTCAATCGGATTTCCCTCAACATCGTTTACTTTTAATTTCTTACTATTAAAGTTTTCAACACGTAACGATACAGTTTGACGGAATGCGAACGGAATCGTTAAAAATAAACCGTTTTGACGAATTGTTCCTAAATAATTACCAAAGAACGTAATAACTTTCGCTTGATTCGGTTGAACAATCCCGATACCCGTAGCGAGAATTGCGGCTAATACAATAGTTAGTGCTGCTCCTATAAAAATTTCTTGTGCAAGGAAAAATACACCGATAGCCGCTAAAATCAAAATTCCAATAATACCGAGAAAACCATTTACATAAAATACTTGTTTTTCTTTCATATAATCGCCTCCTGATATAAAAATGATATCACTTTTATATCATTTTAAGCAAGAGGTATGCACCTAATTTTCTGAATTTTATTGATTGATATCTTTTATGTACATTTTAAGCTTAAAAAAGGGAATGTACGTTCTGTTTTTATGGTAAAATAAAGAAGACTTAACCGCCCACTGCAGCAGCTAAGTCCCTTTGAGAGCATCTTGCATTGTGACAAATGATTCAAAGCGGTTTTGCCAGGATTATTTCTTCAATCGCTGACTCAATCTCTTTGTCAGAAGCGTCATAACTTCCTTTTGACTTTGGCTTGTCATGAGAGGAAGTTTGATTTACTTCTTCTTTAGCATGTCCTTTTTCAGTAAAATTCATGCTAGGCATTTTAAATGCACCCATATTCATGTATTTTCCAAACTTCCACGCTTCAACAATAGGGCAGAAGCGAACAATTCCCTCTGCAACTTTCATTGCACCAATCCATAGAAAAATGTTAGACCAAGTGCACCATGGCTTGCGTACAAGTTTAGTTGCACTACACCCGAAGAGGACAAGCCCAAGTGTAATTCGAATTAGAGCGTTTATTGTCCCGATGTTTTGCTTCATTAGAAAAACACTCCTTTTTATGAAAATTGAAATAGTAAATACTACTTCTCTTATTAGTATCCCGTGTGATTTTCGGGATATGTAATCCAACATTTGACGTTGAAAAAGATGTTGGAATGGGCGTGTGTGTCAGTAGCTTTTTTTGTTATAATGAAAGAATGCATAAAAAGAAGATGAAATTAAATCATTCTTTTTGAAAAATATTTAATAGTTATTTAAAAAAAACAAGATGAAAACTAACTGTTATTTTAAACAGAACTATAGATATAACTAGAGAAAAGGAAGGGTGTTTTCATGTACGATATTTCCGGATGGAAACATGTATTTAAGCTTGATCCAAATAAGGAGTTAAGCGATGAACATTTAGAAATGATTTGTGAGTCTGGAACTGATGCGGTTATTGTAGGCGGAAGTGATGGGGTTACAATTGATAACGTATTACACATGCTAGTTAGCATTCGTAGATATGCTGTTCCTTGTGTATTAGAGGTCTCTGATGTAGAAGCAATTACACCAGGATTTGATTTTTATTACATCCCAAGTGTGTTAAATAGCCGAAAAGTAGAATGGGTAACAGGTGTTCATCATGAGGCATTGAAAGAATTTGGGGATATTATGGACTGGGACGAAATTTTTATGGAAGGTTATTGTGTTTTAAATCGAGAAGCGAAAGTAGCCGAGCTTACAGATGCAAAATGTGATTTAACAGAAGATGACGTTATTGCATATGCGCGTTTAGCAGACAAGTTATTACATTTACCGATATTTTATTTAGAATATAGCGGTACGTATGGAGAAGTTGAACTTGTTAAAAATGTAAAAGCAGAATTGAAACAAGCTAAGTTATACTATGGCGGCGGTATTTCTAATGCAGAACAGGCGAAAGAAATGGCACAGTATGCTGATACAGTAGTTGTTGGAAATATTATTTATGATGATATAAAATCGGCGTTAAAAACAGTTAAAGCAGTAAAAGGAGAGTAGGTGCAGGCGTATATGAGTATGACAGATAAGTTATTAAACGGTTTAAATCCACAGCAACAAAAAGCGGTACAAACAACGAATGGACCACTTCTATTAATGGCAGGTGCAGGTAGTGGTAAAACACGTGTGTTAACACACCGTATTGCGTATTTGCTTGGTGAAAAAGGTGTAGCACCATGGAATGTACTAGCTATTACCTTCACAAATAAAGCAGCTCGTGAAATGCGCGAGCGTATTGATACACTTGTGGGACCAGAAGCAGAAGATATTTGGATTTCGACGTTCCACTCTATGTGTGTACGTATTTTACGACGCGATATCGATCGTATTGGTATTAATCGTAACTTTACAATCTTAGATTCAGGTGATCAGCTAACTGTAGTCAAAAAAATTATGAAAGAGCGCAATATTGATCCGAAGAAATTTGAGCCGCGCTCTATTTTAGCGGGTATTAGTAATGCCAAAAATGAACTGTTATCTGCGGATAAATATGCAAAAAAAATTACAATGGCTGATCCATATGAAAAATTAACGAGCGATGTATACACAGAGTATCAAAAACGTCTTTTGAAAAATAATTCATTAGACTTTGATGATTTAATTATGACGACGATTCAGCTATTTGAACGTGTTCCAGAAGTATTGGAGTTTTATCAGCGTAAGTTCCAATATATTCACGTGGATGAGTATCAAGATACGAATAAAGCGCAATATCTTCTTGTTAAACATTTGGCAGCACGTTTTAAAAATCTTTGCGTTGTAGGTGACTCTGACCAGTCTATTTATCGCTGGCGTGGTGCAGATATTTCTAACATTTTGTCATTTGAAAAAGATTATGAGAATGCACAAGTAATTTTGTTAGAACAAAACTATCGTTCGTCACAAAATATTTTAAATGCAGCGAATGCTGTTATTGAAAAAAATACGAATCGTAAACCGAAGAAATTATGGACGGACAATCAAGTTGGAAGCAAAATTTCGTATTATCGTGCTGCAACTGAAAAGGACGAAGCATATTTTGTTGCGAAAAAAATTCGTGACGATCTTCAAATGGGGAAACGAAAATATACTGATTTTGCAGTACTATATCGTACGAATGCTCAGTCTCGTATGGTCGAGGAGATTTTCCTTAAATCTAACATTCCGTACAAAATTGTCGGGGGTACGAAGTTCTACGACCGTAAAGAGATTAAAGATATTTTGGCATACTTACGTTTAATCGGTAATCCAGATGATGAAATTAGTTTTGCACGTATTATTAACATGCCAAAGCGTGGTATTGGTGCGACTTCTATTGATAAAATTATTAATTATGGTGTGCAAAACGGAATTTCATTAACTGCTGTATTTGATGAGATTGAGCATGTTGGAGTAAGTGCAAAAATTACAAAGGCAGTAAAAGAATTCGCAAGTTTATTACACAACTGGGTAAATATGCAAGAGTATTTATCTGTTACAGAATTAGTAGAAGAAGTTATTGAAAAAACAGGCTATCGCGATATGTTGAAAAATGAGCGTTCTTTAGAAGCGGAAGGTCGTTTAGAAAACTTAGACGAGTTCTTATCTGTTACGCAAACATTTGAATCTCAAAGCGAAGATAAGAGCCTTGTTGCATTCTTAACAGATTTAGCACTTGTTGCTGATATTGATCGTGTAGATGAAGACCCAACTGCTGGTGAAGAAGTTATTTTAATGACGATGCACTCAGCAAAAGGATTAGAGTTCCCGGTTGTCTTTATTGTTGGTTTAGAGGAAGGGATATTCCCTCATACTCGTTCTCTTATGGAAGAGGATGAAATGCAAGAAGAACGTCGTCTTGCTTATGTAGGTATTACTCGTGCAGAAGAAGAGCTATATTTATCTAATGCGCAAATGCGTACTTTATTTGGTAGAACAAGTATGAACGCTGCGTCTCGCTTCATTACAGAAATCCCGGCAGAACTAGTGGAATCATTAAATGAAACAGCGCCGAAGCGTGAAAATTCGTTTGGTGCAAAAGGCAGAACAGCAAGTAGTAGTAAAATGACAACGACAACCACAACACGCTCTCGTTCAGCTTTCGCGCGTCCTGCAGCTAAGACGACAGGCGGTGAGCAAATTGGCTGGGCAGTAGGCGATAAAGCTTCCCACCAAAAATGGGGAATCGGTACAGTTGTAAGTGTAAAAGGTGAAGGTGATGCAAAAGAATTAGATATTGCGTTCCCAAGCCCGATTGGTGTTAAACGTTTGTTAGCAAAATTTGCACCTGTGACGAAACAATAGAAAGGAATGAGGATATGTCAAAAGAGATAGCAAAAAAACGTATAGAAGAACTGCGTGATTTGTTAAATACATTTAACTATCAATATCACGTATTAGACAATCCTTCTGTTTCTGATGCGGAATATGACCGTGATATGCAGGAGCTTATAAAATTAGAAGCAGAGAACCCTGAGTTTATGAGTGAAGATTCTCCCTCCGTTCGCGTTGGGGGAACTATTCTTGATATATTTGAAAAAGTAACACATAAGTCACCAATGTTAAGTTTAGGAAATGCATTTAACGAAGGGGATTTACGTGATTTCGACAGAAGAGTACGTCAAGGAATTGATGGTGCGAATGTAAGATATATATGTGAATTAAAAATTGACGGGCTTGCCGTTTCGCTTCATTATGAAAAAGGACGCTTCATTCAAGGGGCGACACGTGGTGATGGTGTAACGGGTGAAGATATTACTCAAAATTTAAAAACGATTAAAGCTATCCCACTGCGTTTAAATGAAGAAGTAACGTTAGAGGCACGAGGCGAAGCTTATATGCCGAAGCGTTCATTCGTTAAACTAAATGAAGAAAAAGAGCAAAATGGGGAAGATGTATTTGCGAATCCGCGTAATGCAGCAGCAGGTTCAATACGTCAACTTGATCCGAAAATTGCAGCGAAGCGTAACTTATCTATGTTTGTGTACGGTCTTGCGAATGTAGAAGAAAAAACAATTCCATCGCACAGTGAATCGCTTGATTTCTTAGGTGAACTCGGATTTAAGACAAATCCAAATCGCCGTACATGTGAAACAATCGAAGAGGTTATAGCTTATGTAGAAGAATGGCAAGAAAAACGTCCGCATCTTGATTATGAGATTGATGGAATCGTTATAAAAGTAGATGATGTTGCTCTTCAAGAAAGTCTAGGAACTACAGCGAAGAGTCCAAGATGGGCGATTGCTTATAAATTCCCAGCTGAAGAAGTTGTAACGAGATTAACAGGCATTGAATTAAGTGTTGGCCGAACAGGGGTTGTAACACCGACTGCAGAGCTAGAGCCAGTGAGAGTTGCTGGTACGATTGTTCGCCGTGCTTCTTTACATAACGAAGATTTAATTCGTGAAAAAGACATTCGAATTGGTGACTACGTTGTTGTGAAGAAGGCTGGAGATATTATTCCTGAAGTTGTGAACGTTATTTTTGATAAGCGTACTGGTGAGGAAGAAGAATACCGCATGCCAACGCATTGTCCAGCATGTGAGAGTGAACTTGTTCGTTTAGAAGAAGAAGTAGCACTTCGATGTATAAATCCGACTTGTCCGGCTCAAATTCGAGAGGGATTAATCCATTTCGTTTCAAGAAATGCGATGAATATTGATGGACTTGGAGAACGTGTCATTACACAACTCTTTGATGCAGATTATATTCGTACATTTGCTGATTTATATGCATTGACGAAAGAGCAATTATTACAGTTAGAACGTTTTGGTGAAAAATCAGCAACAAACTTAATACAGGCAATTGAAAATTCTAAAGAAAACTCGTTAGAGCGATTATTATTTGGTCTTGGAATTCGCCACGTTGGAGCGAAAGCAGCACGTACATTTGCAGAGCACTTTGAAACGATGGATGAGCTTGTAAAAGCAACAGAAGAAGAACTAAAAGCAATTAATGAAATTGGCGAAAAAATGGCTCAATCTGTTGTGACATATTTTGATAATGAAGATGTATTAGAGTTATTACAGCAGTTTAAAGAGTATGGCGTGAATATGACATACAAAGGTATAAAAATTGCAGATTTACAAAATGTTGAATCTTACTTCGCAGGAAAAACGGTTGTTTTAACAGGTAAGCTAGAAGTTATGGGACGAAGTGAAGCGAAGAAGAAGATTGAGGCATTAGGTGGAAAAGTAACAGGAAGTGTTAGTAAGAGTACAGATTTGGTTGTTGCAGGTGAAGCGGCTGGTTCGAAATTAGCACAAGCGGAGAAACATAATGTTGAGGTTTGGAATGAAGAGAGGTTCTTACAAGAGCTAAATAAGTAAGAGGTGCAAACTTACCATGAAAAAAATAGCATTAGCGGTATTAAGCCTTGGCCTACTTATAAGTGGGTGTAGTACAGGTGCCGAAAAAGATGAAAAAGTGGCTGAGAAATCGGGGAAAGCAAAAGAACAATCAGTTGTTCCAAAATACGCTATGTCGGATGAATATTATAAGACGACTATTCCATTTGATGGTGGAAAGGCACGTGGTTTAGTCGTGCAAGGAGTAAATAATCGTCTTGATATAGATGAATTTGAAACAGGATTAATGCGTATTGCGAAGGAATCATTTAGTACGAAAGATTATTTCTTTAAAGGCGGAGATACTCTAGAGGCTCAATATGTACAAATGCTTGTCAAAAGAAAGCGTACAAATGCTGAACAGAAAGAACTAGAAGACACGTTAAAAAAAGATGCAGTTAAATTTCCAAACATAGGATTAAATCCAGCTTTAGGTGAAGGATCCGAAATACTAGAAGAAAAAAACAAAAAAAATCCAATATATATTTCCAATATTTTAGAGCATGATTATTATGTGAAAAACGGCGACAAAGATGAGCGTAGCGGCATTGTAGTTGGATTAGCAATGAATTCAGTGCATTATTATAATGAAGAACATGGTTACCCGCGTGAAGCTACAATCTCGAATGAAAAAATGTTAGCTGAAGGGAAAAAAATGGCGCAAGAAGTCTTGAAGTTTATGCATCAAAAAGATCCTGCAACAAAAAACCTTCCGATAACATTTGCAATTTATCGTCAGGCTCCGAAGGCTTCACTTGTGCCAGGTAACTTTGTTTCTTATGCCAATGTTGAAAAAGGTAGTGAAACGGTTGAAGATTGGAAACAAATTAATGAAAAATATTATTTGTTCCCATCTGAGCAAGCGAAAACAGATAATAAACGTGAAGATCTTGCAAGAGTATCCAACTTTAAGGCAAAACTAAGCGATTATTTCCAAGGCGACTATACAGCTGTTATTGGTACTGGTATGTATAGAGATGATGAATTAAGAGAAATGAAGCTTGATATTCCTGTCCAATTTAATGGAAAAGCTGAAATAGTTGGTTTTACACAATATGTGGCAGGGCTTGTTATGGAATACTTCCCGAATTATATGAAAGTACAAGTAACGATTAAATCTGTAGAACGCCCAGAAGCTATTATTATACGTGAAGCAAAACAAGATGAACCACTTGTGAAGATTTTAGATTAAATATGAAGGCTGTTCCTCTATGGAACAGCTTTTTTTCTTATGTAATTTTGTTATAATTTAAAATGTTGTAAAAAATAGGGGTAAGGGGTAAAGCTCATGGAAGAATTAAGTTTTCAAGTCATTATTTTATTAATTGCATTCGGTTTTTTAGCAGCTTTTATTGATTCCGTTGTTGGAGGAGGAGGGTTAATTTCGCTTCCTGCACTTATGTTTGTTGGCTTATCGCCAGCTTCGGCAATTGCAACGAATAAATTAGCAGCAACGATGGGGACGTTTACGAGTGCGATGTATTTCATTCGATCAGGAAAAGTTGATTTTAAAATTGTAGGAAAGTTAATCCCGTTAACTATTGTTGGAGCTGTTGCAGGTGCTTTAGTAGTAAAATTTATTCCATCGGATATTTTACGCCCATTAGTACTTGTAATGTTGGTATTTATTGCTATTTATATTATTGCAAAAAAGAATTGGGGAAGTGTGTCTACCTATAAGAAGATGACGCAAAGAAAAACATTAATATTTTTCTTTGTTATTTTAATGATAGGATTTTATGATGGGTTTTTTGGACCGGGGACAGGGTCATTTTTAATTTTTGCATTTTTATTAATTGGTTTGGATTTTATTCAAGCGGCAGCATCTGGAAAACTTTTGAACTTTGTTAGTAATATTGTATCTTTAATTACTTTTTTATTTTTAGACATAATTCATTTTGAATACGGTATTATCATGGGATTATCAATGATCTTAGGTGCTTATTTTGGATCGAAGTTTGCGATTCAAAAAGGCGTTGGATATGTAAGGACTTTATTTTTATTAGTTACTATATTATTGATCGGGAAAAATGTTTTGGAATATACTCATATTTTGTAGATTCATACGCATGTATGAATCTCTTTTTTTTATTATATTTTAAAAATTTATTAATTTTTAAAATATAAGTCTAGGAATATTTGAATAAATCTAAATTATCGTGTAGAATAATGTTGTAAAATGTAAACGTTTTTCTAAGGGGAGGCTAAAAAAATGGTAGTAGCATACAAACATGAGCCATTTACAGATTTTTCAGTGGAGGCTAACAAATTAGCGTTTGAAGAAGGTTTAAAGAAAGTAGAATCTTATCTTGGACAAGACTATCCATTAATTATTGGGGGAGAAAAAATCACTACAGAAGACAAAATTGTTTCTGTAAACCCTGCAAATAAAGAGGAACTTGTTGGTCGTGTTTCAAAAGCAAGCCGTGAGTTAGCTGAAAAAGCAATGCAAGTAGCGGATGAAACATTCCAAACTTGGAGAAAATCAAAGCCAGAAATGCGTGCAGACATTTTATTCCGTGCTGCAGCAATCGTTCGTCGCAGAAAACATGAATTCTCTGCTATTCTTGTAAAAGAAGCAGGTAAGCCATGGAATGAGGCAGATGCTGATACAGCAGAAGCAATCGACTTTATGGAATATTATGGTCGTCAAATGTTAAAATTAAAAGACGGTATTCCAGTAGAAAGCCGTCCAATTGAATATAATCGTTTCTCTTACATTCCATTAGGAGTAGGTGTTATCATTTCTCCTTGGAACTTCCCATTCGCAATTATGGCAGGTATGACAACAGCTGCTTTAGTTTCTGGTAACACAGTATTACTAAAACCAGCTAGTACAACTCCTGTAGTAGCAGCGAAATTTATGGAAGTATTAGAAGAAGCTGGCTTACCAGCTGGTGTAGTAAACTTCGTTCCAGGTAATGGTTCTGAAGTTGGTGACTACTTAGTAGATCACCCTCGTACACGTTTCGTAAGCTTCACTGGATCTCGTGATGTAGGTATCCGTATCTATGAGCGTGCAGCGAAAGTAAACCCAGGCCAAATTTGGTTAAAACGCGTTATTGCTGAAATGGGCGGTAAAGATACAATCGTTGTTGATAAAGAAGCAGATCTTGAATTAGCAGCTAAGTCTATCGTTGCATCAGCATTCGGGTTCTCAGGACAAAAATGTTCTGCATGTTCTCGTGCAGTAATCCATGAAGACGTATACGATCACGTATTAAATCGTGCTGTTGAATTAACGAAAGAATTAACAGTTGCTAACCCAGCTGTATTAGGTACAAACATGGGCCCTGTTAATGACCAAGCTGCATTCGATAAAGTAATGAGCTATGTTGCAATTGGTAAAGAAGAAGGTAGAATCTTAGCAGGTGGCGAAGGAGACGATTCTAAAGGCTGGTTCATCCAACCAACAATCGTTGCTGACGTTGCAGAAGATGCTCGCTTAATGAAAGAAGAAATCTTCGGACCAGTAGTAGCATTCTGTAAAGCGAAAGACTTTGATCATGCACTTGCAATTGCAAACAATACAGAATACGGTTTAACAGGTGCTGTTGTTACTAATAACCGTGACCATATTGAAAAAGCACGTGAAGAATTCCATGTGGGTAACTTATACTTCAACCGTGGATGTACTGGTGCAATCGTAGGTTACCAACCATTCGGTGGCTTTAACATGTCTGGTACAGACTCTAAAGCTGGTGGCCCTGACTACTTAGCACTTCACATGCAAGCAAAAACTACTTCTGAAACTTTATAAGAAATAGTAAAGGAGCTCTTCACAGAATGTGAAGAGCTCCTTTTAAAATTGAAATCCCGTATATTACCATCGTTCGAAGGGAATGAGCTAAAACCTATTAATAGCGGGATAAACATGTGAACAGAAATAAAATGATGAGAAAAGTTGACTTATTAGTCATATTTTTTAGTATTCATTTTGAGAATTTCCTGTATAATACAATTTGAAAGAAAATCTATGGTTCGACAAGGAACACTCCTTTCAGTTTTGCTCACTGAAAGGAGTGTTTTTTTATGTAGCTAAAAATTCTTGCGTGCTTATTACATTTGCATATACGCCATTTAAACTAGCTAAAATTGTATTGTGAATATAAACAGCTGGTATAGTAGCGTTCTTAAAAGAAAGGTCTTTTGTAGCACAAGCATCATGTATAACGGTACATTGAAAGCCAAAATCGAATGCAGCCCTTACTGTTGCATCAATACACATATGAGTCATCATCCCGCATACAACGACATGTTCAATATTTAAACGTTTTAATTGCTCTAGAAGATTAGTTTCTCGGAAGCTATTTGGATAATGTTTGAGTATAACTGTTTCTTCTCTAAGTGGACGTACGCTTTCGTGAATATGTACACCTTCTGTATTAGGTAGGAAAAAAGTAGTGTCATCTTTTATAGCTACGTGTTGGATATGAAAAATAGGTTCGCTGTTTGTTCTAAAGTGTTGTAATAACTGATTAGCATATTCGCTTGCTTCTACTGGATTACGCAATTCCATCTTTCCATTTGGAAAATAATCGTTTTGAATATCGACGAGTAAAAGAGCTGTTTTCATATATTTATCTTCCTCCGAGTTTCATATTCAAATAAATTTATTCAATTCGTAGAGAGGATTCTCCTGTTTAAAAATATGAGGAAGAAGAATTTTAAATAACCTTGAAAGTTACTATTTTCTTATGAATGTTCATCTGAAAATTTCGATAAAGGAATAATTAATATTTTTCTAAAAAATGTATTGACTCTTATTATTCTGAGTTCTATAATGAGAATTAATTAAACGACAATTAAATCGATACATTCTTATCCAGAGAGGTGGAGGGACTGGCCCTACGATACCTCAGCAACGGGTTTTTTAATACCGTGCTAACTCCAGCAAGCCATATAAAGGCTTGGAAGATGAGAAGATGTGAACGAGTACATATAAGTGCTCTCCTTCTTAATCTTTATGGTTGATAAGAAGGAGAGCACTTTTTATTTTACCTCGAAAGCTCTACTTCAAGTTTTTACAGCATATAGGAGGGGGAAAAATGATTTCTTTTAACAATGTAAGTAAAGTGTATGAATCAGCTGGGCAATCTGTTCATGCGGTGGAGGATGTAACATTATCAGTTGAGAAAGGCGAAATTTTTGGCATTATTGGTTTTAGTGGCGCTGGAAAGAGTACGTTATTACGCCTAGTAAATATGTTAGAGAGACCGACGGCAGGAACGATTTCAATAGATGATAAAGATATTACATCATTATCGACGAAAGAATTACGTAAACTAAGACAAAGAATTGGAATGATTTTTCAAAGTTTTAATTTATTTAATTCAAGAACAGTATTTGGAAATATTGCTTATCCATTAAAGTTAGCGAAAGTACCAAAGAATGAGATAAAAGAAAGAGTAAATGAACTGCTAAGGTTTGTAGGGCTAGAAGATAAAGCAAACTATTATCCAGAACAGCTATCAGGTGGACAAAAGCAGCGTGTTGGTATTGCTAGAGCACTTGCGACATCGCCAGATATTCTTATATGTGACGAGGCAACATCAGCCTTAGATCCAGAAACAACGACAGAAATTCTAAACTTATTAAAGAAGGTAAATCGAGAATACAATTTAACAATTCTTCTTATTACACATGAAATGCATGTTGTGAAAGAAATTTGTCACCGTGTAGCTGTAATGGAGAAGGGAAAAGTTATTGAAGAAGGAAAACTGTTTGATGTTTTCACGCAACCAAAAACAAAGACGACTCAAAACTTTGTACGTTCTGTTATTAATGATCATTTACCAGAAAGTGTTCTAGCGAAAATTCAAAATGGTGGTCAAATTTATCGTCTAACATTTACTGGTGAGGAGACAGGACAGCCGGTACTATCATATATCGCAAAAAACTATAACGTTGATGTAAATGTACTGTACGGAAATATTATTGAACTTCAAAATGTGCTATTTGGAAATCTTCTTATAGAATTGCAAGGTGAGCAGAGGGAAATTCAAAAAGCATTACAACATCTAAGACTGCAAGTGCAGCTGAAGGAGGTAGAAGCTCATGCGAGTTGATTGGAGTATATTTTGGCCGCGCATACTAGATGCGACGGGAGATACCCTCTTAATGGTAATTGTAACACTTATATTCGCTACAATTCTGGGTATACCTCTAGGTTTACTTTTATATGTAACGAGAAAAGGAAACTTTTTAGAAAATAAATGGGTCTTTTCTATTCTTAACATCATAATTAATACAATTCGTCCGGTACCATTCATTATCTTTTTAGTAGCTTTAAGCCCACTAACAAGAAGCGTTATTGGAACGACGATTGGAACAGCAGCGGCAATTTTCCCGATGACGTTAGTCGCATCAATTGGTATTGCTAGAATGGTTGAAACAAATCTTGTTTCCGTTCCGAAAGGAGTAATTGAAGCAGCACAAGCAATGGGCGCCTCGCCAATTAGAATCGTTTTTGAAATCCTTGTACCAGAAGCGTTAGCACCATTAATCTTAGGTGTCACGTTTATGACAGTTGGTTTAATTGAATTTTCTGCAGTTGCTGGGCTTGTCGGTGGTGGCGGTCTTGGTGACTTGGCAATGACATATGGTTATCAACGTTTTGATACATCGGTTATGTTCGTAACGGTTGTTTTACTTATTATTCTCGTACAGATAGCTCAAAATTTAGGAAACTACTTTGCGAAAGTCTTGTTACGCAGATCATAAAAAGGAAGAGAGGAAAAGAAAATGAAGAAAATTTTAGCATTTGCATTATCAGCGATTGTAGGAATCTCAGCATTAAGCGGCTGCTCAAGTGGAGACACGGGTGCAGGAGCGAAAGAAAAAGTAGTTCGCGTCGGTGTAACTGGAACGGATGGAGACGCTTGGGAAATTTTGAAGAAAAAAGCTGAAAAAGAAGGGATTAAAGTTAAACTGATTGAGTTCTCTGATTACACAACGCCAAATAAAGCGTTAGCTGATGGAGATATTGAATTAAACTCATTCCAGCATATTGCTTTCTTAGAGCAATTTAAAAAAGAGCATAAGTTAGATATTACAGCTGTTGGTACAACGCAAATTGCACCAATGGGTTTATACTCTGAAAAATATAAGAAAGCAAATGAAATCCCAGATGGTTCAGAAATTGCAATTCCAAACGATCCAACGAACCAAGCACGTGCATTAAAACTTCTTGATGCAGCTGGATTATTAAAGCTTAAAAAAGATTTTGGCTTATTTGGAGATCCAAGCGGCATTGCTGAAAATCCGAAGAAATTAAAAATCACGCCGGTTATCGCACAGCAAACACCTCGTGTATTAAAAGATGTAGCAGCTTCAGTTATTAATAACGGTGTTGCTGGTCAAGCTGGATTAGATCCAGCGAAGGATCCTATTTTCTTAGAAGATCCAAAGAATGAAAATGCGAAGCCATATATTAATATTTTCGCAGCTCGTACAAAAGATAAAGATGATCCAACACTGAAAAAAGTAATTGAACTATATCATTCAAAAGAAGTAACAGATGCAATTAAGAAAGAAACAAATGATGGCTCCATTTCAGTAGATCTTTCACTTGAGGAGCTTGAAAAAATCGTAAAATAATTATTGGGTTTAATGGACTAACAGAAGGAACCCCTCCGCTGTTAGTTCGTTCAACATATAAACTTAACAAACAAACCCTAATTCTGTACCTTCCAATTTTGTATAACGTAGAATCCAATGTTTGTTAAGTAGAGTAATGGACCAGGAGTTTTCCTGGTCTTTTTTTATGAATGAAAGTAGATAGCGAACAGTAAGGTAATCTGAAAAACCAATTGTTTAGATTGTTTTTTCAGATTAGACAGAAAACTTTCTTTAAAATAGTATTCTTTTATGATAGATTTATAAATATAAAACTAGAATTTACATAAAAATCCATCATGGTAAATATACTTATCTATAATGGGTATACAGCTAACGAGGGGGAGAACGATGAGAAGACGTAATACGCAAGCGTTCACATTTTTAGCATGGACTTCATTTGTTTGTGCGCTTTCAGGTATGCTAATTGGGATTTATACGTTAGATGAAACGCTTAGTGTAAAAGGATACTATTTAATTGGAACATTATTTTTAACGATGTCTTGTTTTGTATTACAAAAAACAATTCGTGATAATGAAGAAGATAACGAGAGATTTCCGAAAAATAAACCGTTAGATAAAGAGTAAATTGTAAAGAAAGGCATTTGCCTTTCTTTTTTTATGTAAAAATGGCGTAAGTACTCTGTGTTGACTTGCTTGAAGTACTGAAAATTTGGTATCATCAATAGTATTGTAGATTGAACGATATATTATGGAGGTGGCCTAGCCGTGTCAAGAATTTCCGTTGAGAATGTAAAGCACGTAGCACATTTAGCACGTCTTGCAATTACTGATCAAGAAGCAGAAAAATTTCAAAAACAACTAGATGCAATTGTTACATTTGCAGAACAGTTAAATGAATTAGATACAACAGATGTAAAACCAACAACTCATGTATTAACTATGAAAAATGTTATGCGTGAAGATGTACCAGAAAAAGGTTTACCAGTCGAAGAAGTATTAAAAAATGCACCGGATCACAAAGATAATCAAATCCGTGTTCCAGCAGTATTAGAATAGAGGAGGGGAATTTCGATGTCATTATTTGATCATTCAGTATCAGAGTTACATAAGAAGTTAAACAACAAAGAAATTTCCGTTACGGATTTAGTAGAAGAATCTTACAAACGTATTGCGGATGTTGAAGATAACGTAAAAGCTTTTCTTACATTAGATGAAGAAAATGCACGCGCAAAAGCGAAAGAATTAGATGCAAAAATCGGCGCTGAAGATAATGGTTTATTATTCGGTATGCCAATTGGTGTAAAAGATAACATTGTAACTAACGGTCTTCGTACAACTTGTGCGAGCAAAATGTTAGCAAACTTCGATCCAATTTATGATGCGACAGTTGTGCAAAAGCTAAAAGCTGCTGACACAATTACAATCGGTAAATTAAATATGGACGAGTTCGCAATGGGTTCTTCAAATGAAAACTCAGGATTCTACGCTACGAAAAACCCATGGAACTTAGATTACGTTCCGGGCGGATCTAGTGGTGGTTCTGCAGCAGCTGTAGCAGCAGGAGAAGTACTATTCTCTCTAGGTTCTGATACGGGTGGTTCTATCCGTCAGCCAGCTGCATATTGCGGTGTTGTAGGTTTAAAACCAACTTATGGACGCGTATCTCGTTACGGATTAGTAGCATTCGCATCTTCACTTGACCAAATCGGACCGATTACACGTACAGTAGAAGACAATGCATACTTATTACAAGCTATTTCAGGTATTGACCGCATGGATGCAACTTCTGCAAACGTTGAAGTTGGAAACTATTTAGCTGGTTTAACAGGCGATGTTAAAGGTTTACGCATTGCTGTACCGAAAGAATACTTAGGCGAAGGTGTTGGCGAAGAAGCTCGTGAGTCAGTACTAGCTGCTTTAAAAGTATTAGAAGGTATGGGCGCAACTTGGGAGGAAGTATCGCTTCCACACTCTAAATACGCTCTAGCAACGTATTACTTACTATCTTCTTCTGAAGCATCTGCGAACCTTTCACGCTTTGATGGCGTGCGTTACGGTGTTCGTTCTGATAATGTAAATAACTTATTAGATCTTTACAAAAACACACGTAGTGAAGGTTTCGGTGATGAAGTTAAACGTCGTATTATGCTTGGTACATTTGCCCTTAGCTCTGGTTACTATGATGCATATTACAAAAAAGCACAACAAGTACGTACATTAATTAAAAATGACTTTGAAAATGTATTTGCTAACTATGATGTTATTATTGGACCAACAACACCAACTCCGGCATTTAAAGTTGGAGAAAAAGTTGACGATCCAATGACAATGTATGCAAATGACATTTTAACAATCCCAGTAAACTTAGCGGGTGTTCCAGCGATTTCAGTTCCATGTGGATTCGGTGCTAACAACATGCCACTTGGTCTACAAATCATTGGTAAACACTTCGATGAAGCGACAATTTACCGCGTTGCACATGCGTTTGAGCAAGCAACAGACTATCATACAAAAAAAGCAAGTCTGTAAGGAGGCGAGCATAGATGAATTTAGAAACAATTATTGGTTTAGAGGTTCACGTTGAGTTAAAAACAAATTCGAAAATTTTCTCTGCGAGTCCAACAGAATTCGGAGCGGAGCCAAATACACAAACAAGTGTAATTGACTTAGGATACCCAGGGGTACTTCCTACTTTAAATAAAGAAGCAGTTAACTTTGCAATGAAAGCTGCAATGGCATTAAACTGTGAGATCGCAACGGAAACGAAGTTCGACCGTAAAAACTATTTTTATCCAGATAATCCGAAAGCTTACCAAATTTCTCAATTTGATAAGCCAATTGGTGAAAATGGTTGGATTGAAATCGAAGTAGACGGTAAAAAGAAACGTATCGGTATTACACGTCTTCATTTAGAAGAAGATGCTGGTAAATCAACGCATACAGCTGATGGTTCATTAGTAGACTACAACCGTCAAGGTATGCCTTTAATCGAGATCGTATCTGAGCCAGATATGCGTACGCCAGAAGAAGCATATGCATACTTAGAGAAGTTAAAATCAATCATTCAATATACTGGTGTATCTGATTGTAAGATGGAAGAAGGTTCTCTGCGTTGTGATGCGAACATTTCTCTTCGTCCAGTTGGACAAGAGAAGTTTGGTACAAAAGCGGAACTGAAAAACTTAAACTCATTCACTTACGTACAAAAAGGTCTTGAGCACGAGCAAGTGCGCCAAGAAAAAGAACTGTTATCTGGTGGTATCATCCAACAAGAAACACGTCGTTATGATGAAGCAACGAAGAAAACAATCTTAATGCGTGTGAAAGAAGGATCTGACGATTACCGTTACTTCCCTGAGCCAGACTTAGTTGAACTTTACATCGACGATGAGTGGAAAGAAGCAGTTCGAGCTTCTATTCCAGAACTTCCAGATGCGCGTAAAGCTCGCTACGTTGCAGAAATTGGCTTACCAGCTTATGATGCACACGTATTAACATTAACGAAAGAAATGTCTGATTTCTTTGAAGCAACTGTTGCAGACGGTGCTGATGCGAAATTAACATCGAACTGGTTAATGGGTGAAGTACTTGCATACTTAAACAAACAACAAAAAGAATTAAAAGACGTTGCATTAACGCCTGCTGGTTTATCTAAAATGGTTCAATTAATTGAAAAAGGTACAATTTCTTCTAAAATCGCGAAGAAAGTATTTAATGAATTAATCGAAAAAGGTGGAGACCCAGAAGAAATCGTTAAAGCGAAAGGTCTTGTTCAAATTTCTGACGAGGGTACACTTCGTAAAGTTGTAACAGAAATTCTTGATAATAATGAGCAATCTATCGAAGACTTTAAAAACGGTAAAGACCGTGCAATTGGGTTCTTAGTTGGTCAAATTATGAAAGCTACAAAAGGACAAGCAAATCCACCGCTTGTTAACAAAATCTTACTTGAAGAGATTAATAAGCGATAATAGTAGTGACTTTTAAAGATTAAGCAGAAAAACACCCGTACATGGGTGTTTTTCTAGGTTAATCAAACGTTTGTTTAAATGAGACAAAATCGTTTAAACAAACGTTTGATTAACTGTCAAAAGTGGAAAAATGTTTGTATAGCAACTATGGTATGATAGTTGCAAAAAGGTGGGAATAATGATAAATCTAAACATAGAGGTTTTTTTTCATCTCATGAAATAATAGATAGTTATTATTCGTTATATGTAAATTTTTATGGAAGAATGGATAGAAATAAAGTGAAACTTTAATCAGTGGGAGGTTCATCCCCAACTGATTATTAGCCCACACCAATCGGGCATTTACTGCCCGCAAATAGCGGGATAAATTTTTTGGTCAAATAAAACAAAACCATTGAAATGAATATTTACTTTTGATGGACTACACGAATCGGGTTCTTACTGCCTGTTTGAGCGGGATAAAAGAAGGATAGCAAGATGAGAGGAGGTAGGCATGGGAATACTGAATAGAAGTTCGGTATGTTCTTTTTCGATGCATAAAGAAATTTCCTGTGCTAATAAATGATGAAGCGAGCAAGAATTATTTATAATCCTACTTCTGGGCGTGAGCTATTTAAGAAGAGCTTACCAGAAGTATTACAAAAATTAGAACAAGCTGGCTATGAGACATCTTGTCATGCGACAACGGGTCCTGGAGACGCTACTGTGGCGGCGAGGCAAGCTGCGGATCGTAAGTTTGATGTTGTTATTGCCGCTGGTGGCGACGGTACATTAAATGAAGTAGTAAACGGTTTAGTTGGACATGAATTCCGCCCGAAATTTGGAATTATTCCAGTTGGAACGACAAATGACTTTGCACGTGCGATTGGTGTACCTCGTTCTATTGAAGAGGCAGCAGATATTATTTGCGAAGGAAAAACAGTGCCATTAGACCTCGGTAGAGCGAACGATACATATTTTATTAACATCGCTGGTGGCGGTCGTATTACAGAATTAACATACGAAGTACCGAGTAAGTTAAAGACAGTATTAGGACAACTTGCTTATTACCTAAAAGGTATCGAGATGTTACCATCATTGCATCCGACATATGTTGAAATTGAGTATGATGGAAAGTTACTACAAGAAGAAATTACAATGTTTTTAATTACGAATACTCGTTCAGTAGGTGGATTTGAAAAGGTAGCACCGTATGCATCTATTAACGATGGGTTATTTGACCTATTAGTACTGAAAAAAGGTTCTATCGCTGATTTAATTAAAGCAGCAACACAAGCACAACGTGGTGAACATATTAACAATCCAAAAGTGTTATACACACAAGCGAACCGAATTAAAGTACATTCACCAGATAAACTAATGATTAATTTAGATGGTGAGTATGGTGGAGATGCACCGATGGAATTCGAAAATATATATCATTGTTTAGAACTATTTGTTCCTGAACATCAAGAGGATGCCTTGTAAAGGCATCCTTTTTTACTTTGTTAAAATGAATTGTAAATTGGGAGTTAGTTTGATTTTTATGGTATTTTTACAATTCTTTTATTTTACATCCATACTTTATTGATACACTGGAAGAGATAAGAAATGAGAGGTAGGATGCTATGGAGAAGATAAAGGCGATATTATTTGATAAAGATGGGACATTAATGGATTTTCATTCAATATGGATAAAAGTAGCTGAAGAACTTGTAGCTGAATGTATAAGTTTATATCATTTACCAAATACAATACGGCAGACCTTATTAGAAGAGATTGGTGTAGAGGGAGCATTTGTTAATCCGAGGAGTGCAATAGCTGCTGGAACAAGCCTTGATGTAGCGAAGGGGCTTTGTAATTATATTGAGTCTGCTAGAGAAGAAGAGATGCATCATTGGGTAAGTGAGAAGTTATTTTCCCTTATGTATGAGCATCGTTCGCATATGAAAATGACAGCGAATTTACCGAAAGTGTTACAGGCATTAAAAGATAAAGGATTTATATTAGGGGTTGTCACGGCGGATGATTTTGCACCAACAGAATTATTTTTAAAACAATATAAGTTGGAGAACTTTTTTGATTATATTATAGCCTCGGATACATTCCCTGTGCAAAAACCAGATAAAAAGATTATAGAAGTGTTTTGTGAGAAATTTAATTTAGAATCATGTGAGGTTGCGGTTGTTGGAGATACGCCAACTGATTTACATTTAGCTAAAAATGGCGATTGCTATGCAATTGGGGTGCTATCTGGTACGGGAGACCGTCCAACATTAGAACCACTTGCTGATTTAGTGTTAGATTCTGTTGAAGAGTTTATTTCTCAATCGGGTGAGTTTTTCTGGGAGAAAGAAAAGTCTAATGTGTAAGGAAAATAAGTCTATAAAGACTCTTAATGAGTCTTTATAGACTTATTTTTTATGCCTGGATACAAAGAATATAGGATAAATGCTAGAAAAGAAAGTTGGCATACATTTTGCAATAAAAAGAGAAAACAATGTAAAGAAAAGGATGGGGTACGCAATGAACACAAAAAAATTTGCTAAAGTAAATGAACAAATTCCAGGACCGAAAGCGGCATCTTTATTAGAACGCCGTCAAAATATAGTACCAAAAGGAGTAAGTAACGGCATCCCAACGTTTGTACAATCTGCAAATGGTGCTCTTGTAACAGATGTTGATGGCAATCAGTACATTGATTTTGCAGGAGCAATCGGGACAATTAACGTAGGGCATTGTCATCCAACGGTTAAAGAAGCGCTCCATAAACAAGTCGATCAATACATTCATACTGGATTTAACGTCATGATGTATGAGCCATATATTGAATTAGCGGAAAAACTTGCGGCATTGGCACCAGGAAGTTTCGATAAGCAAGTCCTCTTTTTAAATAGTGGTGCAGAAGCAGTTGAGAACGCGGTGAAAATCGCTCGTAAATATACGAAGAGACCCGGTATTATCGCATTTTCTAAAGGTTTCCACGGGCGTACATTAATGACAATGACGATGACAAGTAAAGTGAAGCCATATAAATTTGGGTTTGGTCCCTTTGCTCCAGAAGTATATAAAGCGCCATTTCCATACGAATACCGTCGCCCAGAGGGATTAACGGAAGAGCAGTATGATGATTTTATTATTGAAGAGTTTAAGAACTTCTTCATATCGGAAGTAGCGCCAGAAACAATTGCAGCTGTTGTAATGGAACCTGTTCAAGGGGAAGGTGGATTTATCGTCCCAAGTAAGAAATTTGTTCAAGAAGTACGCCGCATTTGTTCAGAGAATGGCATCTTATTTGTAGCGGATGAAATACAAACAGGCTTTAGTCGTACAGGAAAATATTTTGCAATTGATCATTATGATGTCGTTCCAGATTTAATTACAGTGTCTAAATCATTAGGGGCTGGTGTACCGATAAGTGGTGTCATTGGACGTAAAGAAATTATGAATGAGTCTGCACCAGGTGAACTCGGTGGAACGTATGCAGGAAGTCCATTAGGATGTGCGGCTGCCTTAGCTGTTCTCGATGTAATAGAAAATGAGAAATTAAATGATAGAGCGATAGAATTAGGAAAAGTCGTAATGAATCGATTCGAAGAGATGAAAAATAAATATCATTGCATCGGTGATGTGCGTGGGTTAGGAGCAATGTGTGCATTTGAGGTCGTTCAAGATCGTAAGACGAAAGCAACTGACAAAACGTTAACGGCTAATCTATGTGCAGAAGCAAATAAGCGTGGGTTACTTTTATTATCAGCAGGAACGTATGGAAATGTTATCCGTGTGTTAATGCCTTTAATTATTACAGATGAGCAACTTGAAGAAGGATTAACAATAATTGAAGAATCGTTGCAAGCTTGTTATAAGCAAACAAACATCGCTCGCGTTTAAAAACTGAAGTATAAATAGCAAACATTCTAGCTGACTCTATATTAAATGCAGAAAATTCACTTTATAATAAAGGTAGTGAAGTGGATCGATGGATTTGAAGTTAGGGGTGGCTAGGATGGTTGCAGAAAAGGAACGAGTGTTAATGGATTTAAAAGATGTATTTGAATATGCGTTTGACGAAATTTTTGTTACAGATGAGCAAGGGATCGTTGTGCGTGTAAATAGTACATGTGAAAGGCACTATCAACTAGCTGCAGAAGAGTTAGTTGGTAAGCATGTAAAAGAACTACAAAAGGATGGAATCTTTTATCCATCAGCGACATTAGAAGTGATTGAAAAAAAGAGGCCAATTGAACTCGTTCAAACTACAAAATCAGGAGAGTATTTACACGTTCGTACAAGGCCTGTTTTTGATGATGAGGGAAATTTAAGAAGAGTGATTAGTTATTCTCGGGACCTTACTGAACTCTATCAATTACGTCAAAAGGTAGAGGAAATGGATAATCAGCTAAAAACATATAAAAAAGAATTAAGAGAAACATATGAGCATGAAGGACTTATTTTTAAAAGTCTAGCTATGCAAAAAATAGTCGATACAATCAAAAAAGTATCTATAGTGGATAGTACTGTTCTCGTTTTAGGCGAGACTGGAGTAGGAAAAAGTCGATTAGTACGCCATTTACATGAGGTGAGTCATCGGAAGAATGAAAGTTTCTATGAAATTAATTGTGCGGCATTGCCAACTAATTTAATTGAATCGGAGCTTTTTGGATATTCAGCTGGATCTTTTACAGGTGCGAATCGTGAAGGGAAAAAGGGACTATTAGAATCCGCGCATAAAGGAACTCTTTTTTTAGATGAAATCGGTGAAATGCCGATTGAAATTCAAGCGAAGCTTTTGCAAGTATTGCAAGAAAAAACATTTCGTCCTATAGGCGGAAGAGAATTAAAAAAAGTGGATGTTCGAATTGTGGCGGCAACAAATAGAGATTTAAGCGAGATGGTGAAACAAGGAACATTTCGGAAAGATTTATACTATCGTCTGAATGTCATTCCAATTGCAATTCCCCCGCTTAGGGAGAGAACAGAAGATATTTTGCCGCTTATTTATCATTACTTGCAGCACTTTAATAAAAAGTACGGACGTGATGTGAAACTAGCGCCGAGTACGTTACAAATGTTTGTTGGATATCCGTGGGAAGGAAACAATAGAGAAATAGAGAATGTAATTGAGAGAATTGTTATTACTGTCGATGATGTTGTAACGGTAGAGGATTTGCCACTCTCTATGCAAGAGGCTGCAGTTGAACAATCGGGGCAAAGCCTTTATAAAATGCTGGAAGAGGTAGAGCGAAATATTATTCTTAAAGCGTATAAAACGTATGGATCAAGTTATAAAGTGGCTGAGTTTTTGCAAATTAGTCAATCTGCTGCTACTAGGAAAATTAAGAAGTTCATAGAGGAGGAAGAAAACATTGGATAAAAAGGCGACTTTCGTAAGTATAGATAAAAAGGCGATGTATATAAATGGTGAGTGGATTACATTACAAGAACAAATTGAAGTAAATAATCCTGCGACGAAGGAAATATTTGCAACTGTACCAAAAGGCGGAGTAACAGAGGCAAAGCAAGCTGTTGATGCTGCACATGAAGCTTTTAAAACGTGGTCTAAGTTAACAGCAGCGGATCGTGCAGCGAAATTAAAAAAGTGGTTCACACTTATTGATGAAAATAAGGAAGAAATCGCAGCGATTATGACGAAGGAACAAGGAAAGCCGTTTGCAGAAGCGCTTGGTGAAGTAAATTATGCAAATAGCTTTGTTGAATGGTATGCAGAAGAGGGGAAACGTGTATATGGTGAAATGATTCCTGCTTCTCATCCGAATAAGCGCATTTTAGTTATGAAGCAACCAGTTGGCGTTATGGCAGCTATTACACCTTGGAACTTCCCGGCAGCGATGATTACGAGAAAGGTAGCCCCAGCGCTTGCAGCAGGCTGTACAGCCGTTGTGAAACCGGCAAGTCAAACGCCATTAACTGCATTGAAATTAGCTGAATTAGCCCATGAAGCAGATATTCCAAAGGGCGTAATCAATATCGTAACAGGTAGTGCAAAAGCAATTGCTGATACGTGGATGGAAGATGGTCGCGTTCGAAAAGTGTCCTTTACAGGTTCAACGGAAATTGGGAAAGAATTAATGGCTAGTGCCGCGCAAACGATGAAAAAAGTTTCATTAGAATTAGGTGGCCATGCCCCATTTATCGTAATGAATGATGCAGATTTAGATAAAGCGGTAGAAGCAGTGATTGGTTCGAAGTTCCGTAATGCAGGACAAACGTGTATATGTACAAACCGTGTATTCGTTCAAGAAGACGTATACGAAGTATTTGTAGAGAAGTTCCAAAAGGCAGTAGGACAACTACAAGTAGGAGACGGTTTTGGTGACGGAACGACTGTAGGACCACTTATTGACGAGAATGCAGTTTCGAAAGTACAAGAACATATTGAAGACGCTATTCAAAAGGGGGGAGAAGTTTTATATGGTGGCCAAAAAATTGCAGAGCTAGATGGACACTTCATTCAACCGACTGTCATTGGATTGGCAAATGATACGATGCTTTGTATGAATGAAGAAACATTTGGGCCAGTTGCCCCTGTTGCGAAATTTAAAACCGTTGAAGAAGTAATCGAACGTGCAAATAATACACCATACGGTTTAGCTGCGTATATTTTCACGAAGGATATTAGCCAAGCATTCCAAATTAGCGAGGCGCTAGAGTACGGTATTATTGGTCTAAATGACGGTCTTCCATCAGTTGCACAAGCCCCATTTGGTGGCTTTAAAGAAAGTGGTATTGGCCGTGAAGGAGGCCATTTTGGTATCGAGGAATATTTAGAAATTAAATATATTTCATTAGGACTATAAGTAGTATACTAGAATCTCTATAAGGTAACAGAGAAGGAGATTCTAGTATGGTATATTGGCTATTATTACTTGTTACAATTATTTTTGAAGTAGCTGGAACAATCGCAATGAAACTATCAAATGGTTTAACAAAGCTCGTTCCGAGTGTACTGATTTTTGTATTCTATGGTATTTGTTTTAGTGTATTTGCTATCGTTGTTAAAAAGATTCATTTAAGTATTGCTTATGCAATTTGGTCTGGCGTTGGAACATTACTTATTACAATTATTAGTGTGTATTTTTTTAAAGAGCACATTAGCTTATTCCAAGCATTTTGTATTCTTTTTATTGTTTTGGGTGTCATTGGTCTTAAGGTTTCATCGGCATCATAAAAGGCTATCTTCCTGTGTGGAAGATAGCCTTTTAATTTTATCCCGCTATTTTCCGGGCAGTAAGACCCCTACCTCAAAATTCAGCGAAAGCAAAGAAGTTAGGTGGGGGATCGGGCTGCCCGTAAAAGTCCAATTGGTGAGGGCTGATTAAAGTTTCACTTTATTAAAACGCCCAGTTACCTTTACGGAAGATAGGCTCATGTCTGCCATCAGCTGTAATACCATCGATATCAAGCTCAGCGGATCCAATCATGAAGTCGTTGTGTGTAATACTAGCGTTTGCGCCGTTTTCAGCAAGTTCTTCTTTAGACATTGTTTTTCCGCCAACTAAGTTAAATGCATAAGCATTTCCGATTGCAAGGTGGCAAGATGCATTTTCGTCAAATAGTGTATTGTAGAATAAAACATTTGTGTTTGAAATTGGTGAGTCATGAGGTACTAAAGCTACTTCTCCTAAGAAGTGAGAACCTTCATCTGTTTCTACTAAATGTTTTAAAGCTTCTTCACCAGCTTCAGCTTTATAGTCTACGATACGTCCGTTTTCAAATGTTAACGTGAAATTATCGATAATATTACCTGCAAATACTAACGGTTTTGTACTAGAAACTTGGCCGTTTACACCTGTTTTAAGTGGCATTGTAAATACTTCTTCAGTTGGAATATTAGCCATAAATGGTACGTTCTTTTCATTTAAGCTACCAGCACCAGCCCATACATGTTTTTCTGGAAGTTCGATTGTTAAATCTGTTCCAGGACCTGTATAGTGAAGAGCTTTATAATGCTTTTCGTTTAAGTAATCCACTTTTGTATGTAATGTTTCATCATGTTCTTTCCATGCTTCTACAGGATTTTCTAAATCAGCGCGAGTAGCTTTGAAAATAGCATCCCATAACTTTGCTTCTTGTTCTTCTGGCGCTACGTCAGGGAATACTTTCGCAGCCCATTCTTTCGTAGGAACAGAAATTACACACCAGCTTACTTTATCGGCTTGTACGTAATCACGGTATACTTTCATCGCTTCTCCAGCTACTTTATGAGCTGTTGCGATACGTGTTGCTTCTACACCTTTTAATAAATCAGGGTTTTCTGCATAGATAGACATAAATGCAGCGCCTTCTTTTGCTAATTCTTCACGAGCATGTGCTTTCCAAGAAGGGAATTCAGAGAAAGCTTCTTCAGGAGCTAGATCGAACTTTAAGCGTGTTAACGTCTCATCATTCCAATCCACATATACGTGTTTTGCACCAGATTTATATGCTTTCTCTGTAACGAGGCGTACAAATTGTACAGCTTCAAGAGGTGCACTAATTGATAAAGTTTGTCCAGGTTGAATATTAACACCAACATTAACTGCAAGAGCAGCATATTTCTCTAACGTTTGTTCAAATGACATATGTATAATCTCCTTTAATTTGAAAGATTTCTTACTATATATAATACAAGAAAATTCTAAAAATATATATAAATATAAAGTAAAAAGAGAGCTCAAAATGTATTGAGCTCTTACATTTACTTAATTGAAGAAGCAAACTGCTCTACAGTCGTTGTATGGTGTATACGAACGCGCTTCATCTTTAACAATTCATCAGGTTCACCCTTCGTAATGAATTGCCCAGGCTTTGTCGTCGTCGCAAATTGATAATACTTCTTCGTTTCTGCAACAACCTTATCATCTACATGACCGAATGGATAAGCAATCGCCATAACAGGCTTACCTGTTATTTTTTCTAGCTTTTCTTTTGAACCTTTTAACTCTTCCTCATAGTTTGTAATTTTCGGCAAGTCTGCATGTGTTGCAGTATGAGATTGTACTGAGAAAATGCCGGAATCAATCATTTCTTTTATTTCAGAAGTAGACAATGCTCCTTCTACATCAACGTTATCAACAATCATATATTCTGTTGCTGCCGGTTTAAAAGTATCATCTTTTAGCTTTTGTAAAACGCGAAATGCATTCATATTATTTTTCATACCGTCATCAAATGTAACGAAAATCGGCTTATTTACTTTATTTATATCGCCCCAGCGTTCAAACGTTAACAGCGTATAACCATTGTCCTTTAAATGTTTCATTTGTGCTTCAAAGTTAGCTGGTGATACGAATAAGTCTTTAATACCTTGACCATGATAATCATCAATTGCGTGATACATAAGAACAGGAACCTTTTGTTCGAAAGTAATAGTAGATTTCGTAAGCGGGATTGTTTCCCCATCTTCCTTCATTCCTGTTGCTTCAATTTGGAACTCACCGCGTTTTCCTTCAAATTCCTTGATATCAAAAGGAAGTGTAAATTGTTCCTCCTTTTCTTTAGAAGAAAAAGGTTTAGCACGTTCCTTTCCATCAGCTGTGCGCCAAATTTTATATTGTACTTCATTTAAAGAATCTTTTATGTCTGTAATATGAATACTTGTGTTTGTAGATTCGTGTGTAATTGCATTATATGAGACTTTACCTTGTTCTTGCACAGTCTCTTCTTGTTTCTTA
Organism: Bacillus sp. ok061; assembly: GCF_900108285.1. Taxonomy (NCBI): domain Bacteria; kingdom Bacillati; phylum Bacillota; class Bacilli; order Caryophanales; family Bacillaceae; genus Bacillus; species Bacillus sp. ok061. Next base: position 131,971 of record NZ_FNUW01000013.1, on the reverse strand, counting down.
ATCCCTTGAGCCGTTTTCTCTTTTTTAGGTTCTGGACTTACATTGTTAGTATTACAGCCTGCTAGAATGGCAGACGTACATAAAGCAATTGCTGCGTATTTTCTCATGAAAATCACCTTCTATTGTGTAGTATGTTGCATATTGACATTAAAATCCCCACCGCTATAAGAGTGGTGGGGATATACCCTTGTTCATCATATCATTTGAAGAAAATGAGGGGAATATGATTTTTAGGAGGCTATTAAGGTAATAGATTAGTGACTTTGAATAGATGTATTTTTTTGTTTCTTATTAGAATTAATAATAATATAACCGACTACAAAGATAAGAGGAATAATAAAGACATAGATAGGCATTCCCCATACATAATAGCTTTTTAGGGTTAAGACTAGTAAATGTAAGAAATCGAAAATTACGTGGGCTTTCATAATATCCTCCGGTGGTTTTTTGAAAATTATAACATTTTAAACTTGTTATTTGTATAATTTGGAAAGTGATTTAAGCTAATTTTAAAGTAAGAAGAAGACTTATTAATATGCAATTTTGCATACGGGTATGGATTCTATTAAAATATAAAGATTTTATACTATAATAAAAACCGCTATAAAACTAAGTAAGGATAATGTATGGAGTGGAGAATAGAAATGAAATATAAAAAAATAATATATATCTTTTTCATATCGCTATTTATAGTTGGTTGTCAAAGTGAAGTGAGTAAAGCAAATAGTGTGGAAGAGTATATTCCATCGCATCTTATGAATGCGGAAGTGACGGCGGATATTATGACACTAGAGATGGAACCAGATACTCTTAAAAAGGTAGGGAGTATTGGTCAAAGAATGAGAGAGCATCTAGCGAGTAATATGGAATGGTATTTAAAATATGTAGAAGAACATGCAGAGAAAAAAAGTTTTCCATATCATCCTAATTTCGGTGTTACAAAAGAAGAGTATGAGTTTGTACTAAATGCAATTGATCAAAGTAAATTGGTTAATACAAAAGATGGAAAGCTGAAATTTAAGAAAAAAAATGATCATGAAGTAGAGATTTTTTCAAGTGAAAGTATAAAGCTCCTTAAATATGTAGTTATTGATACGAAGAAGAATACAGTAAAAACATCTCTAGGGGAATGTGAATATTTTGGAGAAATACTGGCGTCACCAGAACAGAAGTTAACTGGTCCTTGGCACGGAAAACAATGGATGTTAAAAAAAGATGATTTAATATATATATTTTCTTTAGGGAAAATGGAAGCAGAAAATAAATCAATTATTGATATTTCGGTGAAAGGTAATTATAAGGGGGAAATTATTAATAAGGAAGAGGCATTAGAGTTTTCTTCAGTTTCTTAAATGATGATAATAAAAAAATCACCTTGCTGTCTAAGCAAAGGTGATTTTTTATTAAATAAACAATCCAGCGATTGTCGCAGATAAAATAGAAGCAAGTGTTGATGCAAACAGCATTTTCCAACCAAATTTAGAAACAACGCTTCCTTGTTTTTCAGAAAGGGCACGGATTGTACCAACGATTGCACCAATTTGGCTAATACTTGCGAAGCTAATTAAGAATACTGTAACGATTCCAACTGTACGTGGAGCTAATGTTGTAGCTGTGTCTTTTAAATCAAGGATTGCTACAAACTCGTTTAAAACAATCTTCGTACCCATAATACCACCAGCTGGGATAATATCTTGAGTTGGAATACCCATTAAGAATGCGAATGGAGAAAGTACGTAACCGAAGATTTGTTGTAAAGTAACAGCATGTCCTATTGCGCCTGAAGCTGCACTAATTACGTAGTTTACAACTTCCATCACACCGATAAAGGCGATCATTAATGCGGCAACGATACCAGCTACTTTTAAACCATCAAGCGCACCGTTAATCATTGCGCCGATAAAGCTGTCTCCGAATAGAGTTCTATCAAATTTTTGAATCACTTCATCCTCTTTTTTCGTATCAACTGGTGTTAATAACGAACAAACGATTAAGCTTGAGAATAAGTTTAGCGGAAGAGCTGCTAGTACGTATTTTGCATCTAACATCATTACGTATGATGCTGTAACAGAAGCAGAAACGGAGCTCATCGCAGAACAACAAATGATAAACATACGATTTTTATTGAAATGCTGTAAATCGTTTTTAATAACGATTAACGCTTCACTTGAACCGAAGAATACAGAGTTTACTGCGTGGAATGACTCAACGCGTGGCAAACCAGTAATTTTTGAAATTGCACCGCCGACAACACGAACGATGAATGGTAAAACACCTAAATAACTAAAGATTGAAAGTAGTGCTGAGAAAAATACGATAATTAATAATACGTTTAAGAAAAAGACAAAATCTCTGTGAATTCCATTAAAGAGAAAATCGACACCTGTCGTACCAAGTTTAATTAGTTTGTTGAAAACTTTACTAATGAAAATAATGATTTGTTGACCAACCTTTGTAGCAAACATAAACCAACCGATTAAAATTTGGAAACCAATCATAATTGCAATTGCACGGAAGTTGATTTTACTTTTGTTGTTTGACAAAGCAAAACATAAACCTAACACGGCAAGAATACCGATAATGCTCATTACATATTGCATGTAGTTGCCCCTTTCAGAAGTTCGTATAAAGTTTGTACATAAAACGCTCGTTATATTACTAAAAATAAAGGAATGAGGTTTTATGTCATACGTAAGATGTCTGACCTTTTAGAAAAATAAAAAAAGACCCATATGGATTCACTTTCATCTATGAGAGAAAGCTAATCAATATGAGTCCTTTTTTGCGCATAGGCTAATATTCATTAGTTTTCCCCATAGTCCAGCAATTTAAGGTTGCCGGGTAGAAACTCTCGATCCATATTATCAAGTATATATGAGGTAACATCGTCCGTATTAAATTAGTAGTAGCGTAACATTAACAGAGAAGTATCGTCAATAGCTTTTTTTCTTCCAATAGAAAAAGACCATATAAGTATGATAAAATGTAACGCAGTGTTATGAAAAAGTGAGGTCGGAAAATGAGTACTAAAATGACGCCACCAGTTGAGAAAAACGAGTTTATAGATGTAGTATTTGAAGATTTAACACATGATGGTGCCGGTGTTGCGAAAGTAAAGGGCTATCCTATTTTCGTTAAAAACGGATTACCAGGTGAAGAAGCGCAAATTAAAATTATTAAAGTGAAGAAAAACTTCGCATTTGGTCGTTTAATGAAGCTTCATACAGAAAGTCCATATCGTAAAGATGCAGAATGCCCAGTATATAACCAGTGCGGCGGTTGTCAGCTTCAGCACTTAACTTATGAAGGACAGTTACAAGCGAAAGAAAAACAAGTACGTGACGTTATGCAACGTATCGGAGGACTAGGTGATGTTCCTGTTCATCCTGTACTTGGCATGAAGAACCCGTGGGTATATCGCAATAAAGCACAAGTACCAATCGGAGAACGTGAAGGCGGACTTGTAGCTGGTTTCTATCGCCAAGGAACGCATGACATCATTAATATGGAATCATGCTTAATTCAGGCAGAAGAAAACGATACATTAATTCAAGAAGTAAAACGTATTTGTGAAAAGCACGGTATCACTGCGTACAACGAAGAGCGTAACAAAGGAACACTTCGTCACGTAATGGCTCGTTACGGACAAGTAACAGGGGAAATTATGCTTGTCTTCATTACACGTACAGCAGAATTGCCGAACAAAAAGGCAATCATTGAAGAAATTGCAGCGAAATTCCCAGAAGTAAAATCGATTGTTCAAAACGTAAATACGAAGCGTACGAATGTAATTTTCGGAGACAAAACTACAGTACTGTACGGATCAGAATATATTTATGACTTTATCGGTGACATTAAATTTGCGATTTCAGCACGTTCATTCTATCAAGTAAATCCAGAACAAACGAAAGTGCTATACGATAAAACGTTAGAATACGCAAAATTAAATGGTAACGAAACTGTAATTGATGCCTATTGCGGAATCGGATCAATCTCGTTATTCCTAGCGCAAAAAGCGAAAAAAGTGTACGGCGTTGAAATCGTTCCAGAAGCAATTGAAGACGCAAACCGAAATGCAGCACTAAACAACATGACAAACGCTGAATTTGGCGTAGGAGAAGCAGAAGTAGTCATTCCAAAATGGTACAAAGAAGGCGTAATTGCTGACACAATGGTCGTAGACCCACCGCGTAAAGGCTGTGACGAAGCATTACTAAACACAATCATTGACATGAAGCCAAACCGCGTCGTATACGTATCATGTAACCCAGCAACATTAGCGCGTGACTTAAAAGTATTAGAAGAAGGCGGATATAAAACACAGGAAGTACAACCTGTTGATATGTTCCCGCATACGACGCATGTGGAGTGTGTAGCTTGGCTTAAGTTAGTATAATAGGAAAGCAGTTGATATAGAAAAAATCTATACCACCTGCTTTTTGGTTTACAAAAATACCATTCATAAGAGATTTTAGTTAAAATAAATATTGCTGATTTTCACAAATTATAAATTGAGATTTTGAAATTGTATTCTTAGTGAGAGGATTTGAATTTGAAATGATAGATAATTTTTGGCGTGAATTACCACGACCATTTTTCGTACTTGCACCAATGGAAGATGTGACAGACGTTGTTTTCCGTCACGTAGTAAGTGAAGCAGGTCGTCCGGACGTATTCTTCACAGAGTTTACAAACTCGGATAGCTATTGCCATCCAGAAGGTATGAAAAGTGTACGTGGCCGTTTGATTTTTACAGAAGATGAACAACCGATGGTAGCACATATTTGGGGAGATAATCCTGAATACTTCCGTCAAATGAGTATCGGTATGGCAGAGCTAGGATTTAAAGGTATCGATATTAACATGGGTTGCCCAGTTCCGAACGTTGCATCAAGAGGAAAAGGTAGTGGCCTTATTCTACGTCCAGACGTTGCAGCAGAACTTATCCAAGCAGCAAAAGAGGGCGGACTACCTGTCAGCGTAAAAACAAGACTTGGCTTTAAAGAGTTAAGCGAGTGGGAAGATTGGTTAACGCACATTTTCAAACAAGATATTGCAAATCTTTCTATTCATTTACGCACAAGAGAAGAAATGAGCCAAGTAGATGCGCATTGGGAACTAATTCCGGAAATTAAAAAATTACGTGACCGTATCGCACCAAATACGTTAATAACAATCAATGGAGACATCCTTGATCGTAAAATGGGACTGGAACTTGCTGAAAAATACGGCATTGATGGCGTAATGATCGGACGAGGCATCTTCAAAAATCCATTTGCGTTTGAAAAAGAGCCAAGAGAGCATAGCAGTAAAGAACATCTAGATCTTTTAAGACTACAGCTGGATTTACAAGATCAATATGCAGAAGTACTGCCACGCTCAATCACAGGGCTTCACCGCTTCTTCAAAATTTATGTAAAAGGCTTCCCTGGAGCTGCTGAATTGAGAAATCAATTGATGAGCACGAAATCTACTGATGAGGTGCGTGCTTTGTTGGATAGGTTTGAGGATAGTGTTGGTGTGGCTCAGGATAGTGAGACGGTTTAACTTTTAAGCAGTTAAATCATTTCATATGTAGTGTATGACATGAGTGAGTTGAAAATAAGCGTAGAGCTGGAAAAGAACAGTGTATTTGAGAAATCAAAGCACTGTTTTTTTCTTTTAGTTAATGTTAAGAGAGAAATCTTTTTAAAGGCATATAAAAAACACGTAAGAGCTCTGTAGATACAATGATAGAGAAAAGTTCGGGTAAGACTATAAAACATATCTTTAAAATGTTAAAGTATTAATTTAGCGGACAATAACTAAAAGGTTAGATTTAAACATGATAATTTAAAGCACGTTATAGGATAAACTTTAACTGCTGAATAAATAATCAGCATTTCAGGAGGAAACCCAATGGCAATGAGCAACAACGATATATTAAAAAGAGTAAGATACGCTTTAGATATAAAAGATATAGATATGGTAGAAATCTTTAAACTTGGCGGGATGGAAGTAACGAAAGAAGACGTAGTTGATATGCTTACAAAAATAAAGAGGGCTCCTCAGCATGAAGCTGAAAATGATGAGGTAGCTGAAGATGAGTACGTATTAACATGCGATATGATGATGTTAGAGGCATTTTTAAATGGATTTATTACTTTAAAAAGAGGAAAGCAAGATCCGAAACCAGGGCAGCCTGCACCTGTACAGAGCAAGGAGAGTGCCAATAACCTTCTTCTAAAGAAAATGAAAATCGCACTATCTTTAACGAGTGAGGATGTACTTGATATATTAGATAGCGTAGGCGTTACGGTAACAAAAGGAGAGTTAGGCGCTCTATTAAGAAAAAAAGGTCATAAAAATTACAAAGAGTGCGGCGATAGATACGCAAGGAATTTCATTAAGGGATTAGGTGTAAAGTATAGAGGATAATGAGTTCGTTAAAGCAGTAAATGATATAATAGGTAGAGTAGGACGTTCGTATCCTACTCTTTTTTATTTGTAAAAATACTATGCTAGGTGATGAAATGGTACATACATATTTAGGTGAGACAATTAATTTTCATATAACTTATAAGAAGAAAAAGTCCGTGCGTCTTTTTGTGGATTCGTATGGAAATGTGGAAGTGCAGGCTCCGAAAGGGACACCTGTTGAATACTTAGTCCAGTTGCTAGAGGAAAAGTGGGATTGGATTCAGACAACTCGTAAGGAAATGGCGGAGCGAGCGCGTGGACCACAGGAAAAGGATTACGATCAAGGAGAAGGCTTTTTGTATTTAGGGAATACGTATCCGATACAGATTTCCCAAGATGTAAGTATTGAGCAAGACAATGCGATTTTTGAAGGGGATAAGTTACATATTTATGTAAAAGAGCTAAAGGATGAGAAAATACAGCAAGCTTTAAAACGATTTTACCATAAGCAGTGTAAATCTTTAGTAGAGAAGAGTATTAAAGCGCATCAAAGTAATTTCAAAACAAAACCACGTTCTATTCGTATTACAGATAGTAGTCGTACTTGGGGTACTTGCGATTCGAATTTACAACTAACATTCAATTGGAAGCTAGCAATGGCACCACAGCGAGTAATTGACTATGTAGTCGTTCATGAAATGTGTCATATGGTTCATTTAAATCATGATCGTTCTTTTTGGCGGCTTGTCGGGAAGATAATGCCTGATTATAAAGAAATGGAGAACTGGTTAGCTTTATCTAGTTGGAAGATGACGGTTTAGGAAGGGATATCGATTTTTGTCGGTAAATCGATATTTCTTGTCGAATCGTTGATATATTGTGAGTTTTGATAGATATATTTTAAAAATCGTTGATATATTTTAAGTTATGATAGATATATTCGAAAAATCGTTGATATAATTTCATTTACTACAGGATTGTTCAACAAATCGAAAAGAGGAGATGTCACAAGGGACATCTCCTCTTTTCGAGTATATAGATTATCGTCCAAACTTCACAACAAATTCTTCATCAACTTTCTCCATCTCATACCCACGATACCCCTCCGAAAGCAAAGCCTGCTGTCCACTAGCATCACTCATTAGAATACTTTGAACATCCGTCCAATCGCTTTCTTTATCTCCGCGCAATTTCTTCACAAAAACATATCGCATACTCCCGCCATACTTCTCCTTCAGCGCAGCAATCTCCATCCCTTGCGCAAACTTATCCTTCAAGCTCGGAATGTTAAAAGGAGCAACGGTGCAGCATACATAATCATATTTGCTATCTTCTTTTTGTAATTCGTCCATGATGACGTTTGCTAATATTTTTTGCATCCCATTTCCTCGACAGTTCGGATGAACGTTTGAGATTTCTTGATAGATGACGCGGTGTAGTTCACTTTCTGGCAAACCAATATCGAGCCCTAAATGTTCATCATCGATAGGAGGGACGAGTAGAGCGCGAAATGCGATGAGTTCGTTTTCGATAAAAGCACCGATCATCATGCCGTTTCCTTCCAGAATGTATTGAAATTCTTCTTGTGAGAGTGGTTGTAAACGACTTTTATCTTCTAGTGCTTCAACTACAATGTTTTGTAGTGATAAGGTTTGCTCGATGTGCTCTAGTGATAGTAATGTAACGTGAAATGGATTGTTATTTTGTTTTAATGTTCCTTTGTATAGAACTGTCATATGATAGTCCTCCTTTAGCGTACAACGTCTTGAAAGACGGTTAGTTCTTGTAGTGTATCTTCGTTTATTTCAATGCCGAGTCCGGGCTTTTCGTTTAAGCGAATGAATGGTACATCGTAATGTAAGTTTCCAATGTCTTTCGTGAATTTTAATGGTCCTGTTAGCTCTACGCTCGTAATGATTTTCTTTGAGAAAGCGACATGGAATCCTGCGGAAGAGGCAACAGATGATTCGACCATTGATCCCACTTGGCATTCAATGCCGGCCATTTCAGCTTGATGAGCGAGCTTTACAGCTGGATATATGCCACCGCATTTCATTAGTTTTATATTCACTTTATCAGCAGCTTCTAATTTAATAATTTGGCGCATTTCACGAGAACTTTTTAGTCCTTCATCAATCATAAGCGGGAGGTCTGTCTTAGAACGGATATGAGCCATGGCATCAATATCGTCCGCGATAACAGGTTGTTCAATCCAGTCAATGTTTAAATGTCCTAATGAACGCAGTGCTGTTAATGTGTTCGCGCTATTTTTCCAGCCTTGGTTTACATCAACGCGAATCGCGATGTCATTTCCTACACGTTCACGTACAGCTTCAATACGTTTCACATCTTCTTTTACATTCGTACCAACTTTCATTTTGAAAGATTGGTAACCTTTTTGAATCATAGAAGCAGCTTCTTCAGCCATGTCTTCTGGATTGGCAATACTTAAAACGTGAGTGATAGGGAATTCTTCATGGTAGCGCCCGCCAATTAATTGATATACAGGTTGATTTAGTTTTTTGCCCATTATATCAAAACAAGCAATATCAATTGCGGCTTTCGCTGTTGGAACACCGTAAATTGTATTGTCCATCATGTCGTGTATTTTTTCGATATTCATTGGATTTTTCCCAATTAGAGCAGGGGTTAGCGTATGTTTTAAAGTATGGAAAGTACTTTCCCATGATTCACCTGTGACATGATCATCAGCAACGCCTTCACCGTAACCGATAATACCTTCATCTGTTTCCATTTTGACGATAATAGAGGGCATATCAGAATAAGAGCCATAACTAATAACAAACGGATTGCGAAGCGGTAAACGAATTGCGTAAAGATGAATAGCTGTAATTTTCATTGAATAGAAACCCCTTCCTGTTTACAATAGTTTTGTACATTTGATATAGTTGACGTTAAATAGTCGTTAATTAATGATAAGGAGTTAGAGAAAATGATGATAAAAATTGCAGTTGTCGGTTCAAAGGAGTTTATGGAGAACCTTTTTCCTATTGCTCAAAAATTAGAAGGAATAGAAATTGATCCATATATTTACCTTCATCCGGCGGAATCTTCTGAATTATTAAAGTGTCTAAAGCCTTGTGATGTCATCTTTTTCTCAGGTGCTTTACCTTATTATATGGCAAAAGAAATAAGAGAACAATTACGAATTCCAAGTACATACTTACAGCAAGACGAGACAACTGTAGCATCTTCCATTCTTTCTATCATGTATCATAAAAGTATTCAACCACATAACATTTCCATCGATTTAGTAGACCGCTCGTTTATTACAAATGTGTTCCATGATATTGGTATAAAAGAAAGCCCGCAAGTGTTAGATTATGAAAATATGCTGTGGAGTAAAGATGAAATAAATAGAGTTATCGATTTTCATGTAGCTAAATATCAATCTGGAGAGGCTCATTTAGCTTTAACTAGTATTCACGCTGTTTACGATGAGCTTCAAAAAATAGGTGTTCCTTCAGAGCGTATGATTGATCCAACACAGTCCATTATACATGGGCTAAAAGATGCAAAAATAAAAGCTGAGTTAGCAAAAAGCTATTCAGCTACTGTTGGTGCTTGTATTATTTCTTCCTTAGAATTACGAGCGAGTTTGCTTGAAAAACTAGATGTCATTTCAAAGGAACTACGTGGTTCATTTAAACAAGTGGATGAAATGACATGCATTTTGTATACAACTCGTGGTGATATCGAATCAATTATTAAAACAAATGCGATAGATAACTTGTTTGCGAGCGTAGATGGAACGATAGCTATTGGATTTGGTTATGGGAAAACCGTGAAAGAAGCGGAGCAAAATGCAAAAATTGCTCAAAGTTTTGCAAAGAACAATCCAATAGATCGTTGTTTTTATATACTAACAAGTGATAAAGATTTGTTTGGTCCGTTCCCGAAAGAAAAGAGAGTACAAAGTTTGAAAAATGATAATCCGGAACTAATGAAAATAGCGAAGGAAACGAAGCTTAGTCCGGCCAACTTGTCAAAAATCATTCAATTTAGTCAATCGCATCCGTCATTGAAGTTTACAGCAGCTGACCTTTCTGAGTACTTACAAGTAACTCGAAGATCGACAGAAAGGTTGTTAAAGAAATTAGTTGATTACGGGTATGCTCATATTTGTGGGGAGGAAATGCCCTATCAACAAGGGCGACCTCGCGCACTATATGAACTGAATTTACCGCTATTTTTAAGCTTCTAGTTGAGCTTTTTGTTTCTTTAGTAGTTCTGCTTTTTCAATGTCTGATAGTTTTACAATTGTGAAGCCTGTTATACCATAAATGATTGAGATAATAGGTACGATGAAATTCAAAATAGCATAAGGAGCATATTCAAATGCACCTACGCCAAGTGTTGCGAGAATAAATACACCGCACGTATTCCAAGGAACGAAGACAGAAGTTAATGTTCCACCATCTTCTAATGCTCTGGATAAGTTTTTTGAATGTAGTCCTTTTTCCGTGTATGCATTTGCGTACATTCTTGAAGGGACAACAATTGAAATATATTGTTCAGAGCAAGTAAGGTTTGTTGCAAAACAAGATGCGATAGTAGAAGCGATAAGCCCTTTTGCTGATTTCGCTAACTTTAAAATTTGATTTACAATTGAGCGAAGAATACCTGTATGTTCTAATACTCCTCCGAAAGTCATAGCGACAATTGTCATAGAGACTGTATTCATCATCGAATCTAAGCCACCGCGGTTAAATAGTTCGTCTACTAGCTTGTTTCCAGTGTCTATAACAAATCCAGCTTGGAGTGCACCGACAGATGCTGAGACAGAACCACCTTGAATAAAGACTTGTGATAAGAATCCTAAAATAATACCGAAGAGAATTGCTGGTATAGCAGGGACTTTTTTAGCGACCAATACCATAACGACTACGGGTATAATGAGTAGGAAAGGCGAGATAACAAAGTTTTGTTGCAATACTTGTAACGTTTGATCGATGCTTTTCGCATCAATATTGTTAGCGCCGAAGCTTCTTCCTAAGACTGCGTAGACGATAAGAGTAATAATTAAACCTGGAACTGTAGTAAATAACATATGACGAATGTGTGCGAATAAATCTGTATTTGTTAATCCTGCGGCTAAGTTAGTTGTATCTGAAAGCGGTGACATTTTATCGCCAAAATAAGAGCCTGAAATAATGGCACCAGCAACCATTGGAGCGGGGATTCCCATACTTAGGCCAATTCCCATTCCAGCAACACCAATTGTTCCCATTGTAGACCAAGAGCTACCAATTGCTAATGCAACGATAGAACAAATGACGGTAATGGAAACTAAAAATAGTGATGGAGTTAAAAGTTTTAAACCGTAATAAATCATCGTTGCGACGATTCCACCGCCAATCCAAGCACCAATTGTTAAGCCAACAAGAATAATAATGACGATAGCAGGTAATGCAAGACGAATCCCTTTATACATTGCTTCTTCAAGATCATTCCATTTGTAACCGTAACGCCAAGCGACAATAGAAGCAACGGTTGTACCGATAATAAGTGGAACGTGAGGGGTTTGTTTTAATACAACAATTGTAACCATCATAACTGCAACGGTAATGATAATAGGGATAATCGCTATTCCAAAAGGTATTTCTTTTTTCATAAAGTTCCTCCTTGTTACGTATGTTTGTTTGTATTTTTAAAATTGTCGTAAAATAGACGTTTATTAGATTATGATAACTAAAAGTTTATGTAAGCGTCAACATAAAAAACAGAAAATAAGGAATGTTCTAGTTGTTTGTTTAGTTTGTAATATAGGTGAGTAGTAAGCTTTTTAAGTATTTAAAAATAAACAATTGACTTTTTTCTTAAAATTCAATATGTTCATAAAAACATCTGTTTTTCATAAGTATAATTAACCCGAATCGTTTGTAATGTGGGAAGGAGACTGGAACGTTGAAAACATTAGAACTACAAGAGCGCTTAATGGAGATTTTTCAGCATTTACACGAAAACCCTGAAGTAAGTTGGAAAGAATATGAAACGACAGCGTATATTACTGACTTTTTAAAAGAAGAAGGAATTTCATATAGAACATTTGATGATTGTCCAGGTGTAATTGCTGAGATTGGAGGCGGGAATCCAGTTATTGCGATTCGTGCTGATATGGATGCACTTTGGCAAGAAGTAGATGGAGAATTTAAAGCGAACCATTCATGTGGCCATGATGCTCATATGACCATTGTAATGGGACTTATTTTACAATTGAAAAATATGAGATGGAAAAGTGGTACGGTTAGATTTATTTTTCAGCCAGCAGAAGAGAAGGGTAATGGTGCTTTGAAGATGGTGGAGAAAGGTGCTGTAGATGATGCTGATTTCTTATTTGGCGTCCATCTAAGACCAATTGAAGAACTATCTTTGAAACAAGCAGCCCCATCTATTCGTCATGGAGCAGCAGGATTTTTAGAGGGTACGATTCACGGAGAAGATGCACATGGAGCACGCCCACATCAAGGGATAAATGCGATTGATGTTATTTCCATGATTAATATCGGTTTGAAAAACATATGGCTACCACCGCAAAGTTCCTATTCAGTAAAGATGACGAGGTGCCAAGCTGGTGGTGATAATTTAAATATTATTCCGGGTAACGGTCATTTTAGTTTAGATGTAAGAGCAGAGAATAATACACTATTAGAAGAGTTAAAGAAAAAGATAGAGCATGTAATAGAATCAGCTGCATCGATGGGATCAAAAACTTCATACGAATGGATGGATCTTGCACCAGGAGCGGAGGTTTCCGAAGAAGCAGAGCGCTTTATGCGTAAAGGTATTCTCGAAGTGTATGGGGAAGAGAGATGTACGGGACCGCTCTATACGACGGGAAGCGATGATTTCCATTACTATACAGTGAAAAGACCACATTTAAAAGCTGTCATGCTTGGACTAGGAGCAGACCTACAACCTGGATTACACCATCCGTATATGAGATTTGATCATAGTTGTATTATGGATGGGGTAGAAATATTGAAACAAACTGTATTGAAAGTATTAGAAGACAGGGGCTAGAGAGCTCCTGTTTTTTTGTCGTGAATTGTCGGTAAATCGATATATTTGAAAAATCGTTGATATATTTTGAGTTATGATAGATATATTGAGAAAATCGTTGATATATTTGAAGTTACGATAGATATATTAAGAAAATCGTTAATATAATTTCACGTACCTATTAATTTGATAAAAAATGAGCCTCCAGTACATGGTGTATAATAATAAGTACCATTTTTTAATAGGAGAAAACGAATGAACGAACAATATTACGATGCAGTTTTACATATAAAAACAGTCGGTGAGCAAAAAGGGTTTAACAAGTCTATGCATTATCACCGCTATGAACCGACGCCGTATAGCGGGTTAGATGAGTTATTGAATCAATATGAAATACGAAGTAGCGACCGAATTGTAGACTTTGGGTGCGGAAAAGGGCGATTAAACTTTTATATGCATCATAAATGTGGTGCATCAGCAGTTGGAATTGAAATGAATGAAGAGTTTTATAAAGAAGCGATGGATAATCGAGATCGTTATGCCCGAAAGGCACGAAACAGTAAGGGGAAAATTCAATTCCAATGTTGTTTAGCGCAGGAATATGAGGTTGATCCACGCGATAACCGTTTTTATTTCTTTAATCCATTTTCTGTACAAGTGTTTATGAATGTAGTAAATAACATTTTGCTTTCAGTAGAAGAAACGGGGAGAGAAGTGGATATTATTTTATATTATCCTTCTGAGGACTATATTTTCTTCTTAGAAAATCAGACTGCGTTTAAGCTGAAGAAAGAAGTAAGGTTGCCTGGGGCTTATGAGAAGAATGGGAATGAGAGGTTTTTAGTTTATACATTAGGGTAATAAAAAACAGGTGCCAAGGCACCTGTTTTTTATTAGTTACGGATTAAGTAATCAAATGCACCTAAAGCTGCGTTTGCACCTGAACCCATAGAGATGATGATTTGTTTGTACGGATTATTTGTACAGTCACCTGCAGCAAACACTCCTGGTACGTTTGTAGCGCCGTGCTTGTCTGTTACGATTTCACCGCGAGCGCGTTCAACTGTTTCGCCTAACCAGTCTGTGTTTGGCACAAGACCGATTTGTACGAATACACCCTGTAATTCAACGTGATGAACTTCTTCAGTTTCACGATCGATGTAAGAAATACCGTTTACTTTATCAGTACCAGTGATTTCTTTCGTTTGAACGTTTTTCAGAACAGTTACGTTTGGTAAGCTGTTAAGACGCTCTTGTAATACAGCATCAGCTTTTAATTCTGGCATGAATTCAAGAACAGTTACGTGCTTAACGATACCTGCTAAGTCGATAGCTGCTTCAATACCAGAGTTACCTCCGCCGATAACTGCTACGTCTTTTCCAGTAAATAATGGACCGTCACAGTGTGGGCAGTATGCTACACCTTTATTTTTGAACTCAGCTTCACCCGGTACGCCAACGTTACGCCAGCGAGCACCTGTAGAAACGATTACGCTCTTACTTTTCAGAATAGCGCCGTTTTCAAGTTCCACTTCAATAAGTTCTTTTTTCTCTAAACGTTTTGCACGTTGTAGATTCATTACATCGATGTCGTATTCTTTTACGTGCTCTTCAAGGCTTGCTACTAGCTTAGGACCTTCAGTCTTTTTTACGCTGATGAAGTTCTCAATGCCCATAGTATCCATTACTTGACCACCGAAGCGCTCAGCAACGATACCAGTGCGGATGCCTTTACGTGCTGCGTAAATTGCTGCACTTGCACCAGCAGGGCCGCCACCAACAACAAGAACATCGTATGGATCTTTATCAGAAAGCTCTGATGCATCTGGACCGTTACCCATTTTAGCTAAAATTTCTTCAAGTGTCATACGACCGCTTCCGAAAGATTCGCCGTTTAGGTAAACTGTTGGTACTGCCATGATGTCTTTGCTTTCGACTTCCTCTTTGAATGCAGCGCCATCAATCATAGTATGTGTAATACTAGAGTTTAGAACGCTCATTACGTTAAGAGCTTGTACAACATCAGGACAGTTATGACAACTTAGGCTGATATAAGATTCAAAATGATATTCGCCTTGAATGTTTTTAATTTGATCGATTAATTTTTGTTCAATTTTTGGAGCGCGTCCACTTACTTGTAGTAAAGCTAACACTAGTGATGTAAATTCGTGTCCTAATGGAATACCAGCGAATACGACACCAGTGTCTTCACCAGGGCGGTTTACGCTAAAGCTTGGTGTTCTCTCTAATTCAACTTTTTCTACTGTAATCTTAGATGACATAGTAGCTAATTCGTCTACTAGAGATAACATATCTTTAGATACGTTATCGTCTCCTGCGCTTACTTTAAGTAAAATATCGTTCTCCATTAACTGAAGGTATTGGGATAGTTGTGTTTTTATATCTGCATCTAGTATCATTTTGATCGAACTCCTTAGATTTTGCCTACAAGGTCAAGGCTTGGTTTAAGTGTTGCAGAACCCTCTTGCCATTTAGCTGGGCAAACTTCACCTGGGTTGTTACGTACGTATTGAGCAGCTTTAATTTTGTTAACAAGAATGCTTGCGTCACGGCCGATACCGTCAGCATTGATTTCCATAGATTGGATAACGCCGTCTGGATCGATGATGAATGTACCACGAGCAGCAAGACCTTCTTCTTCCATTAAAACGTTGAAGTTTGTAGTGATTGTGCGAGTTGGGTCACCAATCATGATGTACTCGATTTTGCCGATAGTTTCTGAGCTATCATGCCATGCTTTGTGAGTGAAGTGAGTGTCTGTAGATACAGAGTATACTTCAACGCCTAAGTCTTTTAGAGTTGCATATTGGTTTTGTAAGTCTTCAAGTTCAGTTGGGCAAACGAATGTGAAGTCAGCTGGGTAGAAACAAACTACACTCCATTTTCCTTTTAAACTTTCGTCAGTAACTTGGATAAATTCTCCATTATGGTAAGCATTAGCTTTAAACGGTTTTACTTCTGTGCCGATTAATAACATGTTAAAATTCCTCCTAAATGTTGGTTTTGAGCATCAAAAAATAGTGTGCTCATAAAATATATTTTTTAATTAACTATAATAATTCTAATTCGATATTAATTATCATATAGAAGTGGTTATTTTGTCAAGAGAATAAACCAACTTTATACCAATTTAATTAATATTTATTCTCAATTAAGACTAACAGGGAATTGAAAGGTAACTTTAAGTTTATAAATTTTCAATGATTGTTTGAAAGAGTAGTGTGTATGTTAGAGATATGGTGTAAGTATAAGTTCTTAGGAAGGAAATATTTCTTAGAAGTTATTTATTTGAAAAGGAACTGCTTACTTCTATTTTACAAAGAATTTTGTGATAAATAAAATAAAATGAATCGGAAATTTTTTGAACAATTTTTGTCATCTCAAATATATAATTAGGAAGTATATTACGATGATAGTTAGAAACATTGACTCAAAGTGCTAACAAGATATAATAAAACCTAGATATACCTTTCAAAAAGAAGAATACATATTTATAGGATGAAAAAATTCAACCTATTATTTTTTATAGCTTTTAGAAAACGCTTACAATTAGTGTGGAGGGGAAACCATGTCTAAGTTCACGAAGTATTTTTTAATGGAAGCTAAAGATGTGATTGCATATGTGAAAGAGAAATTATCTAAGTTTGAAAATGCAAAGGGGTTACAGTGTAAAGAAATAGGTGATGGCAATTTAAATTATGTGTTCCGCGTTTGGGATGAAAAAGAGACCATGTCTGTCATCGTAAAGCAAGCTGGGGATACAGCTCGCATTTCAGAGGAGTTTAAGTTGTCGACGAATCGTATTCGTATAGAATCAGATGTTTTGCAGTTAGAGGAGGAGTTAGCACCTGGACTTGTTCCTAAGGTGTATTTATTTGATAGTGTGATGAATTGTTGCGTAATGGAAGATTTATCGGATCACACAATATTACGTACAGCACTTATAAATCATCAAATATTTCCGAGGCTTGCGGATGATTTAACTACTTTTATGGTAAATACACTTTTATTAACATCGGATGTTGTAATGAATCATAAAGAGAAGAAGGAACTTGTGAAGAATTATATAAATCCTGAATTATGTGAGATTACAGAGGACCTCGTATATTCAGAACCATTTACCAATCATAATAAGCGTAATGAGTTATTTCCGTTAAATGAGGGATGGATTAGGGAACATATTTATAGTGATAAAGAGCTTCGTATGGAAGTAGCGAAACGTAAATTTTCTTTTCTGACGAATGCACAGGCATTACTTCATGGTGATTTACATACTGGTTCTGTTTTTGTAAGAGATGATTCTACAAAGGTTATTGATCCTGAGTTTGCTTTTTATGGACCTATGGGATATGACGTTGGGAATGTAATGGCGAATTTAATGTTTGCTTGGGTGAATGCAGATGCAACGATGCCACCTGGAGCTGAGAAAGATACGTATATGGATTGGTTACAAACTACGATGGTAGAGATAATTGATTTATTTAAGAAGAAGTTTTTAGATGCTTGGGATATTCATGTGACCGAGATTATGGCGAAAGAAGAAGGCTTTAGCGAAGTCTATTTGCAATCTGTATTAGAGGATACGGCTGCAGTGACAGGTCTGGAATTAATTCGCCGTATTGTTGGATTAGCGAAAGTAAAAGATATTACTTGTATTGAGAATGAGGAAGCACGTGCTAGAGCGGAGCAAATTTGTCTTCAAGTAGCGAAGCATTTTATTTTACGAGCGAATCAATATAGAACGGGTACAAGTTTTGTAGAAACGTTAAAAGAACAGTCAACGCACTACGCGAAGTAAGGGGAGAATATGATGGAAGAGCAATTAATACCAATTCAGTGGAAAGATGATGCTTTAGTTTTGTTAGATCAAACGTTATTACCAAATGAAATTGTCTATGAATCTTTTAAAACAGCTGAAAGTGTGTGGGATGCAATACAAGTAATGAAAGTACGAGGTGCACCCGCGATTGGTGTTTCAGCTGCTTATGGAGTGTATTTAGGGATAAAGGAATTTGCTGAAAGTACGGAAGAAGGATTTATGGATGAAGTAAGAAAGGTATGTACATACTTGGCGACATCAAGACCGACTGCAGTAAATTTATTTTGGGCGCTTGAAAGAATGGAAAGTGTAGCGACAGATAATGCTCACTTATCAATCTCACAGTTGAAAAATAGATTACTAGAAGAGGCAAAAGAAATTCATAGAGAAGATGAAGAAATTAACCGTCAAATTGGAGAGCATGCATTAACATTATTCCATGATGAAATGGGAGTATTAACGCATTGTAATGCAGGTGCTTTAGCGACGACTAAGTATGGTACTGCGACGGCTCCAATGTATTTAGCGAAAGAAAAAGGATGGAATTTAAAAATTTATTCGGATGAAACGCGTCCTAGATTACAAGGTTCAACGTTAACAGCATTAGAACTGCAGCGAGCGGGTATTGACGTTACTGTTATTACGGATAATATGGCAGCTATGGTCATGTCACAAGGGAAGATTGATGCAGTAATCGTTGGATGCGACCGTGTGGCAGCAAATGGTGATGTAGCAAATAAAATTGGCACATTAGGCGTATCTATTTTAGCTAAGTACTACAACATTCCGTTTTATGTAGCAGCGCCAACACCGACAATTGATTTAAAGACATCGACAGGAAAAGAAATTCCGATTGAAGAAAGAGATGCTTCTGAAGTGATTAATCGCTTTGGACAATATTCAGCTCCGAAAGAAAGTAAAGTATATAATCCAGCATTTGATGTTACTCCACATGAAAATGTAACAGCGATTATTACAGAAAAAGGGATTGTAAAGGCACCGTTTACGGAGAATTTAAAAAAGCTATTTCAATAAGTAGATAAATATAAAAGTCAGTCATCATAAGCTTCATACTTAGGGGGATGTATATGTTATTACAAAAAGAAAGAGAAGAAATTGTAGCGTATGGAAAGAAAATGATTTCTAGTGGTTTAACAAAGGGAACGGGCGGTAATATTAGTATCTTTAATCGTGAACAAGGTCTTGTTGCGATTAGCCCAAGTGGTTTAGAGTATTATGAAACAAAGCCTGAAGATGTAGTTATATTAAACTTAGATGGTGAAGTAGTAGAAGGAGAGAGAAAACCATCAAGTGAATTAGATATGCACCTTATTTACTATAGGAAGCGTGAAGATATAAATGCGCTTGTGCATACACATTCTCCTTACGCGAAGACGATTGCATCATTAGGATGGGAGCTTCCTGCTGTGTCATATTTAATTGCTTTTGCAGGCCCGAATGTCCGTTGTGCGCCGTATGAAACATTTGGTACGAAGCAATTAGCGGATGCTGCTTTTGAAGGCATGATTGATCGTCGTGCTGTGCTACTTGCAAATCACGGTTTAATTGCTGGTGCAAATAATATAAAAATGGCATTTACTGTTGCAGAAGAGATTGAGTTTTGTGCTCAAATTTATTATCAAACGAAAAGCGTCGGAGAACCGAAGCTTTTGCCAGAAGATGAGATGGAGAATTTGGCGAAGAAGTTTGAAGGGTATGGGCAGCAGTAGAATGAAACAAAAACACCCTCAAGAAAAGATCTTGAGGGTGTTTTTTACGCTTTTTTAAGTAACAAATACATAAAGTAAGGAGCCCCAATTAAAGCAACGACAATACCTGCTGGAATGCCATTAGGATCAACGATATTTCGTCCAATTGTATCTGCTAATAATAATAGCCATCCGCCGATTAAAAGGGCGATAGGCATGAAGATTTGATGTCTTGGACCTACTAAAGATTTCGCGATATGAGGAGCCATTAATCCGATAAAGCTAATTCCTCCTGTTACGGAAACAGCTGCAGCTGCAAGTGCAACGGCTGCAACTAATAAGTATCTGCGTTCTTTTTCAATTTCAATTCCAACGCCAATTGCGACTGGTTCGTTTAATGCTAAAATGTTTAATCGATTTGCTTTATAGAAAATAAACGGAATGAATACGATTAACCATGGGAGCATTGCTAAAACGAAGATCCAGTCATCTCCCCAAATATTTCCGGCAATCCATTTTGAAATAAAGTCTACTTTCATACGATCTGCGGATGAAATAAGGACAATCATCGTTCCAGATAGTGCAAATGCAAAACCGATACCGGTTAATGTTAATCGGATTGGCTGAAGTCCAGTTGATTTACTATATGAAAATACGTAAATTAGAACAGCTGTCAGAAATGCTCCGATAAATCCAACTACAGGTAGTAAGTAAAGAAATGAACCTACATCTATTGGAAAGTATAAAAAGAAAATAGCAACAGCAACACCGGCCCCAGAGTTGATACCAAGAATACCAGGTTCAGCTAAATCATTTCGGGTAATTCCTTGGAATATAGCCCCTGATAAAGCGAGAGCCATACCAGCTAATAATGTAATAACAATTCTAGGTAGTCTTAAAGAGTATAAAACGAACTCCTCTTTAAAAGTCCCTTGCCCCATTAATGTTGGGAGTAGTCGATCATAAGATAAAGATGCTGAACCAAGTCCCATTCCAACTACAATGGTTGTGATGATTACTATAAGTAAAGCGAGTATAATGAGACGCTGTTTTCTTAAAATAGATTGCATCATGAGAATGTTTTTCCTCCTTTACGTACAATGAATAGGAAGAATGGTAACCCTACAATCGCGACAATTGCCGCAACTGGTGTTTCGTACGGAGCGTTAATAGTACGTCCGATTGTATCTGCAAGTAGCATAAAGGAAGCTCCAGCAATTGCTGACATCGGTATAACAAATCGGTAATCTGGACCGACAATTGGGCGTACCATGTGAGGTACCATTAAACCGATAAATGCCATATTTCCAACAAGCGCTACAGATGCACCTGCAAGTAAGATAATAATGATAAATAAAATAGTTTTAATAACAATAATTTTTTGACCTAGTCCAATAGCCACTTCCTCACTGAAACTAAGAACTGTCAATTTTTTTGCTAGGAAGATAGCGATAAAGATACTAATTGAAATGACTGGAATAATAATTTTTAATTGGCTCCAAGTTGTTCCAATTACGCCCCCAGCAGTCCAAAGTGATACATCTTGTGAAATTTTAAAGTAAATGCCAATTCCTTCTGAAATTGCGAGTAGAAATGCTGAAACTGCAGCGCCCGCTAATACAATTCGAAGAGGAGAAAGGCCGCCTTTTTTCACTATACCAATTCCAAATACCATAATTGCGCCAATTGCAGCACCGATAAAGCAAGCTAACGTTAAGTAAAGATAGCTGATGGAAGGATTGAAAGCAAGTGTTAGTGCAAGCGCAGCATTTGCTCCACCAGATAGCCCTAATAATCCAGGGTCCGCAAGTGGATTTCGTGTTAATCCTTGCATAATTGCTCCAGAAACGGCTAATCCAGCTCCTACAAAAATAGCAGCAACTTCACGTGGTAAACGTATTTCTCGAATAATAGATATTTTGTCTCCTTTAGCGGAGGAAGTGAGTGCTAACCATACATCTTTTATCGAAGTATCTGCAGCACCTAATACCATTGCAACCATAAAAATAAGAAAGAATGCAATTAAGCTTAAAATTAGTTTGTATGTAAAAGCTATAGAACGTGGATTTTCATGATCTTTGGTCATTCGTTTCACATCTTTTCTGTTCATAGAATAAAGGAAGAGGAATTCTTAAATTAAGAATTCCTCATGTTTGTATTATTTACCAAGAAAGTTCTTCTTGAAGAAGTCTAGTTGGAAATCTAATGTAAGTGGATCATTGAAATAGAATTCCATCATGTTTGCTTCATATACGCGATTATTTTTTACTGCTGGGATGTTTTTATATGATTCTGTCTCTTGGAATGAGTTATCAGTATCTTTATTTTTACTTACGATTAAGTAATCACCAGCAAATTCAGGTAATACCTCAGTAGATAATGCGTAGTAACCTTCTTTTAATGCTTTTTCTTTTACTTTTTCAGGCATTTTTAATTTCATTTCTTGGTACAGGATTTCTGTTCCGCGGCCCCAGTTCTCGCCGTATACATAAAGCTGTTTGTTGAAGTTTTCTACAACAGAAACTGTTGCATCTTCACCGATTTTTGCTTTAATTTCTTTACCAGCGTCTTGTGCACGTTTCTTGAAGTCATCAACCCAAGTTTTTGCTTCTTTTTCTTTGTTTAATAACTTACCAATTTCTAAATGCTGTGTTAAGTAATCAACTTTTCCGTAAGTGTATGTTACAGTAGGAGCGATTTTCTTTAACTTATCGACATTTTTAATATTTGATAAACCGATGATTAAATCTGGATTTAGTTCAGCGATTTTTTCAACATTTTCATCTGATACTTCAGCAACATTTTTAAGCTTGCTATCAAAACGTGGGTTTTGTTTAGACCATGAATCTACCCCAACAAGATTTACATCTAATGACATTACGTTACCAGCGAATGATGATAATACAACAACGCGTTTTGGATTTGCAGGAACTTCTACTTTACCATTTTCAGATTGGTATGTAATTGTTTCTGATTTGCTACCTTTTGCATCGTTCTTTTTGTCTGTAGAGCCATTGCTACAAGCACTCATAACAAGAACGAAAAGAACTGTTAGTGAAATAAATAACTTTTTCATCGTCTTTCTCCTTTAGCATAGATGATATGTGTATACAATAATTTGTTTAACTGTAATATTTTTGAAAGAGTAGTGGTAATGCAAAATAATTTATTAAAAATCTTGAATATGAGATTTTATAATATAGTATTAACCATATTAATAAAAGAAGATGTAATCTCAATTTGCTAATTATTAACAAATTGATAATGATTATCACTATTGATTCTTTAAATAATATAATTTTATATAGGTGTATTGTCAATAGTAATTTTGATTGTAAATTTTGCGGAAACAGGTTATATTTTATTGAGAATGATAATCAACAACTAGTAGCTGAGGAGTGACACGAATGAATCAAGAAGAATTGTTTGATGTAACCGTGATAGGCGGAGGACCTGCAGGGCTTTATTCAGCTTTTTATAGTGGACTCAGAGAAATGAAAACGAAAATAATAGAATTTCAACCACAGTTAGGTGGAAAAATACATGTTTATCCAGAGAAGATGATTTGGGATGTAGGAGGGCTGCTGCCAGTTACAGGTGATAAATTAATTGAACAACTTGTACAGCAAGGGCTAACATTTAAGCCAGAAGTGGTATTAAATGCAAAAGTAGAATCGATTATTCGTAACGAAGATGGCACTTTTACGTTAAAAGCAAGCAATGGCGAAGAACACTTTTCTAAAACAGTTATCGTCGCAACAGGAAGTGGTATATTGAAACCGCAAAAGTTATCTATTGAAGGTGCTGAGCGATTTGAAGTATCGAATTTAAATTATACAGTGAAATCTTTAAAGCGTTTCAAAGGTAAGACGGTCATTATTTCCGGCGGAGGCAATTCTGCTGTTGATTGGGCAAATGAATTGGAACCAATTGCGAAAAAAGTGTATGTAACCTATAGAAAAGAAGAATTATCTGGTCATGAAGCACAAGTAAAACAACTTATGAACAGCTCAGCGGAGTGTTTCTTTAATACATCGATTACAAAATTAATTGCTGGTGATAATCATGAAGCGATCGAATATGTAGAATTAACAAATCATGAAACAGGTGAGGTTTCTCATTTACCTATTGATGAAGTTATTATTAATCATGGATATGAACGCGACATTACATTATTAGAAAATAGTGAGTTAGACGTTGCAATTATAGATAATTATTATATTGCAGGTAATGCAAATAGTGAGTCTTCAGTAGATGGATTATATGCTGCTGGAGATATTTTAAAGCACGAAGGGAAACTACACTTAATTGCAGGTGCATTCCAAGATGCTGGAAATGCTGTGAATAAAGCAAAACAATTTATCCAACCAGATGCAAGTGAGTACGGAATGGTTTCTTCTCATAATGAAGTATTTAAGAAGAGAAATCGCGAACTGATTAAGCAGATGATGAAATAATAAGGAACAAGTATACCCCCACGTATTTCTCTATTCAAGTGGATGAGAGATGTACGTGGGGGTTTTCCTGTTTACTATATTTTCAATCATTATAATGACACCGGTTTCATCAGTTCATATGATATGAACATTTTATTGGTAAAGCATCCTAGACAACAATTTAGCTATGTTTTGCTTACGCAGAACATGGCTAAATTACGCTGTCCCTTTAGCGCGTTCATTAGGAAATGGCATATTTAGTATAGAAGCAATATACTGTTTTCCGTGTTTTCGAGCCAATGATTCTAATATTTGACGGACGCGTTTTGTAAGATGGCCTTGTTTTTTGATGGCTTCACAATATGCGTCATAGAAAGCATATTTAGCCCAAAGGAAATCATCTTGTTGGAATAAGAAATGATTTTTGTACCATTCACCAATTGTATGATAACAATTGTTTTCATGTATTGCTGTGCTTTGAGAAAGAAAACGATCAGATAAAGATACATTCAAATGAGAAATTGTGTTTTCTGTTTCAACTTGTAGTGTTTTTTCTAACATTGTAATGATGTGACGAGTAGCCATATGTTAACTCTCCTTTGTGTAAATGGGTAATACCATTCTATATTTAAAAAATTCTTACTATATAATACTATACAATATATGGAATGCATCTACCTGCTTTTTGAACTGCATTTACAAAATCTTTTTTATTTGTTTACAAAAATAAAGTAAGATACAGTATAGATGAAAAAATAATAAAGGAATGAACGCATTGTATATAACAGTAGAAGAGACTGCGGAGTATTTGAATTTACCGAAATCGTATATTGAAGAGTTAATTCAGCAAAAGAAAATTCGTGCGCTATTCGATGGAGAGCAATATTTAGTAAATAAAGAACAATTCAATACACATTTAGAACAAATGGAGAAATATAAGCAGTTAGTGGAAGAAATATTAAATGAACCAATTCCAGAAGATATGGATGTTAAAGACGAAGACTAAACTTAGGGAAATCCCGTATGAAGATATGCAGAAATGTATCTTCATACGGGATTTTTTGTTTAAATGTATCAAAATCCTAATGGGCACGCAGAATTTCTTATATTTTTGATAGGTAGTAGTCTACCATGTTAAAAGCATATTTTTTTCTAGCTAGGACAAACATAGAGAACGTAACCTGTACAGATACATATACTATCAGTGCAAAAGCTTATAAATTAATGGAAGGGGTTTTCTCGTGAGTTTATTTCATTGTGATTTTCTGAAAGACTTAATTGGATCTTTTGTGAGAGTAAACAGGGGTGGTCCAGAATCTCAAAAAGGGACAATAGTCGCTGTATGTTCGGATTACTTTGTATTAAAGAATGAAAAAGGAGAGCTCTATTACTATCAGATTCGTCATCTGAAAAGTATTACAAAAAATGCGAAAGATTGTAAAGCAGATGATTGCAGATGGTTGGAATGTGAATGTGAAGATGACTTTGAAAAGTTACTTCAAAGCTTCAAATATTGCTGGGTGAAAATTAATCGTGGTGGCCCAGAGAAAGTTGAAGGTATTTTACAAGATGTTTCTTGTGAATTTGTGACACTAATTGTAAAAGAAGAAGTTATATTAGTTGCAGTATCTCATATTAAGAGTGTAACAGTACCTTGTAGAGAGAGCGAAGAAAGCGATAGTGATAGTGAAAGTAATAATTCGGGTCGAGCTCGCGCACAAAGACAGTCAAGTAGAGGAAGATAATAAGAAAGGAGGATACAAATTTGGAAAGTATATTATGCTGTGAACAAATTAAAGGCTTAGTCGGTGAGACTGTAAAAGTAAATCTTCGTGGACCAGAGAGTCGAGTGGGGGTACTTGTATCGTTAGGAAGAGATTACCTTACATTACAACTTCCTCTTGGTGAATTAGTATATTACCAATTGAAACATGTGAAGAGTCTAGTTAAGAAAGTGAAAGAAAGTAAATGTGGCGATGGCTATGTTTCATGTTTCTGCTCTGATGATGATACTTTTGTCGATGTATTACGTGACTTGAAGTATAAGTGGGTAAAGATTAATCGTGGCGGCCCAGAGTGTGTAGAAGGCCTATTAAGTGAAGTGCATGAAGAATATATTACGCTAGTAAACGGTGATGAAGTTATTTATATCATTAATTATCATATTAAGAGTGTGAGTCAAGTAGTGAAATGTAAAAAGAATGAAGATGAATAATGTTTAATAAATAAGAGGGGCATTATGAGGGAAAGAGAAGAACAATTTCTTATTTCGATAGTATGAAAAGGAATTACTTACTATTAAAACAGAACTTTGCCCTGATTATTTTTTTAGAAATGGAAGACAGGTAAGAAGAAATTCATAGGAAGGAGGATATAGATGAATGAGTTAAACAAAAGTATTGGAGAAAATATATATGTTAAATTAATCGGTGAAAAAAGATTTAAAGGTGTATTAATTGATGTAGGAAATGATATCGTTGTTCTTTACAATGGACAAGATTACGTATATATATCTTTATATCATGTACAATACTATAAATTTTTAAGACCATATGATGAAGAAATATCAAAACCAGATGTTGATTCTGTAATTAAGAGGGAATCCCCTTCAATTTCTTTGAGAAAAGTATTAAGTACTTCTAAAGGTATTTTTACAGAAGTTTATGTAGCAGGAAATGCTCCAATACATGGTTATGTTACAAGTGTGATGAACGACTATATTGTTTTTTATAGTCCGGTTTATAAAACGGTATATATATCTTTAAAGCATTTAAAATGGTTAATTCCGTATAAAGAAAACCAAGTACCGTACGCCCTCAATAAAAATGAACTCCCCGTAAATCCGTTAAATATTACGTTAGCTAGAACATTTGAAGAACAGCTTATTAAAATGACTGGGAAAATTATGGTGTTTGATTTAGGTGAGGAGTCCAATAAAATTGGAAAAATGGCGAAAATTGATGAAGGTCATATTGAAATATCAAAAGCACGTGATGCAAAAATGTATATGAATATTCAACATGTAAAATCCGTCCATTGTCCGTAGATTAGTTGAAAGGGCTGACTTTTTCTTTTATATGCAGAAGAAAAGGTCGAGCCTATTTATTTAGTTTAATTTGGATATGAGGGGAAAAATGAATTGAATATAAATATATTATAGTGTGATCTTTTTAAAAATAATTTTGTACTAATTTATAAAGAAATATGTACGAGCTATCTTTTATGTATTCAATTTATTTTTTGAGGAGGAGCTGCTCAACTAATTTATTAAAGGGGTTTTGTTTGTGGAGCAGTTTCCGAATTCGTTATCAATTACATTGCTTGGTAGTGCTGGTGGAGCAGCAAAAGCAGTTTTAGCAATTTTAAATCAAGCGATAGCAAATGAAAAAGATCCAATTTATGAAGTATTAAAGAATGCCAAATTTCATTTGGTGGATATAAAACAAAAAGATAGGACTTATTATGATGAGTTGTTTTCGAATTTGAAAGGTCGCTTATATTTATATGAAATAAACCTTCAAAATGTAGTGGAATTTAAACAACATTTAAAAGAAAAAAGAACGAGTGTTGTGATTGATGTTTCAGGGGCAGATACAATTAGAGTATTAAGCTGCTGTAATGAACTAGGAATTTGTTATATTAATTCAGCCTTGGAAAATGAGGCCGTAGATCAGGACGATAGCTTAATCGGCTTTCAGCTTACGGAAAGATATACAAGGTTTGAGAAGGAGAAAGAGAAATTTACAAATACAAAAGCGATTATAGGTTCAGGTATGAATCCAGGTGTTGTTCAATGGATGGTTGTTGAACTTATGAAGGAACGACCAAACGAAAGGCCAAGAGCATGTTATATTGTAGAACATGACACGTCGTTTTTGAATGATACAGCGCTTATAAAGCCACATACACTTTATGCTTCATGGGCAGTAGAGCGATTTTTAGATGAAGCAATCTGGAGTTATCCGATGTATATGAGTCATCATCGTCCTCTTTACTTTTATGAAGATGTATATGCTTCAGAGTATAAAGTGAAGTTAGGAGAAAAAGAATTCTATGGTTGTTTAATGCCACATGAGGAAGTATTAATTTTAGGGAAAAACTTTAATATGGAAGTTGGTTTTCTTTACCGAATTAATGAGTATACAACAAATATAATTAGACAGAATTTAGATCAAGTAGAAGATTTATGGAACTGGAATCGTAAAGTGTTTAATCCAGCGGAAGAAGAGGTTGCTGGAGAGGACTTGGTCGGTGTGTTACTCGTTTATGAAAATAGTGAGACATATATGTATAATGTGATGAATAGTAGCCAAGTTTTTCGTAAATATAAAACGAATGCAACGTATTTTCAGGTAGGGTGCGGGATTTATGCGGGCTTGTCCAGTTTACTTTTAGATCAATTTGAACAAGGTGCTTATTACGTCGAGGAGTTGTTATTAAATACAGAAAGTAAGTACGGTGAGTATTTAAATTTATATATGAAGGATTGTGTAATGGGGCATAATAATTTTACTGATGGATTGTTACATGACAGGGTAAGATGGGTGTAATTTGTTACCAAAAGGAAGGAGAGATCTCCTTCCTTTTAGTATTATAAGGTTAAATATTGCCCTGAAAGCAATTTCATACTTATACTTTAAGGAGATAACAATGAAAGTTTTTTGTATCGATCAAGGGGAGTTTTTATATGAACAAATACAAGAGCTTGATTTATGAAGAAAGAAGAGCCTTAAAGGTATTTATATTATTATTCTATATTATATTCTTTTTATATGACGCTATATATTATTTTGTGTATCCTGCTATGAATATTAGTGGAACAGCGGTAGGTTGGCCAGAAGGTAGTCTTGGGATAGGTGTGCCTATATTTGTAATAGCAATATTTCCTATTTCTATATATCTTCAAAAAAGAGGGTATGTATATTCTGTAAAATATTTATTTTTATTTGGGTACATGTTTATCAATCTTGTTAATAATTTAATGATTTATTTGCGAACGGATAGACCTTTTGAACATGGTAGTATGGTAGAAATGTTATTAATTTTATTTGCCCCAGTTTTCGTGAATAGAAAATACTTTTATTTAGTTTCCTTTAGTGTAATTGGAAAGTACGTATTTTTCACATTGCTATTACAAGATTTAAAAGTGGTAATTCCACTTGTTTTATGTGTATTCTATTTCATTATTTCACATTCTTTATTAAAACGATTTCAATCTTATGTAAGAACAGTGGTTGAAATGATGAACAATATGAAAGAGACGGAAAATTTAGCTGTGATTGGGACTATGTCTACAACAATTGCCCATGAAATTCGAAATCCGTTAACAGCGTTAAAAGGGTTTACGCAAATGCAAAAAGAAAGAAATCCAGCTGATACGATGAGCTACGACATTATGTTACAAGAAATTGAAAGGGTTAATGGATTTGTTAGTGAATTGATGTTGTTAGGAAAACCAAAGCCAACAAATTATGAAAGGTGTAATATACGAGACATCCTTCTATATGTTGTGCATCTAATGGAAAGTTATGCAACGCAATATAGAGTTAAATGTCATTTACAAGTAGATGGGAATTTACCGGCTATAAACGGTGATGATAAGCAATTAAAACAAGTGTTATTAAATATCATTAAAAATGGAATAGAATCAATGCCAGAGGGTGGAGAAATTCATATCCGTGCATATCAAAAAACGAAAGGACATTTGTGTATTTCTGTTGAAGACCAAGGATTTGGTATAGAGAATGAGAAGTTGAAAAAAATTGGAAAGGCGTTTTACACAACAAAGGAGAATGGTACAGGACTTGGATTAATGATTACATATAAAATTATTAAGGAACATCAAGGGAGTATCACGATCCAAAGTAGTCTAGGAGTAGGAACGAAAGTCGAAATTTTTCTGCCGACCGTTTAATGTATTGGGAGAAAAGATTTTTCAGAAAAGTGTTCTTGTTGTGTAAATATAAACATTTTATAAAATGTTTCAAGAAGGGTTTTTTTTATAAAATACTTCGTTTATAATGGAGGAAAATATCGACATGAGATTGATTGCTCATGTAACGGTTCAGTAGTGTTATGAAAAGATAAGAAGGGGTGCACGCGCATCCTTTTTTCTATGCAGATATTATGAAAGAGGTGGTATGATGGAATTAACATTAAATTCGACTGTATGTTTACACACGATTCAATTTCGAAAAGAGCAAAAGAATTATATTGTAAAAGATACAATTACAGGAGAAAAATATGAAATGCCGCCACTTTGGATTGATGCATTGGCAATGATGCGTGACGGTTTTTTATTGGGAGAAATTGAGGAGAAATTAAAAGAAGAGTATCCATCCGAAGAAGTGAATATGTTAGCATTCACGAGACAACTGTTAGAACTAGAACTTGTTGAAATGGTAGATGGAGAAGAGATAGCTTGCACAAAGAAGAAAGAGATAGATTGTTTAGCTTGGGTGCGTCCCCGTGTGGAACAATTCTTTCTTAATTTAAATAGAAAATATAGAAGCAAAGACCAGTAGTGGCCTTTGCTTTTTTTATCCCGCTATTTGCCGGGCAGTAAGACCCCCACCTCAAAATTCAGCGGAAGCAAAGAAGTTAGGTGTGGGATGAACAAAACCCCCACTGATTAAAGGTTCACTTTATAGGTTGTGTTTAAAATATAACAGCAAATGCTCTTGCGAAAGCACCGTCACTATTTTTAATTTTTAAAGGTGCGGCTGAGAAAAAGAAACGTTTTGCTTCGATAGCATCTAGATTTGTTAAGTTTTCGATTAAATAAATATTATTCCCTAGTAATATGTGATGAATCGGTGATGTTTCTGTTGTGACTTCATCAGGAGAAATGAAATCTAAACCGATAGATTTTACCTTTAATCGCACTAGTTCTTTAGCTAATTCTTCAGAAAGATAAAATGCTTCCTTCTCATAAGCTTCTGTATTCCATTTAGTGGATAGATTAGAATGAAAAATAACAATATCACCTTCTTTTATGTCAGTATTATGCAATACTGCCTTAGGTAATTTTCGCTCTTGAATATGTGTTACATCTATAAGAACAGCTTCGCCTACAAATTGATCCAGCGGTAATTGATCGATGGTCGTTGCGCCTGAAATAAAATGCGCAGGGGCATCACAATGCGTGCCAACATGAACGACAGAATGAAAATCTGTAACTTGATATCCTGATTCTTCAACACTTGTAACAGCTTCTAGTTGTATTTTAGGTGTTCCAGGAAATTGAGACATATTATTTTCAAATGTTTGCGATAGATCAATTACTTTCATTTTACATACCTCCAATATATGTTTTTCAAATAATAAAAAGCTCACCCTTCAATATCAAGAAAGGTGAGCTTTACATGCTAGTTGAGTTTTATCTTCCAAAATGCAATGCATTTTGCAGGAATTAGCACCTATTCAGTTTGTATAAACTGAGGTTGCTGGGCTTCAAAGGGCCGGTCCCTCTGCCTCTCTGGATAAAGAAGTATTTAATTTTTGAAATTGGAATTTTCCGATAGTTAAATTGTAATTCATTTCCTTTTTGCGTGCAATACAAAATAGGTATTCACCCAAATAAAGCTACGCGCATATTGTAGCTTATGTAAATAGAATGCTGCGAAGGAGTGAGTGCAGTGACAGGAAATGTATTGAATTATTATGCTGGTGGTAATACAGCTAGGGGATTTCATAATTTATACGAAGAGAATTTAAAAGGGTTAGACAGATTATTTATCTTAAAGGGTGGCCCAGGAACGGGGAAATCTTCTTTAATAAAGGCAATCGGTCGTGAATGGGTTGAAAAAGGATATGATATTGAATTTTTACATTGTTCTTCTGACAATAAATCGGTTGATGGTGTAATTATCCCAAAATTAAAAGCAGGAATTGTTGATGGGACATCGCCGCATGTTATTGAGCCAAAAATGCCAGGAGTTGTTGAAGAGTATATAAATTTAGGAATTGCTTGGGACTCAGATAAACTAAGAAAGCAGAAGTTAGAAATTGAAAGATTTGTTTCAGAAGCAAGCAAAGCTTTTCATTCTGCTTACGCACGTTTTAAAGAGGCATTGGTTATACATGATGAGTGGGAGAAGATATATATTGATAATATAGATTTTAATAAAGCAAATGAACTAACCAATCAGCTAATCCAGAAATTATTTGCAGATAAAAGCGGGAGACAATCGCTTGTAAAACATCGTTTTTTAGGAGCTGCTACACCGAAAGGAGCAGTTGATTTTGTCCCTAATTTAACAGAAGGGTTACCACATCGTTATTTTATAAAAGGGCGCCCAGGTTCTGGAAAATCAACGATGCTCAAAAAGTTAGCTAAGGCAGCTGAAGAAAAAGGGTTTGAAGTTGAAGTATATCATTGCGGATTTGACCCGAATAGTCTTGATATGGTTATCGTAAGAGAATTAGGCTTTGCAATTTTTGATAGCACTGCACCACATGAATATTTTCCAAGTCGCGAGGGTGATGAAATTATTGATATGTATGCCCTTATTGTTACGCCAGGGACGGATGAGAAATATGCGAAGGAAATTCGTGATGTCTCCATTCAATATAAAGCAAAAATGAATGAGGCGATGTCTTTCTTAGCGAAAGCAAAATCGGTTCGTGATAAATTAGAACGAATTTATATTGCTGCTATGGATTTTTCAATAGTAGATGCATATAAAGAGGAGATTCAAAAAGAGTTTGAACGAATTGCTACTACTGTAATCGAAAAGCAACAATAGACGTTTCATTAGGCTGTCAGTAATTTCTGACAGTTTTTTTGGTATGTAGTAAAATTAGTATTGTATTTGTCGAATTTCCAAGGAAATAATCAAAAAATGGAGGTGTTATGCAATGAGAGAGAAAATCGAGTTGGAGTTAGAAAGAATTGAAAAAGAGAATGATGTGAAAATTTTATTTGCGGTAGAATCAGGGAGTCGTGCTTGGGGTTTTCCATCGAAAGATAGCGATTATGATGTTAGGTTTGTTTATATACATCCGGTAGAATGGTATTTATCAATTCATGACAAACGAGATGTAATTGAATATCCAATTAGTGATGATTTAGATATAAGTGGTTGGGATATTAAAAAGGCGTTGCAACTATTCGCGAAGTCGAATCCTGCTTTACTTGAGTGGATTCGATCACCAATTTTTTATTCGAAAAACTCTAATTTTCCAGAACTACTTCAACAGATGAGTGAGAAGAATTTTGATCCAAAAGCAACGATATATCATTATTTACATATGGCGTCGAAAAATTATCGTGAATTTTTGCAAGGTGAGAATGTAAAGCTGAAAAAGTACTTTTATGTATTACGTCCCATTTTAGCTTGTAAGTGGCTAGAAGAGAAAACGACTTTACCTCCTGTAGAATTTGACCGATTGATTACAGAATTATCATTAGAACGTAGCGTATTAGATGAAATTGAAAAGTTGTTAATAAAGAAAAAAGCAGGTACTGAATTAGATGTTGGATTGAAAATTAAGGTGCTAAATCAATTTTTAGAAGAACAAATTCATTACTATCAGGAATATGTAAAAGGAATTGAAAAGGGATCAGGAATCGATATTGAGAGTTTAAATACATTGTTTCGAGATATGTTGTTTGAAGCATATGAAAAAGAGCACAAGTAAGTTTGTGCTCTTTTATTTTGTAGGAATGAAGAAAACAGATATAGCTGCGATAAGACCTGCAAAGGAGAATAAGTAAAAATTCCATGCTAAGTCATATTGCATTGTCATAATAATACCGACGAGAATAGGGCCAGCAATTGCACCAACTCGGCCAAGCCCCAGTCCCCAGCCTAAGGAGGTAGCTCGGATATGTGATGGGAAGTATTGTGTTACATATGCATTTAATATTTGAGTAATACCGACTGATCCAATACCAGCAAGGCCAATTAAAAGATAAATGATTGTAACAGATGGTTTGATTGTTAATAGTCCGATACATATGGCTGCCATAAGATAAGAGATGCTAATAACAATTTTTGCTCCTATACGATCAGCAATTGCTCCAGCGAATAATGCGCCGATAGCTGCGGTAATATTTAGCATAAGTAGAAATGACAGACTAGACCCAAGAGGATATCCTGCCTGGCGCATCATCTGTGGTAACCAAGTGTTTAAACCATATATTAAAAACATTCCCATTATATAAGTGATCCAAAAAAGTAGCGTTGCTTTTATGTATTCTTTTGAGAATAAAGTAAAAAATCCATTTTTCTTTCGTATAGTAGATGGGTCTTGATGAGTTTTATCTTTTACATGAAATTCAACTTGAAAACGATTAAGAATTTGCTTCACTTCTTCTTGGCGATTACGTGATAATAAAAATTGAATGGACTCAGGTAAATAGCGAATAATGAAAGGAATGAGGAGTAGTGGAATCATTCCGATACCAAACATAATTCTCCATCCGAAATCTTCTAACATAAGCATGGACAAAATAGCACCTAACACGATACCTAAAGGATAGCCAGTAAACATAAGAGCATAAATAAAAGATTGCCTTTTTTTGAGTGAATATTCAACAGTGAGTGCTGAAGCCGTAGGGATAACACCGCCTAATCCGATTCCTCCTATAAATCGAGATAATCCAAATAACTCAGGAGAAGGAGCGATAGCCGCTAAACCCATTGTGATAGAAAAAAGTGCTAAACAGCATATAAGCGTCCATTTACGCCCAATTAGATCTGTAATCGTTCCAACTAGAATAGCCCCAATAAACATCCCAAATAAAGCATAGCTTGCAATTGTACCAGCGTGCGCTGGTGATAGCGCCCAGCTTTTGTCTTCTAGGAGCTTTGGTAGAACGGCACCGTAAATACCTAAATCATATCCATCAGCTAAAATGGCTAGCCAACAAATAAAAACAACAAGTTTTGTAATAGAGCTTGGAAAGATAGTTTCTGTAGATTCTAGATGAGGTGGAGCTGAAGGTTGCATAATATTCACCCCTTTTAATTTGTAGATGAATATATTATTTTATTTAATGTTAATATTTTCCTCCTTGTGTCGAATTTTATCTGAAAAGGGTTTATAACAAATAAAGAAGTTCAACAGTAATTCTGTTGAACTTCTTTATTTGTTTACTCATTATCAACTCGTTTTAACGGTTGATCTGCTGGGCCTTCAAGAACGTCTCCCTCAATTGAAAAACGAGAACCATGGCAAGGGCAATCCCAAGTACAATCACCATTATTCCATTCAACTTCACAGCCGAGATGTGTACAAGTTGTATCGACGATATGTAATTTTCCTTCTTTGTCCTTATAAGCACCTGCTCGTTTACCGTTAACATGTACGACAGATCCTTCACCAACTTCGAGATCTTCTGGCTTACGTAATGCGGTTTCAATCTTTCCTGCAATTAAATGTTTCGCAACATCAATGTTTTGGGAGAGGAACGTTTTTATATCTGGATTTGCATGGAAGCGTGATGGTGCATACAGTTCTTTATAGGGACTGTGAACTTTTAGGATGGAGTCCTTCAGTAGGTGAGCGGCAGCAGTTCCAGTTGTCATTCCCCATTTGCGATATCCAGTTGCAACAAATATATTTGGATTTCTTTCGTTAATATGTCCGATATAAGGAAGCTTATCTAGAGTAATTAAATCTTGTGCTGACCATCTATAAGGAACTTCATCTATTCCAAAAGTGGCTTCAGCAAAAGAATAGAGTGCTTCATAATGAAGCATCGTATTTATTCCCTGACCTGTTTTATGACTCTCTCCGCCAATCAAAATTAATTTTTCTCCATTGTTTGTTATATAGCGTAAGGAGCGCTTTGGATCATCAATACTTAAATACATGCCACCTGGATACTCCGTTTTTGCTTTTATTGCAAGAGCGTAGGAGCGTTCTGCGTACATTCGCGTAAAGAAAAAGCTATTCGCATCATAAAAAGGAAAATGTGAACAAGAGACGACATATTCACAAGTGATATGATGGCCCTCTTTTGTAATTATTTGTGGATAATCGCCCTTTTCCACATCCATAGCTGTTGTTTGTTCGTAGACCTTTCCGCCCATCTCCACAAACTTTTCTAAAAGTGTTTTTAAATAAAGAAGGGGATGGAATTGTGCTTGATTTTTCATTACAAGCGCAGATTGTACTGGAATAGGAATCGATAGAGATTGAACATAGTCACAAGGTATATTTAATTTTTGATAAGCTTCATATTCTTTCGATAAATTTCTTAATCCGTTATCAGTAGTTGTATATAAATATGAATCTTCATTTGAGAAATTACAGTCGATTTTATATGTTTGAACAGTTTTATTTATGAATTGTAGAGCCTTATTATTTGATTCATAGTAAAGCCGGGCCTTTTCTACACCGAAATGATTTATTAATTCATCATAAATAAGATCATGTTGTGCTGTTACTTTCGCTGTTGTATGCCCAGTCGTTCCGTTTAAAATACGACCAGAATCAATTAAAACAACATCGATGCCTTCTTTTGCAAGTAAATAGGCAGTAGTAATACCTGTAATACCAGCACCGATAATAGCAACTTTCGTCTTTATATTTTCGGATAAAAGAGGGAAAGTAGGAAATTGAGTAGATTCAATCCAATAAGATAGCGGCAGTTGTGGAAATGTATCACTTGTCATTGCGGAAACCTCCTGATTTTAGAACAATTTTCCTTTTAATATTTCCATATTATATGAAATTCATGTGTGTTGTTTTAGAGGAAGTCTATTTTTATTAAAAGAGGGTATAAATTATTTTAATATAATTAATTAGGTGGGGCATTATGAAGAAGTAGGATTTATATAAAACTAAATTCAAATGATTCTGTTTGTTGATTACATAGAGAGTTATTGAATGAGATAGAGTCTATGCCGTTTAAGAAAATGTCTATATATAGTGGGTAAATCCTTATGAAATCTATACGTTTTCTTTAGTGAAATAAAGTATGATTATAAAAATATAACCAACTTTTATTACTAGGTCATAAAAGTTGTTGACAATATAGAAATTCTATTGTTATGATTCATCATGTGGAAAGGTTGATAGAGGGTAAAAAGAGAAATGTTTTTCATTGATAATAAAAGCGAAAAATAAGTGACGATAGAGTGAGTATATTTTCCTTATAATAGATGCTTTTTGGATCATCTAGTAAAATCAATCTGGAAGCAAGAATTGATATATGTAAGTTGCGCAAGGCGCGGCATAAGAAAGGGGCAAAAGGATGAAGGAGCTTCATACGTTTGGGTGGTATGCAGCACGTGTATCACCACATTTGCCGAAAAAAGCATTTAAACCAGTGCCTACTCGTTTATTTGGTGGACTGGCTTATTTGCTTGTGGCATTGGCGGGATTAATATCGATTGGTGTATTTGAATTGAATGTGTGGGCGAATCTAGGAATTGCGATTGTTCTTGGATTATGTTTTGCTTCACTAGGATTTTTAGGGCATGAAATTTTACATGGAACTGTTGTAAGAAAGGCATGGCTTCGCGACTTCTTAGGCGCTATTGCATTTATGCCATTATCAACAGGGCCAAAGCTTTGGAGAAAGTGGCATAATGCAACGCATCATGTTCATACACAGCATGAAGAGAATGATCCGGATGCATGGCCGACACTTGAGAAACTTAAGAAGAGTAAGTTTTTGAGTTGGGTATATCGTATGCCTCTACATGTACGTTCATTCTTTAGTTTTCTGTCACTAACAATTCAATTTACATTGCATTCGACTCGAATGTTCTTTCATTTTATAAAAGAGTTCAAGTCATCCAATCAAAAATCTGTATGGCTTCAACTTCTTTTGCCTTGGACAGTTTGGATTAGTTTATTGTTTATTATGGGACCTGGAAAATGGTTATTTGCATATGTCATTCCGTTGTTAATTGCTAACTTTATTGTAATGGCATATATCGCAACAAATCACCGATTAAATCCAATTGTTCCAGTAAATGATCCGTTAGCAAACTGCTTATCAGTAACAGTACCGCGCTGGGTAGACGTTTTACATTTCAATTTCTCATATCATACAGAACATCATCTGTTCCCTGCTATGAGCTCTAAATACTATCCGTTAGTAAAAGAGAAGATTAAAGAAATGTGGCCGGAACGTTATCACGAAATGCCGATGACAAAAGCATTGGCAGCACTTTGGAATACACCACGTGTGTATTATCACGGAAGTGAATTAGTTGATCCGCATAGAGAGCATTTCTACGGTTCTTTAGGAAATGGCTTAGACCCTCATAATATTTCATATCGTGAGGAACATATAGAAGAAAAAGAGAGTATTAAAAAAATAAATCAGTAAAAATTAATATACTTTTGCAGTGAAAAAGCAAGCCATCTCAGGCTTGCTTTTTCTTATAAAGAAACATCCTTTTTGTTCTTTTTATGGACTTGGAAGGAGTTAGTTTCTTTTCGTTGTAATCGTTTTTCTAAAAGATTAACAAAATAAGTAAATAGAAGAACAAGTACGAGATAGTATGCACCAACGATTATGTAAGTATCTAATTGTTGGAAGTTACCTGCTGCAATTGATAAACCCGATCCCCATAATTCGGACATTCCTACATAAGCAACAAGTGAAGAATCTTTTAATCCGATAATAAATTGGTTTCCTAGAGGAGGAAGAGACAGACGAAATGCTTGTGGTAATATAATTCGTCGCATAGCTAAAGGATAAGGCATGCCTAAAGAGCGAGCTGCTTCTAATTGTCCCCGGTCAACGGATTGAATGGATCCCCGGAAAATTTCCGTAATATATGCACCGTTATGAATTGCTAAAGCGATTGCTCCTGCCCAAAAAGGAGTGAAAACAACAACGGATGTAATTCCAAAATAGAGAATGGCAATTTGAACAATTAAAGGTGTACCACGAATAATAGCAATGTAGACATGAGCGATACTATTTAAAACTTTATTGTTAGAGATTCGAAAGAAAGCGAATAATAATCCAATTAATGAACCGAGTACTAGGGAAGTTAATGTTAATTGTAATGTGACAATAGTAGCTTTTAAGAGTGTGGGATAGGAAGAGATAAAAATTTCAAACATGCGTTTCACCTCATATTGTATAGATTTTAGTAGAGAATGAAATGCCCCACATAAAATGAACACTTAATCAGTGGGGCACTGTTTATGAATCTTTTGAATGGCTAACTTACTTCGTTTTTTCCTCTTCACCAAGAATATTACGCCCGAACCATTTTTTACTGATCTTTTCATACGTACCATCTTTAATGATTTCATCTAACGCTTTATTTACTTTCTCAACCATTTCTTTATCATCTTTGCGAATAGCAATTCCCATTTCATCAAGATTTAATGGTTTTCCGGCTTCTTTTATATTCGATTTTCCTTCTTTTATCATACGTAGACCAACCATTTGATCCGTAATTACTGCATCAACACGCCCAGGCTCTAAATCCATAAGAGCAGTAATATCACTGTCATATTCTGTGATTTGATCTGTATATTTTGCAACAAGATTTTTAAAGGTACTAGCTTTTACAACACCAATTTTCTTACCTTTTAAATCTTCTGGAGAAGAGATAGCGGTATTCTTTTTAGCCACAAAAATTTGGGCGCCAGAACGATAGTATGGATTTGAGAAACTAACAGCTTTTAAGCGCTCCTCTGTAATTGCCATACTACCCAGTATTACATCATATTTCTTCGCTTGAAGACCTTGAATTAGCGTTTCCCATGGGTTTGTAACTGGCGTAGCCTTCATTTTCATCTTTTTAGCAAGAGCTTCGCCGATTTCTACATCAAAGCCGACAAGTTTGCCGTCATTTTCTTTATAGTTAAAAGGTTTGTATAATCCACTCATCGCATAGCGAAATTCTTTTTCACCATTTGATGAAGTAGTAGAGCTTTCTTTGCTACAAGCTCCTAGTATGAAGGATGTACATAGTGTAATGCTCGCAACAATGGTTAATAGTTTTCTTTTCATAAAACCCCTCCTATATATTGATCATACGGATGGTTTTCAGTATGTTATTGAAATATTTTATTTGGATGATTAGTTGTGCACCGTATGAATGTATTCCTTTTCGTTTGAAACAGAAGTTACATTATAAAACGTTGCGTAAAAATTGTTTTGCTCGTTCATGTGATGGAGCTGAAAAGAATTGTGCTGGCGGAGCATCTTCTACAATCTTTCCATCGTCCATAAAGATGACGCGATCAGCTACATCTTTTGCGAAATTCATTTCATGAGTAACAATAACCATTGTCATCCCTTCTTCAGCAAGTTCTTTCATAACTTGCAATACTTCTCCAACAAGTTCAGGGTCTAAAGCTGAGGTAGGCTCATCAAATAGCATAATCTTAGGGCTCATTGCAAGAGCTCGTGCAATGGCAATGCGCTGTTTTTGACCACCTGAAAGAAGATGAGGAGTTACATCCGCTTTATCTTGAAGGCCGACTTTTTGGAGAAGTTGATTTCCAATATCCTTTGCATTTGCTTTCTCTAATTTTTTTACGTGAATAGGTGCTTCTATGATGTTTTCTAGTGAGGTCATATGAGGAAAGAGGTTAAAGTGCTGAAAAACCATACCGACATTTTCACGGACTTTATTTAAATTTGAATGCTTTGGATCAATTCGCTCACCTTGTAAGTGGATTTCACCTTCATCGTACATTTCTAAAAAGTTAAGACAGCGAAGTAATGTACTTTTACCAGAACCACTGGCACCAATTAAAACAACAACTTCTTTTTCTTTTACTTCTAAATCAATTCCTTTTAACACATCAAGTGAACCGAATGACTTTACTAGATTTCGAACCTGAATCATACAAAACCCCCAGTTAAAAATATATTTTACAAATGTTGCCCCTTATTTCTGTTATTAGTCATAAATTGTCAGAATCCTTTATTTTTTTCATGCAATTTGATATTCAAAGAAATAATATTTTTTAAAATCTCTATATCCTTCTATAATGAAAATATGGATAATAATATATAGGTAGTATTTATATTGCTTATAAAAAGGGGGAAAGGGAAGATGGAAAAAGAAAGGAAAACATTTTCTTTTGGATTACGTACACAACTTATGCTATTCACTACAGTTTTAGCTTTCATTACATATTCAACAAGTATATTTTTTATTTACGTGATATACGATTATTTTCAAAGTTATGTAAGTCAAACTGTATATAATATTATCGTTATGTTATTAGGGGTAGTATGGTCTGGAATTTTAGCATATGGAGCAGCCGTATTTTTAATTAAACCACTTCGCAAGTTAGAGGAAGCGGCAAGAAAAGCAGCTGAGGGTGATATTCGTGAAGATGTTCCATTACCGAAGACAGATGATGAAATTAAATCTTTAAGTGTTGCATTTAATATGATGTTAGGAAACTTAAGGGGCATGGTAAAAAATATTGATACAACATTTTCGTATACAAATAATCAAGTACAGCAGATTAGAAAACAAACAGGCGAAGCAACGAGACAAGCGCAAGGTGTATCTGAGACACTTGCAGAGATTTCTTCAGGCGCTGAGCAATCAGCGGCATCAATTCAAGCAATTGTTTCTGCTGTTGATACAACGACGTCTATTGCAAGTAAAGTAGAAGAAAAAGCGAAGCAGTCTGATACGTTGTCTTCAGAAATGGTTCAAGCTTTAGGGCATAGTACTCGTGTCTTTACGTCTTTAATTCAAGGTATTCAAACATTGGCAAAAGAAAATGAAGATTCAATGCAAAATGTACAGAAGTTAGAAGAACGAATGAAACAAGTAGAACATATTGTGTCTGTTGTGAGTGCGATTGCTAGCCAAACGAATTTATTAGCACTAAATGCTTCTATTGAGGCAGCTCGCGCAGGAGAGCATGGGAGAGGCTTTGCGGTTGTTGCGGAAGAAGTACGGAAACTTGCTGATGAAAGCGATCATTCTGCAAGAAACATATCGCAGTTATTACGAAATATGCAAGATGAAGTACAACAAGTTGCAATGAAAATGACAGAACAAGTGAAAATAGCTAAAGAAGAGGCGAAACGTGGGGAAGCTACGGAATTAATTTTAAAAGAAATGTCATCAAGTGTTATGGAAGTAGCCGATGCAACTCAGCAAATCAGTAGTTATATGAATGAACAAGTGAGCCACATTCATCAAACAGGAGCACAAACAAAAGCTGTAGCAGCAATTGCTGAAGAAACGTCAGCCGGTTCGCAAGAAGTGGCGCGTGTGACGCTACAACAGTCTAAAAATATGGTAGTAATCGATCAATTATTAAAGGATTTAGAGAAGCAAGCAACTGATTTGAAACAAACAATTGAACGATTTTCAATGTAAAAGGAAGAACAGAATGCTGTTCTTCTCTTTTTTATTTAGCTTGATTTAATATTTACAGTTAAACTATGAACGTTTCCGCAACATTCTTTTCTGTCCCTTTCGGATGAAAATTATAGCGAGCTATAATATTAAAAGGGGTGTCTTTTATGAAAAAAGAAAAAAGACAACGGTTAATTAAACAATTTGTAAAGGAGTATGAAATAGATAAGCAAGAAAGATTAGTAGAATTGTTAGCAAAAAAAGATGTATTAGTAACACAAGCTACGGTTTCTCGCGATATTCGTGAGTTAAACTTAACGAAGGTACCTTCTCAAGAAGGATTAATGATATATAAAGTTTTCACAGAAGAGCATTTACAAACTGATATAAAGTTAAAGAAAAAATTACGAGAGGTTGTTGTAAAAATTGATTGTGTAGATCAATTAATGGTTATTAAAACATTACCTGGTAATGCACATGTTATTGGTGTTTTATTTGATGAGTTAGATTGGAAAGAAAAAATAGGATGTATATGTGGAAATGATACATGCCTTATAATTTCACAGTCGAAATCAGATAGGGAGATTATAGAAGAAAGATTAAATTTGATTATTTAGATACAAAAATCCTGTTTTTAATAAAATTAAAAACAGGATTTTTGTTTAAATACGGAAGTTAAATATTCAACATATATGCGTAATATATGTATTTTTTATTGAGAAAGCGAGATAGTTTGTTATAAAAATACATATTCGTATGATTTTAAAAAAATTACTTGTTTAATATTTCACAATGATAATGTGGATGCTTTCACAAAGATGAAAGTGCAGAGCATTTATTATGTACTTGTAAGACATCAAACATATTTAAAAGGAGGTACAACAAATGAAACATCCGATACATGTTACTTCAGAAATTGGGGAATTACAAACGGTTTTATTAAAACGACCGGGTAAAGAAGTGGAAAACTTGACGCCAGATTATTTGCAGCAATTATTATTTGACGATATTCCATACTTGCCAATTATTCAAAAAGAGCATGATTATTTTGCACAAACGTTACGCAATCGGGGTGTTGAAGTTCTATATTTAGAAAAACTAGCTGCTGAGGCG
This sequence comes from Bacillus sp. ok061, assembly GCF_900108285.1. Classification (NCBI taxonomy): domain Bacteria; kingdom Bacillati; phylum Bacillota; class Bacilli; order Caryophanales; family Bacillaceae; genus Bacillus; species Bacillus sp. ok061. The sequence goes on along the minus strand of NZ_FNUW01000013.1, from coordinate 88,185 downwards.
TTAGTAGATAAAAAACTTCGAGAAGAATTTGTTGATCGTATTTTAAAAGAAGGACAGGCCGACGTAAATGTTGCACATCAAACTTTAAAAGAATATTTACTCTCCTTTTCAAATGAAGAATTAATTCAAAAAATTATGGGCGGTGTACGGAAAAACGAAATTGAAACAAGTAAGAAGACACATTTATATGAATTAATGGAAGATCACTATCCGTTTTACTTAGATCCAATGCCTAATTTATATTTTACTCGTGATCCAGCAGCTAGCGTGGGCGATGGTTTAACGATAAATAAGATGAGAGAACCAGCGCGTAGACGTGAATCATTATTCATGGAGTACATCATTAAATATCATCCAAGATTTGTAAAACATAATGTACCAATCTGGTTAGATCGTGATTATAAATTTCCAATTGAAGGTGGCGACGAGCTAATTTTAAATGAAGAAACAATTGCGATTGGAGTATCTGCTCGTACTTCAGCTAAAGCAATTGAACGTTTAGCTAAAAATCTCTTTAGCCGACAAAATAAAATTAAGAAAGTGTTAGCAATAGAAATTCCAAAATGCCGAGCATTTATGCATTTAGATACAGTATTTACAATGGTTGATTATGACAAGTTTACAATTCACCCAGCCATTCAAGGGCCAAAAGGGAATATGAATATTTATATTTTAGAAAAAGGAACAGATGAGGAAACTCTTAAAATTACACATCGTAATTCTTTAATGGAAGCGTTAAAAGAGGTATTAGGCTTAAGTGAATTAGTTCTTATTCCATGTGGAGGAGGAGATGTAATTGCTTCTGCTCGTGAACAATGGAATGATGGCTCGAACACATTAGCAATCGCGCCAGGTGTAGTTGTTACATATGATCGCAACTATGTATCCAATACGTTATTACGGGAACACGGTATAGAAGTGATTGAGGTGCTAAGTTCGGAATTATCTCGTGGGCGTGGGGGTCCACGTTGCATGAGTATGCCAATTGTTCGTAAAGATATTTAGTATAAATAATGGAGAAAGTAGGGATGAAGTATGTTAATGACTAGACCAAATTTAAAAGGAAGAAGCTTTCTAGCAGAAAAAGATTTTACACAAGAAGAATTGTTATATTTTCTAGATTTGGCAGCAGAATTAAAAGAGAAAAAGAAAAATGGTATCCCGCATCATTATTTAGAAGATAAGAATGTAGCGCTCTTATTTGAAAAAACCTCCACTCGTACGCGCTGTGCATTTACAGTAGCATGTACAGATTTAGGGGCGAATCCTGAATATTTAGGGAAAGGTGATATTCAGCTTGGGAAAAAAGAATCCGTAGAGGATACCGCGAAAGTGTTAGGGCGTATGTTTGACGGAATTGAGTTTCGTGGATTTAGTCATGAAACTGTAGAATCTTTAGCACAAAATTCTGGTGTGCCAGTTTGGAATGGATTAACAGACATGTGGCATCCAACACAAACACTAGCAGATTTATTAACAATTAGAGAACATGTAGGGAAATTAAAAAATGTGAAGCTCGTTTACGTTGGAGATGGACGAAATAATGTTGCTAATAGCTTACTAGTTGGTGGAGCAATCATTGGAATGGATGTACGTATTTGTACACCGGAATCTTTATGGCCTGCACAAGAAGTAATTGATTTAGCAAAAAAATATAATGAACAGGTAATGATAACAAGTAATGTGGAAGAAGCTGTTGCGAGTGCAGATGTAATTTATACAGATGTATGGGTGTCTATGGGGGAAGAAGAAAAATTTGCTGAACGTGTCGAGTTATTGAAACCTTATCAAGTAAATATGAAAATGATTAAAGAAACAGGGAATGAAAACGTGATTTTCTTACATTGTTTACCTGCATTTCATGATGTTGAAACGATGTATGGCGAAGAAGTTTATGAGAAATATGGATTGAAAGAAATGGAGGTAACTGACGAAGTATTCCGCAGTAAACATTCAAAAGTATTTGATCAAGCTGAAAATAGAATGCATACAATTAAAGCGGTTATGGCAGCTACTTTAGGAAACATGGAGTAAAGAAGAAAGGGAGTCTTCCTTTCTTCTTTCTCCTCCTTTAGACACTATCATTCACTATTGCTTTTGTATTGTTATTGCAATTAAAGAGAGGTGAGTGGAATGGGTGAAGATAAGAAATTAGGGTTGTTTACACTAACGGCTCTTGTAGTTGGGTCTATGATTGGCGGTGGAGCCTTTAATTTAGCGAGTGATATGGCAAAAGGTGCTGGTGCTGGAGCCATTATTATTGGCTGGGTTATAACAGGAATTGGGATGATTGCACTTGGATTATCTTTTCAAAATCTAACTGTAAGACGGCCAGATTTAGATGGTGGTATTTTTAGCTATGCAAAAGCAGGATTTGGTAATTTTATGGGATTTAATAGTGCGTGGGGATACTGGCTATCTGCTTGGCTTGGGAATGTAGCTTACGGTACATTATTATTTTCTTCATTAGGATATTTCTTCCCGATCTTTGAAGGCGGTCAAAATGTAGAATCCATTATTGGTGCAAGCGTATTATTGTGGTGTGTTCACATGTTAATTTTACGTGGAGTTCAATCAGCAGCACTTGTGAATTTAGTAACTACAATCGCAAAATTAGTACCTGTATTTGTATTTATTGTCATAGGAATCTTCGCGTTTCATATTGATACGTTCTTAGATGGATTTTGGGGGCAAACTGGTTCTTTTTCATGGGGAGCAGTTGGCAGCCAAGTTAAAAGTACAATGCTTGTAACTCTATGGGTATTTATTGGTGTAGAAGGGGCTGTTGTTTTATCCAGTCGAGCAAAAAATAGAAGTGATGTAGGGAAAGCAACGGTTATTGGCTTAATTGGTACACTCATTATTTACATTTTAATCACATTATTGTCTCTTGGACTTATGCAGCAAGCAGATATTGCTGGTTTGAAGAATCCAGCTATGGCTTATTTATTTGAAAGTGTTGTTGGAAAATGGGGTGCTATCTTTATAAATTTAGGTTTGGTCATCTCTGTATTAGGTGCTTGGTTAGGTTGGACTTTGCTCGCTTCTGAAATTCCATATTTAGCGGCTAAAGATGGAGTATTTCCAAAATGGTTCGCAAAAGAAAATAAAAATAAGGCTCCAGTAAATTCATTATGGATAACAAATGGTTTAATTCAAATATTCTTGTTAACATTCGTCGTTTCTGATCAGGCGTATAACTTTGCATTCTCTTTAGCATCTTCAGCCATTTTAATCCCATATGCTTTTTCAGCATTTTATCAACTGAAGCATAGCTTAAAATCTGAAGAAGTAGATCGAAATAAAAATATAATAATTGGTTTGATAGCAAGTATTTATGGTGTGTGGTTAGTTTATGCAGCTGGTTTAGAGTATTTATTACTAACAATGACTTTATATGCGCCAGGTATTTTTATTTTTTACAATGTTCAAAAGCAAAAGAGTTCGAAGCAAATATTTACTCGAGTGGAATTAGCATCATCCGTAGCAATTGGTGCCTTAGCATTCTTTGCGATTTATGGATTAATTACAGGCAGTATTACTTTATAAAGCGCTGTGAAAGCGAAATCAACTGGAGGGCTGAAATATGGCACGAAGAAAAATTGTAGTTGCACTAGGGGGAAATGCGATACAGTCTGGAGAAGCTACTGCGGGAGCGCAGCAAGAAGCGTTGGAAAAAACGGCGGAACAACTTGTGAAAATAATGGAAAATGATGTGGATATAGTAATTGCGCATGGAAATGGCCCACAAGTGGGGAATATTTTATTACAGCAAAAAGCTGCAGAAACGGAAAAGACACCTGCAATGCCATTAGATACTTGTGGGGCAATGAGCCAAGGGATGATTGGATATTGGATGGAAAATGCGATTGAAAAGGCATTGAAAAAACGGAATATAAACAAAGATGTAGCAACGGTTATAACACGCGTTGTTGTGGATAAAAAAGATGAGGCATTTAAAAATCCAACTAAACCAATTGGTCTTTTTTATACAGAAGAAGAGGCCAGAAGATTAATGGATGAAACAAAAGCAGTGTTTAAAGAAGATGCTGGTAGAGGGTGGAGACGTGTTGTTCCATCACCGAAGCCTGTAAGTATTCATGAACATAAAGTGATTAATTCTTTGGTCGAAGATGGAAACATAGTGATAGCTGTTGGCGGAGGTGGAATTCCAGTAATTGATTCCGAAGAAGGGTTAAAAGGAACTGAAGCGGTTATCGATAAAGATTTCGCTGCGCAGAAATTAGCAGAATTAGTAGATGCCGATACGCTCGTTATTTTAACTGCAGTTGATCATGTGTATGTAAATTATAATCAACCGAATCAAAAAAAATTAGAGCATGTCACAGTGAATCAATTAGAAGAATATATTGAAGAACAACAATTTGCTGCGGGAAGCATGCTTCCAAAAATTGAAGCTGCTATTAATTTTGTTAATACAAATCCAAAAAGAAAAACAATTATTACGTCTTTAGAAAAAGTATATGAAGCACTAGAAGAAAAAGCTGGTACTATTATTTCAAAACAGAATATATGCATGTATGTTTAAATTATTATGTACGCTACTTAGTAGTAAAAAAAGAATGAGGTTAATAACTTCATTCTTTTTATTTATTAATATTTTTTGTACTCATTGTTCATAAAGTTTTCATGATGAAATCTGAATATATAAGTTAATTATGATAAAATTCAAATTGAATACGCTTTCTTGATTTTTCGCTCCAACATACAGCAAGAGAGAGGGAATTTTATGAATAGACGGAACGTAGTGAAAGACTTAAAGCAGTTCGAATTATTTGCTCATTTAACAGAAAAAAAATTGAAAGGCTTAACAGAGTTTGTTTATTGGCGAACTTATAAAAAAGGTCAATTTTTATTTTTAGAAGGAGATTTAAGGGAAAGAATTTACTTCATGTTAGAGGGGTTTGTAAAGTTAGAGCGGGTTAATCAAAATGGGAACTTATTATACGATGACTATGTAAAGCGGTATTCTATTTTTCCTTATGGTGGTATGTTTACAGACAGAGGATATAACTATACAGCAGAAGCAATGACGGATGTGGAAGTATATTATATTCCAACGGTAATCTTTGAAGATATGGTAAAATCCAGCAGAACGCAATTGATGTACGTTGTTCAGCAATTATCATCTATATTAAAATTGAACGAAAATCGAGTGCAAAATATTACAATTCCTAATGCACAAGATCGGGTTATCCAAACGTTAAATTATTTAATGCAGGATTTAGGAGAACAGAGTGGGGAAAAGATTGTAATTTCATGTCCACTTACAACAATTGAAATATCCAAAATATCTGGAACATCTCGAGAGACAGTTAGCAGCGTATTAAAACAATTAAAAAATAATAGCATTGTTACAATTTTAGATAAAAAAATTACAATACATGATCCAACATATTTTGAAGAAATCTCTATGTGAATATTGTATATTGATTTTTTAATTCATAATGTATATTAATAAGGTTCTTTATATATTTATAAGGAACTTTTTTACGTTATCCTCTATAAAAAGATTGTATAGTATGGTAATAATAGCTAAAATCGATAATAAAAAACAAAGTGAAGGGGAGAAAGAATGATTCGTATTGAGTATGATCGATTAGTAGCTATTTGTTACAGTATAGGGGTTTTGTTATTATTAAAAATTCCAAATGATAATGAATTAATTGGGGAAAAACTATTCAATGTCTATAAGATTCCGATACATACGTATGTTTATATGGATTATAAAGTCTCAAATATATGGATTGTTTCTTTCATACTACATGTAATTGCATTTATATTATTTTTAAAATGGCTAGGAAAAAAGGAGTCTAGTACATTTAGAAAAATGAATAAGATAAAAGTAGTAGGCATTAGTATTTTGATTTTAATGATGCCGTTTATTTTAAATACAATCCTCCAGACATTGAATAAAACATGGTACTACGCAGGAAAAACAGAGGTAGAAGCAATAGAATATAAAAAAGAAGATAGCCAGTGTAGAATGGAGAAAAATGGAGAGAATATCCAACCGAAGTGCATTGTTACTTTAAAAAATTATCGTAATCATTCACAAGCATTAAAAGTTGTTTTATATGATAATGCAAACGAGAATTCAAAAAGCTATCCAGTACCGAAACCAGTCTATTTACAAAAACATGAGACAAAGCAATTCGAATTTCAAGTTCCTGTTTCTTATAATAGAGGTATTGAAAAAGATAAAGTACCAAATATTAAATTACATTCATTGCATGAAAATGATACGAAATACAATTAATCTGTAAGTAAAAGTTTAAGAGTAGGAGCAAGGATTTGAAACGATATAGAAAATCAACTTGAATCATCCAACATACTGCGAGGTAACTGTATATTGGGTGATTTTTTTTATGTTATCCCCTTTTTTCACGTATGAAAAGGAGGAATACTTTGTTGAAAATGAAAAACATTACAAGGATCATACATGGTTTTTACTTTACGCAATCTGTGAAAGTTAGAGCCATAATAACTAGTTTCCCAATTTTTAATGTCGATATCGGGCCAGTTCACATAGTCACCTAGTGTATAAGGATCTAAGCTTTCTCGTAAATCTTTAACCCAGCGTATATTTCGATTTTCTTCATCATCGCATTTCCAAGAGGTAATGTATTCTTGAGCAATAATTGCTTTACGATGAAAATAAGCCGTTTCATTCGGCGAAATATTTTCAACAGCACCTATGAGCGATTGATGCCAAATACTAGCATCTTTATTTGGGGCATGAGAAAGAAAGTATTGCATGATTTGAATGCCTTTAAGGGGAATAGGTTTATAGACATAGGAACCAGAGCGCTTGAAATTTTCAGGGATGTTACCGCCATTAAAAAATTCAACAGCCTTTATATAAGGAACTTCTTCTATAAAGAGAGAGGGGCTACCAGTTTCAAGAAGAGGGGATAATAGGGAATAGAGTTCAGAGGGAGAACCGACAAACTCGCCTTGTGCTTCGATTTTATTTCGTTGTTTGGCGAATAATTCGATCGATGAAGTGAGACGTTCATCTACATGAGGTGCCCAGTTTTGCCACGCTTGAAATGCATCAATAAAGTCTTCCCATTCCCATGTGATTGAGAAAATTGATACATTTTTTATAGGGTGGACTCGAAAAGTTAAGAAAGTAACAATTCCGAAGTTTCCACCACCGCCACCACGGCACGCCCAAAAAAGGTTAGAATTTTCTTGTTCGTTTGCACGAATGAGTTTTGCACCAAATTTTCCGCACGCTTGTACCATTTCCACTTCCATTAATTGATCACATGTTAATCCCAATAAGCGCGAAAGCATACCGATGCCACCACCAAGTGTTAATCCAACAATGCCAACGCTTGCACTTGTACCAGCAGGAATTGTAACACCGTAATTCCAAAGTTCTTTATAAACAGTGCCAAGATTTGCACCAGCCTCAATTGTTGCTGTTAATTTCTCTGTATTAACAGTAATGCGATGCATTTCACTCACATCAATAATAAGTCCTCTATTTAAAAGAGAAAAATTTTCATAGCTATGACGTCCACTTCTTAACCGAAATGGTATATGACGTTCACGTGCCCATTTTAAGGCGTTACAGACATCCTTGTTATTTTGACAAAAAACAATAATACAAGGGAGTTTTGGAATACTTAAATTTAAATTCATTCGGGCTACGTCGTAGTCAGAATCTGCGGGAACAACGATACGACCTGTTAATTTTGTTTGCTTCAATTTATTACTCCTTTCTAAAATAATCAGAGATTTTTATTAATATATGAAAAATGTCTGTAATACGCGTGGACAAGGAGAGGTGAAGAATGAGATTTACCTTTGTGAGAAATAAATAAAGCATAAGAATAAAGAATCTACATAGAGTTCAATGAAAACAGTTGCAAACTGTTCATATTTTGTTATGATAGTGTTACGAAAACGTTTGCATAAAATTCCGATGGGATGCAAAAGGAGAGAAGGACTATGAATAAGACATGGTGGAAAGAAGCAGTTGCTTATCAAATTTATCCACGAAGCTTTATGGATTCAAATGGTGATGGTATTGGAGATTTACAAGGTATTATTGCAAAACTGGATTATTTAAAAGATTTAGGTATAGATGTAATTTGGATTTGTCCAATGTATAAGTCACCTAATGATGATAATGGTTATGATATTAGTGATTATCAAGATATTATGGATGAGTTTGGTACAATGGCAGACTTTGATGCTTTACTAGATGAAGTTCATAAGCGTGATATGAAGCTTATTATTGATTTAGTTATTAATCATACGAGTGATGAACATCCATGGTTTATTGAATCACGTTCATCTAAAGATAATCCGAAGCGTGATTGGTATATTTGGCATGATGGTAAAGATGGTGCGGAGCCAAACAATTGGGAAAGTATTTTTAATGGTTCGGCATGGGAATATGATGAAGAAACAGAACAATATTATTTACATTTATTCTCACGTAAACAACCAGATTTAAACTGGGAGAATAAAGAAGTTCGCGAAGTACTATATGATACGGTTAATTGGTGGCTTGATAAAGGTATTGATGGTTTCCGTGTTGATGCGATCAGTCATATTAAAAAAGAAGAAGGCCTCAAGGATATGCCCAATCCAAAAGAGTTAAAATATGTGCCATCTTTTGATAAACATATGAATGTGAAAGGTATTCAACCTTTATTAGAAGAGCTAAAAGAAAATACATTCTCTAAGTACGATATTATGACTGTTGGTGAAGCAAATGGCGTTAAGGTTGAAGATGCTGAGCTTTGGGTTGGAGAAGAGCAAGGTAAGTTCAATATGGTATTCCAGTTTGAACATTTAAGTTTATGGGATGCAGAGAAGAAGAAAGACCTTGATGTTGTAGGATTGAAAAAAGTATTAACGAAATGGCAAAAAGGATTAGAAAATAAAGGATGGAACGCTTTATATATTGAGAATCACGATAAACCACGTATCGTTTCAACGTGGGGAGATGATAAAAAATATTGGCGTGAAAGTGCAACAGCTCTAGGAGCGATGTATTTCTTTATGCACGGTACACCGTTTATTTATCAAGGACAAGAAATTGGTATGACAAATGTTCAGTTACCAAATATTGAAGATTACGATGATGTAGCAATTAAAAATTTATATCGCGAGAAAATTGCAGAGGGCGTACCACATCAAGATATGATGGAGATTATATGGGCTTCTTGCCGCGATAATTCACGTACACCTATGCAGTGGAATGATGAGGTGAATGCTGGTTTCACAACAAGTACACCTTGGTTTAGCATGAATCCAAATTACAAAGAAATTAATGTTGAAAAGCAAAAAAATGAAGAAAAGTCTATTTTCAATTTCTATAAGAAAATGATTGCCCTGAAAAAAGAGCACGATGTACTGAACTATGGTACGTACGATTTACTTTTAGAAGACGACCCACAAATTTATGCATATACACGTACGTTACAGGATGAAAAAGTCATTGTAATTAGTAATATCTCAAAAGAGGAAGCTGTGTATAATGAGGGTTCATTTGCACTAGAACGCAAACGTTTGCTTTTAAATAACTATGAAGTTGCGGAACATGAAGAAGTAACAACAATTGCTTTAAAACCTTATGAAACAAGGGTTTATCGCATTTCGTAATAAAAAAGGATGCTCTTTGAGCATCTTTTTTTATGAAAAAAAATAAATTTCTATTGCAATGTGAAAACGCTTTTATTAAAATAGATTTATGAAAACGGTTGCGTAAAGAGAGAAAAGTGATATAAGGAATCGTTTTCATGAAAGGGACAGAAATTATAATTTAAATCATTATGTTTTTATAAATAAAGGGGAGGAAGAACAGATGAAAATTACGTCTTTTGATTTTTGGCAAAAGTTCGGGAAAGCTTTATTAGTTGTTGTAGCTGTAATGCCAGCAGCTGGTTTAATGATTTCCATCGGTAAGTTAATTGGGATGTCTGCTGGGGATGTTAACGCAGTTCATACAATCGCTCGCGTAATGGAAGACATCGGTTGGGCAATCATTACAAATCTACACATCTTATTCGCAGTAGCAATTGGGGGATCTTGGGCGAAGGATCGTGCAGGTGGTGCATTTGCAGCGCTATTAGCATTCGTCTTAACAAACCGAATTACAGGAGCTATATTTGGAGTAAACGCTCAAATGTTAGCGGATTCAAAAGCGACAGTTTCTTCAGTAATAGCAGGAGATTTACTTGTAAAAGATTACTTTACTTCTGTACTTGGTGCACCAGCATTAAACATGGGAGTTTTCGTGGGGATTATCACAGGTTTCTTAGGAGCTAATCTATATAACAAATATTATAACTATAATAAACTGCCACAGGCATTAGCATTCTTTAATGGAAAACGATTTGTACCATTCGTTGTAATTCTTTGGTCTACAGTTACTGCGATTGTATTATCACTTCTATGGCCATTCATCCAAAGTGGGTTAAATGAATTTGGTCGCTGGATTGCAGCTTCAAAAGATAGTGCACCAGTTGTTGCACCGTTTGTATATGGAACGTTAGAGCGTTTATTATTACCATTTGGTTTACACCATATGTTAACGATTCCGATGAACTATACAGAGCTAGGCGGAACATATACGATGCTAACTGGTTCAAAAGTTGGACAAGTTGTAGCAGGACAAGATCCATTATGGCTTGCATGGATTACAGATTTAAATAATTTATTAGCAAATGGAGATACGAAGGCATATAACGATTTATTAAATAACGTTGTACCAGCTCGTTTCAAAGCTGGACAAGTTATCGGCTCAACAGCAGCGTTAATGGGTATTGCATTTGCGATGTTCCGTAACGTTGATAAAGAAAAGCGTGCAAAATATAAACCAATGTTTTTATCAGCAGCATTAGCAGTATTCTTAACAGGTGTAACAGAACCAATTGAATTCATGTTCATGTTTATTGCTCCAGTATTATATGTTGTATATGCTATTACAACAGGACTTGCATTCGCGCTAGCTGATTTAATTAACTTACGTGTTCACGCATTTGGATTTATTGAGTTAATTACTCGTACACCAATGATGGTTAACGCAGGTTTAACAAGAGACTTAATCAACTTTGTTATTGTTTCATTATTGTTCTTCGGTCTTAACTTTACACTATTTAATTTCTTAATTAAAAAATTCAACTTACCAACACCAGGGCGTGCAGGTAACTATATTGATAATGAAGATGAGGCATCAGAAGGAACAGGAAATGTACAAGACGGTTCATTAGCAACAAAAGTTATCGATTTATTAGGTGGAAAAGAAAATATTGCTGACGTAGATGCTTGTATGACACGCTTACGTGTAACAGTAAAAGATTTAGATGTTGTTGCACCAGAAGCACAGTGGAAACAAAATGGTGCTTTAGGGCTTATTGTAAAAGATAAAGGTGTACAAGCGGTATATGGTCCGAAAGCTGACGTATTAAAGTCAGACATTCAAGATATGTTAGGTGCGTAATAATATGAAATTGCTAACTTTAAACTGTCATTCTTGGCAAGAAGAGAATCAAATAGAAAAGATACAATACCTTGCTAAAGTAATTCAAGAAGAAGAGTACGATGTCATCGCATTGCAAGAAGTAAGTCAGTCCATACAAGCTGAAAATGTATGCGGTAACAAGAAAGAAGATAATTTTGGACTTTTACTATTAGAAGAGTTAAAAGCGCTACATGTAAAAGATTACAATATTACTTGGGGTTTCTCTCATATTGGTTATGACGTGTACGAAGAAGGATTAGCGATTATAACGAAGCATAATATTATAAAAGAAGATACGTTCTTCATTTCAGAAAACGAGGATACAACGTATTGGAAAACGCGTAAAATTGTAAGTACAACAATTGCTTATAATGGTAAGGATATAACGTTTTACTCTTGCCATCTCGGTTGGTGGAATGATGAAGAAGAGTCATTCAAAGGTCAAGTCGATCGTTTGATGGAGCGTGTAGATAGCAATAAGCTCGCCTTCTTAATGGGGGATTTTAATAACAATGCTCGGTTGGAAGGCGAAGGTTATGAGTATATGATGCAAAAAGGGTTGTATGACACATATGAATTAGCAATAGAGAAGGATGAAGGAACGACTGTCCAAGGCGTGATTGCTGGTTGGGATGAAAATAAACATAATTTGCGAATCGATCTAATATTGTGTAACCAAAGTAAAAAAGTTCATTCTTCAAAAGTTGTTTTTAATGGTACAAACAGAAATGTAATTTCAGATCATTTCGGTGTAGAGGTGCAATTGGATATATAATAGAAGAAATCCTCACAGTGAATAAAAGCTGTGAGGATTTTTTTAGGAATACAAGTATTTCCAAGAGAAAATACTTGTATTTTTTATGACATTTCATATATATTTGTTATTATTGAATGTAAAACCGATTTGGTCATTTTGTATTCATACTTTGACTCACTTCGTTATATAATAAAGTAAGTGAAAGTTAATGGGAAAAAATAGTACGTTTTTGGTTAATACACGATGTAGAAAGTGATATAATTGCAAAATGCATGTATCATTTTCTAAAGAAGGAAAAATATATAATTAGGTGATAACTTCTATGAAACAAATTTGGCGTATTTATAAGACAGATTTACGGAATGTAGCCAAACATTGGGCTGCAATTGTTATTGTTTTAGGATTAATGATTTTACCATCGTTATATGCATGGTTTAACATTAAAGCTTCTTGGGATCCGTATGGAAATACAAAAGAGGTTCCCATTGCAGTTTCTAACCAAGATGCAGGTTCTAATTTAAGAGGGAAAGATATTAATATCGGGAAAGAGATTGTAGACTCCCTTAAGAAAAACAAAAATCTTGGCTGGAAATTTGTAGATGAAAAACAAGCAATTTACGGAGTTGAGCGTGGGGATTATTATGCAAGTATTACGATTCCAAAAGACTTCTCTGAAAAAATTGCAACTGTTCTGGATGAAAATCCTAAAAAACCAGAACTGGATTACTATGTGAATGAAAAAGTAAACGCGATTGCACCGAAGATTACAGCAAAAGGTGCATCAGGTATTACAGAAGAAATTAGTAAAAACTTTGTTAAAACAGCAAACGGTGAGATTTTTAAAATTTTCAATGACCTTGGAATCGATTTAGAAACAAACTTACCAAGTATCGAAAAAGTAAAAGATCTTGTATTTAAGTTAGAAGCGCAGTTCCCAGAAATGAATACACTTATGGATAAGGCGTTAGATGATGCAACTCGAGCAGAAGATGTTGTGAAAGTAGCGCAGAAAGAGTTGCCGGTTGTAGAGAGTGTTATGAATGATGGGCAAGAAGCGTTAGGGAATTTAGATAAATTCTTTGCAAATAATGATGAAACTTTAAAGAACGCACCTGGAACAATGAGAAACAATTTAACTGTAGCAAAAGATGTAATGGATAAGGCCAATGCTTTTACGAACTTTTTAATGAATCCAGGGATAGACCTTTCTGGTATGAAGGGATTACCGGAGTTCCCAGCACGCCCTGATCTTTCAAAGATGAATGATGAAGGTTATAAAAACATTGCAAGAAACATTAATCAAACAGTTAATAACGTTTTAAACTCAGCACGTGCAGGAACAGCATACGGAAAAAGTGTTGTGAATGGATTGCAAAATGGTCAGTTTGATCCAGAAAAGGCAAAACAAGACCTTAATGCGGTTTCTGAAAATCTTCAAGGGCGTACAGATAGTATTGCATATCTTATTAATGTATTTACTGAACTTCAAAAGTCAGCGACGACTGATTTTGGTCAAAGCTTTTTCCAAGGGCGAGTGGATCGCTTAACTAAGCTAAAAAGCGGTATGGAAAATGCAAACAAGGGTATTAAAGATATTGTAAATGTTATCGGTACAGGACAAGAAGTAAAGAAAGATGTAACAGATGTAGCGAATCAAAAATTAGATGCAGCAAATGGATTAATTGATCAAGCGGAAAAAGATTATAATGAAACGTTTGTAGCAGATTATAAAAAAGCAGTCAGCACAGTCGATCAAGCTAAAGCTGATGCAAATGAAGCATACGATAGTGTGAAAAATGAATATGAAAAGGCAAAAAATAATTTAGAAGGTGTTATAGCAGACGTAAATAATAGAGGTGTTAATGGATTAGATAGTACAAAAGTAGCTTTAAACGATTTAAATGGTCAACTACAAGCTACTAATAATCTAATTGGTGATGCGATTCCAGTTCTAGAAAGCACAAATAAGGTATTAGCAGATGTAAATAGCGGAAAAAACCTTAATGGCGGAATTGCAAAATTGAACAAAATACAAAATTCTGTTCAAAAAGGTATAGATGCGACGAATAAAGCAACTACACTAATTAATAATGGACAGAAGCCTACAAAAGAGGTTGTAGAAAGCATTAATGAAGCGACTAAAAATGCTTCAGCTCAATTAGGCGATTTCTTAGCAACATATGATTCAGAAATCGTTCCAAACTTTAACACAGCAATTGAACGTACGAAACGTATGTCTAAAAACACATCTCAAATTTTAAAAGAGGCAGACAAAAAGCTTCCAGATGTTAAAAAATTACTAGAAGATTCATCAAAAGGCTTAGTAGACGGTAAAAAGAAATTAGTAGACATTAAAGCTGAAATGCCGGAGACTGAGAAAAAGATTAAAGACTTAGCAAATAAAATTCGTGATTTTGAATCTGAAGAGGATTTAAAAGACATTATACGCTTATTGAAAAATGATGTTGAGAAGCAAAGTGATTACTTTGCGAATCCAGTAAATTTAAAAGAGAATAAATTATTTGCGATGCCGAATTACGGTTCAGCGATGTCACCATTCTATACAGTGCTTGCATTATGGGTAGGCGCATTATTAATGGTTTCATTATTAACAGTAGAAGTACACGAAGAGGGCGCGAATTATAAGAGCCATGAAATTTACTTCGGACGTTTATTAACATTCTTAACGATAGGTCTTTCACAAGCGTTTATCGTATCGATGGGAGATATATTCTTACTCGGTACGTACGTAGTCGATAAATTCTGGTTTGTGTTATTTAGTTTATTTATTGGTGGAGTCTTTGTTTGTATCGTATACTCACTCGTTTCTATTTTCGGAAACGTTGGGAAATCGATGGCGATCATTTTACTTGTACTGCAAGTAGCAGGATCGGGCGGAACATTCCCAATTCAAATGACACCAGCGTTCTTCCAAGCAATTTATCCGTTCTTACCGTTCACGTATGCAATTAGTGCAATTCGTGAAACAGTAGGCGGAATGCTTTGGGATATCGTAACGCGAGATTTACTTGTGTTAAGTGCTTTCGTAGTAGTTATGATCGTTGCTGCGTTATTACTGAAAACACCAATTAACAAATCAAGTGAAAAATTCGTCGAGAATGCAAAAGGAAGTAAAATCATTCACTAAAATAAAAGGTTCCTACCGATAGAGGTAGGAACCTTTTTGTTTAATCAAATTTTAATTTTTTTAATGCGTCTGCGAATGGATTATTTAATGGTTCTTCTTCTTTTTTCTGTTGTTTCATATATTTTTGAACGTCACGTTTATCAGCTTTGTTTCCAGATTCTTTTTTACGTCGCTCTTGGAATGTTGATAATTTCTCGCGATAGCCACATTTACATGCAAAGATTTGACCTGCACCTTCACCACGTAATTCTAGTTTCTTCTTACATTGCGGACAGCGAGCGTTTGTTGTACGAGATACATTTTTACGATGACCACATTCACGATCTTGGCATACGAGCATTTTTCCCTTTTTGCCGTTTACTTCTAACATTGGTTTACCGCAGTCTGGACAAGACTTCGTTGAAATGTTGTCATGTTTATATTTTTTATCACTCGATTTAATTTCAGAAACAATTTCTTTCGTATAGTTCTTCATTTCCGAAATGAATACTTCTTTCTTTAATTTTCCTTTTGCAATTGCCTCGAGTTTTTGTTCCCACTCACCAGTTAGTGTAGGTGATTTTAATTCTTCTGGTACTAAATCAAGTAATTGACGACCTTTTGATGTAATGTGAATATCTTTACCACGTTTTTCAATTAAGAAAGAGTTGAAAAGTTTGTCGATAATATCTGCACGTGTTGCTACAGTACCTAATCCACCAGTCGATTTTAACGTATCAGCAAGTTGTTTATTTTGCGTATCCATATATTTTGTAGGATTCTCCATTGCTGAAAGTAAAGTTGCCTCGTTAAAACGTGCAGGTGCTTTCGTTTGGCCTGATGTTTGCATAAGTAACTTTACAGTTAATGTATCGCCCTTTTCAATGTGAGGTAGAATCTGCTCTTTTACGTCATCAGTTACATCATCGTCTTCAAAGCGATTTTCGTATACTTCCTTCCAACCAGCATGTAAAATCGTTTTTCCGCGTGCAATGAACGTTTCACTACCAACTTTGGTACGTAATGTTAGTTGCTCGTATTCGAATGCTGGGAATAAAACAGCTAAGAAACGTTTTACAACTAAATCATAAATTTTGCGTTCTTTATCTGTGAATGCTGAGAAGTTAACGTATCCTTCTGTTGGAATAATCGCATGATGATCGCTTACTTTACTATCATCAACAAATGATTTATTAGCCTTGATAGGCTTTTGTAATACTTTATGTGCTAAAGGACGGTACTCTCCAACGCCACATGCTTTTAAACGTTCTGGAAGTGTTCCAACGATATCAGATGAAATGTAGCGTGAATCTGTACGAGGGTACGTTAGCACTTTATGTTGTTCATATAACTTTTGCATAATGTTTAATGTTTCTTTCGCAGAGTAACCGAACTTTTTATTTGCATCACGTTGTAATTCAGTTAAATCGTAAAGACCAGGAGAGAATGACTTCTTCTGTTTTTTGTCAATTTCCACAACAGTAGCATTATGTTTATCTACACCTTTTACAATACCATCAATTTTTTCTTTATTAAAACTACGGCTATTGCCATTTGCATCTTGCCAAGTAAGTTTAAGCTTCTCCATTGTTTGAGCTTCGATGCCGTAGTAAGTTTGTGCTTTGAAGTTCTTAATTTCATCTTCACGACTAGCAATCATAGCGACAGTAGGCGTTTGTACACGGCCGCAATTTAACTGAGCATTAAAGCGAGTCGTTAAAGCGCGAGTTGCGTTAAGACCGATATACCAGTCAGCTTCTGAACGTGCAACTGCTGAAGCGTATAAATTGTCATAGGCTTTACCTGGTTTTAAATTTGCAAAACCATCTTTAATTGCTTTATCGGTTACAGAAGAAATCCATAAACGTTTGATTGGTTTGCTTAGCTTAACTTTATCGATGATCCAGCGTGCGACTAATTCTCCTTCACGTCCAGCGTCTGTTGCTACAATAATTTCATTTACATCTTTTCTAAGTAGCTGACTCTTTACAGCATTAAACTGTTTACCAGTTTGTTTAATCACTGTTAATTTCAAACGCTCTGGTAGCATCGGTAAATCTTCTAAATTCCACTGTTTATATTTCACATCATAGCTTTCTGGATCAGCTAATGTAACGAGATGACCTAAAGCCCAAGTTACAATATATTTATTACCCTCAAGATAGCCGTTTCCTTTTTTATCACACTTCAGTACACGAGCGATATCTCGTGCAACGGAAGGTTTTTCAGCGATTACAACGCTTTTTGACATATTAAAAACATCCTTTCAAATTTCCATACGTTAAATATAGCATACATCTTCTTGAGATTCAGTTGTCCTCAAGGTTTGTATGCTTCTTGCTTCAATTAACAACAAGGGTTTTACAAATATAAAAATAAGATTGATATAAATTTCAGATTTTTAAGTGTATGCGTTGAAGCAGACCTTAAAGCAGATACACATGGTAATAAAGTTTCATTCGAATACATTCTTGAGAAAAATCCTGATTATATCTTTGTAGTAGATAGAGGCGCTGTTGTTGACGGACTTGACTCTGTATCAGAAACGGTTAAAGAAATATCAAAAGGTCTAAAATAATAATGTAAAAGAGTGATAGGACGAGCTTCCTAGCACTCTTTGTTTTCCGTATTGAAAAGTAAAGAACTTGTTATTTTACTAGAATAAGAGTAGACTTTGAAATAGATGAATAAGAAACACATGGGAGTTTGTGGATACAAACTGAGAGTATGACTACTAGTCCGTCATTGACCATTTGAACCTGTTGGATAATGCCAGCGTAGGGAGAGTGTAAAAGCACATGTTCAGGCACTTTGCGTACGCGCAAAGTGTCTTTTTGTGTATCTCCCATCATTATAGTTAGGAGATGAAAAGGATGAATATGAAAGAAATTAGTAAAGTAGTGGATTTGGTGAGAGAATCTAATCCGCTTGTTCATAATATTACAAATGTTGTTGTAACAAATTTTACTGCTAACGGTTTGTTGGCACTTGGGGCATCGCCTGTAATGGCGTATGCAAAAGAAGAAGTAGCAGAAATGGCTAGCATTGCTGGAGCGTTAGTATTAAATATGGGGACACTTCGTCCTGAAGAAGTAGAAGCGATGTTACTCGCGGGTAAATCAGCAAATGCGAACAATGTGCCAGTACTATTTGATCCAGTTGGTGCAGGAGCAACTTCGTATCGAACAGAAGTTGCGAGACATATTCCGGCTGAAATCGATTTAGCAATTATCCGCGGAAATGCAGCTGAAATAGCAAATGTTATTAATGAGAAATGGGAAATTAAAGGGGTAGACGCTGGTACTGGAAATGGCAATGTTGTAAGTATTGCAAGGCAGGCAGCAGATGAACTAAATACAGTTGCGGTCATTACTGGAAAAGAAGATGTTGTTACAGATGGAGAGAGAACTATTGTTATTCGAAATGGTCACCCTATTTTAACGAAAGTTACGGGAACAGGTTGTTTACTAACTTCTGTAATAGGAGCATTTGTAGCAGTGGAAAAAGATTATGTAAAAGCAGCAGTAGCCGCATTAACGTTTTATGGTGTAGCTTCGGAACTGGCAGCTGCTAAGACAGTGGAAAAGGGACCTGGTAGTTTCCAAATTGAATTTTTAAATCAGTTAGCGAATACTACTTCTGGTGATATTGAGAAGTATGGAAAGATTGAGGAGTTAGAGTAAGAGGGAGTGAAAGAAATGGCACGCATTGAAATAGATAAAATGTCTAAGCTATTGCAAGTGTATTTTATTATGGGAAGTAATAACTGCACGAGGGATCCTTTAGCTGTATTGAAAGAAGCGTTAGATGGTGGAGTGACAATTTTTCAGTTTCGCGAGAAGGGGGAAGGTTCTTTAATCGGAGAAGATAGAGTGCGCTTTGCAAAAGAATTGCAGACGCTTTGTAAGGAATATAGTGTTCCTTTCATTGTAAATGATGATGTAGAATTAGCCATTGAATTAGATGCAGACGGTGTTCATGTAGGACAAACTGATGAAGGGATTACATCTGTTCGTGAAAAAATGGGAGATAAAATTATCGGCGTATCTGCTCATACAATTGAAGAAGCACGCTTTGCAATCGAAAATGGAGCAGATTATTTAGGTGTTGGACCTATTTTCCCAACGAGTACGAAAAAAGATACGAAAGCGGTTCAAGGAACGAAAGGATTAGCTTATTTTAGAGAACAAGGAATTACAGTGCCAATCGTTGGTATTGGTGGGATTACAATTGAAAATACAGCTGCAGTTATAGAAGCGGGTGCGGACGGTGTTTCAGTTATTTCAGCAATTAGTTTAGCTGAATCTGCGTATGAAAGTACGAGAAAATTAGCTGAAGAAGTAAAGAGAAGTTTGTAGAGAAGGACGTGTAGTATTTTAAGTGCTACATGGAGAAATAGACTGCCCCAAAATTTAAACAAACATTTGATTAAAAAAGCACAAACCTTTTTAAATAAAGGTTTGTGCTTTTTCTTTAAAACATAATTGAAATTAAGAGCATTCCAATTCCGATAGAAGTAAATGTTGCAATTAGGCCCGGAATCATAAAACTATGATTTAATACGTATTTACCGATACCTGTTGTACCAGTACGGTCAAAGTTAATGGCAGCAACGATTGTTCCATAGTTTGGAATGAAGAAATATCCATTTACTGCAGGGAACATCGCAATCAGTAGCGCTGGTGGAATGCCAAGAGATAGTCCAAGTGGCATTAAGGCACGAACTGTTGCTGCTTGGCTGTACAGTAAAATAGATAGAATGAATAGTGCGATGGCAAATAGCCAAGGGGCACTTGTTACTAAATGCTGAATGGATCCTTGAATCATATTTAAGTTTCCATTAAAGAAAGTATCTCCCATCCAAGCGATACCGAAAATAGCAACAACTGCTGTTGTACCTGCTTTAAAGACGTTACCAGACACAATGCTTTCTACATTTGGTTTACAGAAAATAATAATAAGAGCCGCGATAGTTAACATAACCATCTCAATTGTGTTCGGCATGGAAAGACGAGCTAACTTCCCATCAACTATCCATCCTGGACGAAGTGCTTCAAATGAACCAAGAAGTACAACAAGGAAGGTTCCTACAAGGAAAAGGATAACTGATAATTTTGCGCCCTTTACACCTACAAATTCTTTTTTCTCTTCAAGCTTAGGAATCATTCCTTCGTTTAATCGTTTTAAGTATTCAGGGTCTTCATTTAATTCTTTTCCCATCTTACTAGCAACGAATGCTGCTAACATACAAGCAATGAAAGTAGAAGGAATACTCACTTTTAAAATATCTAATAAAGTGATTTTATAGTCAGCTAACATTGCTAAAAGAGCAACTGTGGCAGCTGAAATTGGACTAGCTGTAATTGCTTGTTGAGAAGCGATTACGGCAATCGACATTGGGCGTTCCGGTCTAATCCCTGATTCACGAGAGACTTCTGCAATAACAGGAAGTACAGAATAAGCAACGTGACCAGTTCCTGCACAAAGTGTAAATAAATAAGTAACAATTGGAGCAAAGAATGTAATGCGTTTTGGATTTTTTCGTAATGCCTTTTCAGCTAGATGAACAAGGTAGTCCATTCCTCCAGCGGCTTGCAAAGCACCAGCGGCTGTAATTACTGCCAAAATCATAAGCATTACATCGATAGGAGGCGCGGTCGGTTGTAAGTGGAAGACAAAAACGAGTATTGCCATACCAACTCCACCCATTACTCCTAAACCAACTCCGCCTAGGCGTGCACCAATAAAAATACAGAGTAACAAGGTAAGAAATTGTAGCCAAAACATGATAAACTACCTCCGAAATTCATTAGTTAAGATATATTTGAATAGTTTAATTTGAATGAAAATTAAATAAATACCCGAAGAAATCCTTGTTATTTATACATTTTTTATTATATAACACAAAAAAAGTAACATTCACGTACTTTTTGAAATTATTTCGAAAAAGCAATTCGTTAAAAATTTGTATTTATATCTCTAAATAAGTAGACATTTTGATTTATATGTTGTAACCTTTGATAGAGAATATATGATTCTCATAGAACTCCCATATCGTTCAACTCGTTCAGCGAGAAAGGCAAACTGATGGAAACATGAGGACGCAAAACTACAGGAGCTAAGGTCGAAAGGCTATGCTAGCCAGTTACCGGACGGATAGGGTTGGTCTTGGCCAATGCGTTTACATTGGCTTTTTTTTATTCTCGAACATATTGAGAAACATCTTTAAACAAAATATTCATATATTTTGTTTTTTTTGTTTAGAATCATTAAGGAAGGTGGATATTAATGAAAAAATATTGGCATAAGTTATCGTTCCTTCAAAAGAACGTCTTATTAACCGTATTAGTTATTTTGACACTTGTTGGAAGTATGGGCGCGTTAAGTTTCAACATGTTTCAAAATAGTATGATGTCTTTATTTGAAAGACAGTCTATTGAAACAGGAGAAATAGTGTTGAAAAAATTGGATGTAGAATTAGTTAGAGACATGGCGAAAGATCCTACAGCCGAAAAAGTGAAAAAAGAAAAGTTAACAGAGAAATTAGATGAAGTGTCAAAAGAATTGAAAAGTGTTGGACAAACGTATGTTACAGGAGCAAAGCCGAATGAAAAGCGAGAATTACAACTCGTTGGTTTGACTACAGAGTTAACAAATGCATTCCCTATAAAGCCGGGAGATTATTATGAACAACCCGCTCATTGGATGAAGGCATACGATAAGGTCATTGATACGAAAAAGGCCCAAATGACAGAAGTATATGAAGATGAAATAGGTTCGTGGGTGACAATATTAGAACCAATTACAGATGGAGAAAACAATATTGTTGCAATTATTGCGGCTGACTTAGATGCTTCCATTGTTCCTATTACAAAAGAGAAGTTTATGATACAGGGCTTACTCTTTATCATTATTTCATTAGCAATTGCGACTATTACTCAATTCTTTATCGTGCGTCACTCGCTAGCTCCATTAAAAGATTTACGAGAAGGATTACGTAAAATTGGTGAAGGTGATTTAAGTATTAAATTAAAAGAAAGACCAGATGATATTGGAATTATTAATGTTTATTTCAATAACACGATTGAAAAATTTAAAGGGATTATAGATAAAGTAAGGCAAACTGCTGAGCAAGTTTCTTCTTCTTCACAAGAATTGTCGGCGAGTACAGAGGAAAACAGTATGGCAGTTCAAGAGATTGCAAGTTCTATTGAAGGTTTAAGAGTAGGGGCACAGTCTCAAAAAACTTCAGTACAACAATGTTTAGGAATTGTACATGGAATGGAAGATAAGGTAGAAGAGATAACTGGGGCTGCAAAACAAGTTGCGGTTGCTTCTGAAGGTATGGAGCAACATTCAATTGAAGGTAATGAAGTGATTGGACAAATTATTAATCAAATGAGTTTAATCCAAAATGCAGTACAGGATTTATCTTCCATCATTTATTCGTTAGAAACAAGGTCAAAAGAAATTAGTGATATCGTAACTGTAATTACAGGTATTTCAAATCAAACAAATTTATTAGCTTTAAATGCTTCTATT
This sequence comes from Bacillus sp. ok061, assembly GCF_900108285.1. Taxonomy (NCBI): domain Bacteria; kingdom Bacillati; phylum Bacillota; class Bacilli; order Caryophanales; family Bacillaceae; genus Bacillus; species Bacillus sp. ok061. Next base: position 65,250 of record NZ_FNUW01000013.1, on the reverse strand, counting down.
GAGGCTTCACGTGCTGGAGCAGCTGGAAGAGGGTTTGCAGTTGTTGCTGATGAAGTACGAAAATTAGCAGAACAAACTGAAGCGTCTGCAAAAGATATAGCGAAATTAATTGGTGAAACACAAGCTGAGACAGAAGATGCTGTAGTTTCAATGCAAAAAGGTTCAAAAGAAGTAGAAACTGGAATTTCACTTGTTCAAAGTAGTGGAGATTTCTTTGAAAAAATTTCAAAATCAGCGCAATCTGTTACAGATCAAGTAAAAGCTGTCTCTGGTAATTCGAGTGACATTTTACAAAATAGCCAGAATATTGTTCAAGTCGTAAATGAATTATCACATATTGCAAATACTTATGCCAGCAGCAGTAGTAATGTTGAAGAAAGCATGAAAGAGCAAGAAATATCAGTACAAGATATTGCAGAATTAGCGACTTCTTTAAGTTGGCTTTCTCAGGAATTACAAGAGCTAATTGGTGAGTTTAAAAGTGAATAAGAAGAAAGATCAATTCTAATCAAAGGGGGATCCCCCCTTTGATTATGAATTGAACTAATTTGCCCGTTAATAAGGGATGAAAAAGGTGTGAATTTTCACACCTTTATTATATTTGAGAGAGGAATTTACATAAATATGAAATTAGCAATTTCTTATAATGAGATGGTAAAAGAATTTTTAGGAAAAGTAGAAGGAAGTATTAAAATACCTAAAGATGTGCAAGGAACAGAATTTGGGGTAAAAAGAAAAACTGAACTATTTCCAAATTTGACTCACATTGTAGATTTAATAGGAGCGACTGCAACGTGGTTATATCATATTTCTAAAGAAAAACATATTGTCGTGCTTTATCATGTAAGAGGAAGTTTGTTTCCGATTACTATTGAAATTTCTAATTTTCTCTCCTATGAAAGTTTGAATTTACAGATTGAAGAGCAACTGGAACAAATTAAAGAAATGAATGAGGAAGAAATAGAAGAGTTTCAAAACGGTAATACATTATATGAAATGTCACCTATTATTATTGGTGAAACATATTATGAGCTACAAGACACGAATACATTACAATTTGTATTTAGTAAAAATATGCAAAGCGTAGAAATAATATTTAATAGTGTTAATTGGAAAGAGACAACGATTACTCGTTATGTACAACAAATACAAGGTGTTTTAATCTATACATCACAAAATACTAATAATTATATAAATAATTTTAATGTTATTACAGAGGCCGAGATGGCACTTTATAATCAAGTGAATGATACGACAGCAGTATATCCTGAGAAAAGTATCGTCGATATGTTCTATAATACTGTTACTCAATTTCCAAATCGTATAGCTTTATCTTCAAGGGAAGGTACTTTAACTTATGAGGAGCTAAATAAAAAAAGTAATCAAATAGCTCATATGTTAATTAAAAACGGCGTCCAATTAGGAGACTATGTTGGAATATTTATGAAACGTAGCATAGACACAGTAGTAAGTATGGTAGCTATATTAAAAGCTGGTGCAGCGTATGTTCCGATTGATCCAGATTATCCGGAAAGTAGAATACAGTACATTATTCAAGATAGCCAAGCGAAAGTTATATTGATGAAAGAGACGCCTATAACATGTGATGGGGTTCAAACAGTTTCAATGTATGATAGTGAAACTTGTGAAGATATAGATGTAAAGTTGTCTATTCATTGTGATGATGTAGCTTATATGATTTATACATCTGGTTCAACAGGGAATCCAAAGGGAACGATGTTAGCACATAGAGGCGTTGTTAATCTGTACACTTGGATGCAAAAGCAATATGAATTGACAGAAGAGGATGTATTTGCCCAATTTCCTTCCTTTAGTTTCGATGCTTCTGTATGGGAGTCATTTGCTTCTTTATTCTGCGGAGGAAACTTGTATGTATTATTAGAGGAAGAGCGATTGTCTGTAGAAGCATTTGCACATGCAATTTATAAAGTGAAAGCAACTTCGATCTTGGCATTAGCAACAATTTTTGTTCGACAAGTAGCAACTTATTTAGCAGAAGAAGATATATATAAGCTAGCTTCCCTAAAAAGAATTGCGATTGGCGGTGAAATGTTGCCTGTAGAGGTTATTAAATTGTGGAGAGAAAGAATAGGTACAAATGTTGAAATTCATAATGTATACGGACCGACAGAATGTACAGTAGTGACGACAACTTATAAAATACCTAGTCAGTTAAATGAGGATGTTGCGAGTATTCCCATTGGTAAACCATGTTCTAATTATCAAGTTATGATTTTGGATGAGAATATGAATCTTTGTCCAATAGGTGTACCTGGTGAATTATATATAGATTCAGTAGGATTAGCAAAAGGGTATTTTAATAAGCCTAATAAAACAATTGAAGCTTTTATTCCGAACCCTTTTAATCCTATAGTTAATATATATAAAACGGGTGATATCGTTAAGTTGCTAGAGGATGGAAATATAGAGTTTTTACATCGGAAAGATGATCAAGTAAAAATTAGAGGACATCGTATTGAACTAGGAGAAATCCAAAGTAAAATTTCTCAAAATCATAATATAAAAGAAAATGCTGTTTTTGCTAAGAAGAGTAAGGAAGGTAGCCAATATTTAATCGCGTTCTATACAACTTTAAATAAAAAAGAAATACCAGAATTAGTTTATCAGTTACAAGAGCAATTACCAGATTATATGGTGCCATCTAAACTAATTTATATTAATGAATTACCACTTACACCTAATAAAAAGATTGATGTTAAGAAGTTAGCTCAGTTAGAAGAAAAGTATGAACCGGTTCGTCTACAAGAATATGTTGCACCTTCTAATAAAGCAGAAAAACAAATAGCGAACGCTTGGGCGGAAGTATTAGGAATTTCAAAAGTTGGAGTGCATGATGATTTCTTTACAATTGGTGGACATTCATTAAAAGTATTACGAGTCCTAACATTGTTAAAAGAAGATTTCTCACATTTAACCATTCAAGATTTCTTTAAAGAAAGAACGATATATGGATTAGCTCGAATTGAGCGAGAAGTAAAAGTAGAGAAAGAAGAAGTATTTCGTGAATATAAAGTGATTCACGAACCAGATACTATTACGTATGCAAATGCTTTGGAAGAAACCCAGATTTCAAATATTTTTTTAACAGGAGCTACTGGTTATTTAGGATCACACATATTATATGAATTGCTGAGAGATACATCTGCTACTATTTATTGTTTAGTAAGACCAACCAAAGATGTGCAGCAAAGAATTATAGATACATTAACAGGCTACTTTAATGATATATGTGAAGAATGGTTACAGCGTATACAGGCCGTAGCTGGCGATCTGGGAGAAGAGTATCTTGGGATGAGCGAAGAAGAATTTATGTTCATCAGTTCTAAGATGGATACGATAATTCATTGCGGTGCAGATGTAAGACATTTTGGAGATGTAAAACAATTTGAAAATATAAATGTACAAGGAACTAGCCGTATGCTAGCATTAGCGGAAAAAGATGCTACATTCCATTTTATTTCTACAATTGGTATCCCGTTAGAATTAGCAGTAGATCAATGGGATACATACATGAAAACTGGTGATTTTAATTACAGTGTAGACTTAGAGAATGTATATTCAAATAGTAAACTACAAGCGGAAAACATTGTTCGTGAAGCAATGAAAAATGGTTTGCACGGAAATATTTATCGTGCAGGTAATTTAGCATGTCATTCAGAAACAGGTTCGTTCCAACAAAATATTGAAGGAAACGCATTTTATCGTCTTATTAAAACAATGCTATTAATTGGAAAAGCACCAAATGTGAAGTGGAAAGTTGATTTCACACCAATTGATTTTGCTAGTAAATCAATTGTAACGTATGTACAAGATTCACAAATAGATGGAGAAACATTGCACATCTGTCATCCACATCAAATTGAGTTTGAACAATTTATACAGCTAATTGGAGTGTGTGGATACAATCTTGAAATGGTTCCACTTTCAGAATATGAAAATGCCGGACTTGAATTAGCAAAGGGAAATGAAGTAATAGCAGAGTTAATTGCTTCTCAAGTTGCAGGAGATGGAGCGCAGCAATCTGAAATTGTAATGGGTACGCGTAGAACGAATGAATGGATTAAGAAAAAAGAATTGATAGTACCAACAATTAATAAAGAATTTATTCAGCAGTTATTAGCTCATGGTGAAAAAGTTGGTTATTTTCCAAAAATAATAAAATGATTATGCATGCTTTTGTTTGTTCAATAAAATAAATCATGCTACAATGAAAACGAATTAAGGACCGGGGAGCCAATTGGCTGAGAGGATGTAAGTAAACATCGACCCTCAACCTGATCTGGATAATGCCAGCGTAGGGAGTTACTTAAAGTGATGTAGCATATGTTATTCTATAATAACTTGCATACAAGGCTTTCCTACGCAGTAGGAAAGCCTTTTCTTATTTTTGAAATTTAATTTTATAAGGGGGATTTTATTATGTCACAACAAGTTACAATGTCATTTTCAGTAGTACCACAAGCGAAAACGAAAGATGTATATTCTGTTGTCGATAAAGCAATTGAAGTTGTGCAACAATCGGGAGTTCGTTATGAAGTAGGGGCAATGGAAACAACTTTGGAAGGAGAATTAGATGTACTTCTTGATGTCGTTAAACGTGCGCAACAAGCTTGCGTCGATGCTGGAGCAGAAGAAGTGATTACTTCTATTAAAATCCATTATCGTCCAAGCACTGGTGTAACGATAGATGAAAAGGTTTGGAAGTACCGTGATGAATATGCAAAACCAGAAGCAATCTAAACTTATTACAACTATTTGGCTTATCCTTCTCATTGCGATATGGGAAGGATCTGTTTCATTATTTAAAATCGAACCGTGGATTTTACCAAAGCCTTCTGCCATTGTTCAAGAATTAATTGGGATGAAAGATTTACTATTACCAAATACAATGCAAACACTGCAGGAAGTTATAATTGGACTATTCTTTGCGATTTTATTGGGGACGAGCATCGCAATTATTATGGACGTTATACCGTTATTTCGTATTCTAATAAATCCATTGCTCGTTATTTCGCAAACAATTCCAATTGTTGTACTTGCACCGCTATTTATTATTTGGTTTGGATATGGGATGTTGCCGAAAGTAATGGTCGTAATACTCGTTTGTTTCTTCCCAATTGCGCTTAGTATTTTAGAAGGTTTTCAAACAGTAGATAAAAACATGCTGAAACTGTTACAAACAATGAAGGCGACAAAATGGCAAGTTTACCAGAAAGTAAAATTTCCAGCAGTGCTTCCATACTTTTTCTCCGGTTTAAAAATTGCAGTTACATATAGCGTAATGGGGGCAATTATCGGAGAATGGCTCGGTGCAAGTGAAGGATTAGGCGTTATGCTTACGAGGGCTACAAAATCCTTTTTGACTGCCCGAGTATTTGGTGTTGCAGCAATCATCGTTATAGTGACATTATGCCTGTATTTTATCGTAGAGTTTATGGCAAGAATAACAGCACCATGGATATATAGAAAGGACGGCAGAAAATGAAAAAAGGTTTGAAAGTTATGTTAGCTGCCTTAGTAGCGGTAGGTGTGGCTGGATGTAATCCGGCGAAGAAAGAAGAAAGTGCAAGTAAAGATCAAAAAGTAAAAGTAGTATTAGATTGGTTTCCAAATACGAATCATACTGGCTTGTATGTAGCGCAAACGAAAGATTATTACAAAAAGCAAGGATTAGATGTAGAAATTATTCAACCAGGTGACAATGTAACAGCAGAGCAAATGATAGCATCAGGAAAAGCAGACTTCGCAATAAGCGCACAAGAAAATGTAACATTAGCTCGTGTGGAAGGAATTCCTGTTGTATCTGTAGGAGCGATTATTCAGCATAACACTTCAGCGTTTGCATCGCTTAAGAAAGATAATATGACGTCACCGAAAGATTTTGAAGGTAAACGTTATGGCGGCTGGGGAGGACCAGCGGAAGAAGCGACATTAAAGACGATTATGGATAAGCATCAAGCTGATTTTAATAAAGTTGAAAAAATCATCTTAGGACAAACAGATTTCTTTAAATCAATCGGCCGTGATGCAGATTTCGAATGGATTTATTACGGTTGGGATGGTATTGAAGCGAAGCGCCAAGGAAAAGAGTTAAATACGATTATGGTGAAGGACTTAGATCCAGCGCTTGATTTCTATAGTCCTGTTATTATTACGAGTGAAAAACATACGAAGCAAGATAAAGACTTTGTGAAAAAGTTTATGAGTGCAACAACAGAAGGTTATAATTTTGCAATTAAGGAACCGAAAGAAGCTGCTGATATTCTAATTAAAGCTGTTCCAGATGTAAATAAAGATTTAGTTCAAGAAAGCCAGAAATGGTTAAGTACGAAGTATCAAGATGATGCGAAAGCATGGGGAGTACAGAAGGAAGAAATTTGGACGAATTACATGAATTTCTTATATGACAACAAAGTTATTAAAAAGAAAATCGATGTAAAAGATGCTTTTACAAATGAATTCCTTCCAAGTGAAAAATGAGCGGATTACAAATAAAAAATATAGTGAAATCTTTCGACGGAAAGAATGTATTAGAGAATATTAGTGCCTCTATACAAGAGGGAGAGTTTGTTTCCTTTGTAGGACCGAGTGGTTGCGGGAAAAGCACATTATTAAACATGATTGCAAATGTTGAAAAACCAACAAGCGGGAACGTAACGTATAAAGATAAGCAAGTACAAGAGCAAGACGTTGTTAGTTACATGCCACAACAAGATTTATTACTACCGTGGCGATCAGCTTTGCAAAATATCGTTCTTCCGTTAGAAATTGAAGGAAAGCCGAAAAAACAAAGGCTGACAGAAGGAATGGAAGCATTAAAGCAGTTCGAACTAGATGAATATGCAGACCATTATCCAGATGAATTGTCTGGTGGTATGCGTCAAAGAATTAGTTTTCTGCGCACATATTTATGTGAAAAGCCAATTATGCTGCTTGATGAGCCTTTTGGAAAGTTAGATGCATTTACAAAAATGGAAGTACATAGCTGGCTTTTAAACTCTTGGCATCAAGAGAAGCAAACAATCGTTATGGTTACACATGACTTAGATGAGGCAATCTTGCTTTCAGATCGCGTATTTATTTTATCTCAAAGACCAGCGTCAATAGTTGGCGAGGTACAAGTGAAATTACCTAGACCGAGAACGATGGATATGTTAACATCACTCGAATTAAAAAAGGATAAAGAAGAGATTTTAAGTGTGTTAGCTCCTTATATGAAAAAATAGAAAAAGCCTTTTAACAGTTTTTAGTATAATTACTGTTAAGAGGCTTTTTTTAGAATATGAAAAGATGGAGAAGGAACAAAAGGGAAAATAGAGAATAGAATATAACAGAGTAGTTTATACTCTTAATATAACAAATGTTAAAGGAGTGAAAGGATAAAATGACTTTATCAACTGTTCTTCAAATGGTTTTAGCTTGATAGGGGAGAAGTCTGCCCATTTTTTAAGATTAAGCTAAATTGAAGACAGCAGGTAAAGAACCTTAATCCTTTTTTACGATAATATGTAATGGGTAAGGTGTATTCACCTTACCCATTTTTATATGCATAATTAAATAAGGCTTCATACTGTTGGTCTCTCTATTTAGCTTATGGACGATAAGTAAAGGAGAGAAAAAAATGAGTATATTAACAGTAGAAAATTTAAGTCATTCGTATGGTGAGAAAACCATCTTATATAATGCATGCTTTCGATTATTAAAGGGGGAGCATGTTGGGTTAGTAGGGAAAAATGGGATTGGAAAATCAACACTGCTAAGAATTTTAACAGGAGAACTTATACATGATGATGGGAACATTGAATGGTTTCCACATGTAAAGGTTGGATTTTTGCAGCAGCATATAGATTTACAAGAAGGGATAACAATTGAAGGATACTTGCAAAGTGCATTTTCTAACTTATATGCGATTGAATACGAAATGTTAAAAATTGCAGAAGAGATGGCTGAAGCAGTAGAAGTAGAAAAATTGTTAGTAAGGTATGGAGAGTTACAAACTATATTGGAAAACTCTAATTTCTATCAAATTCATACAGAAATTGAAGAAGTGGCAATTGGTTTAGGGCTGTTTGAAATAGGATTGGAAAAGGATGTTTCAAAGTTAAGTGGAGGACAGCGGACAAAGTTATTACTAGGAAAGCTTCTTCTAGAAAAAGCTGATGTTTTATTGCTAGATGAACCAACGAACTATTTAGATACAGCACATATAGAATGGTTGCAATCGTACTTGAAGTTGTATGAAAAAGCTTATATTATCATTTCGCATGACGAAGTATTTTTGAACAATATTACGAATGTCATTTACCATCTAGAAGAACGAAAAGTTAAGCGATATGTAGGGGATTATGAAAAGTTTTTACAAAGTTATCAATTGCAAAGGAAACAATTACAATCGGCGTATGCGAAACAACAAAAAGAAATTGCTCAGTTAGAAACATTTATTCAAAAAAATAAAATTCGAAAAGCAAAACAGGCAAAAAGTCGAGAGAAAGTATTGGAGAAAATGCAAAGGGTTGAAAAGGTTAATAATGTACCTCGGTCCCGTTTTGCTTTTACTGTTTATAATGAACCAGTAAGTCGTATATTACAGGCTGAGAAACTAAGAGTGGGTTATAGTGAGCCGTTATTTCCAGACTTGAATTTACAAGTGAAAAAAGGAGAAAAGATAGCTGTTGTTGGTCATAATGGTATTGGAAAAACGACAATGTTAAAGACGTTATTAGGTCAAATAAAGCCGCTAAGCGGTTCAATTTTTGTTGGGGAACGAGTAAATCCTGCTTATTTTGCACAGGAAGAGTTTGCTTCAGAAATAACACCGTTAGAGAAAGTTTGGACAGAACGACCAGATATGACAAAGAAAGAAGTGCGCCAAGCATTAGCGAAGTGCGGATTGAAAGAAGAACACGTATTAAAACCTATTCGTTTATTAAGCGGTGGAGAGCAAACGAAAGTACGTTTATGTGAACTTATCGTAACGAAAAGCAATGTTTTAATTTTAGACGAACCGACTAATCATTTGGATGTAGAAACTAAGATGGCTTTACAGGAAGCGTTACAACAATACAAAGGAACAGTTTTAATTGTCTCACATGAACCTTCTTTCTATGAATCGTGGATAACAAAAGTGTGGAATATAGAGGATTGGAATGCTGAACAATATGAATAAAGAAAAGGCATTAGCTTTTATGAGCTAATGCCTTTTCTTTGTGATTAACATGATTTTCGAGAACTCTTACATGAGAATTGTATGAAGAAGCACTCTTATGGTGCGCTTATAAGCGTGCTTTTTCTTTTGTTATATTTATAATAATACGAAAGCCTTTCCCTAACAGGTGACTATCTTTCTTTATATATATAGATAGTTCAAAATGGAATGAAAATAATTCCTATATGTAAAGGATAATGTGGATATTATAGGAAGACAATAGAAATTAAAGGAAATTCATGTAAAATTCAAATGAACTTCATATAAACTCCATATTAGAAACTAAATATAATTATAATAGGTTATTTTGATGTTTTTGATTTTTCATAAAATTAAAAGTTTGAATTTAGGAGGTATTGCTCGAACCTAAATTCAAACTTTAGTGAAATAATTAATGGATATTACGTCTAGTTTTCGCTAATGATGGCATTTAAAAGTTCGGCAGGATTACCCGTTCCTGCACCACCAATTGTAATAGATCCACCAGGAGGAATTTCGCCATTCCATCCTGCGTTCGTAATTACATAATGATTATTTGTTTTACTACTAATTTTAGAATCCCAAACTTGTGTTAAATTGCCGCTATAATCAAATTCTAATTTCCAATTTTTAATAGGAGTCGTTCCATTATTTTTGATTATAATCGAGAAGTTATAACCGCTGCCCCAATTCGAAGTGACTGAAAATGTAGCAGTGCCATTTCCATCAGGAGGTGTCGTATTAGCTTCATCCGTTTTGACAGTAAGAGCGTTAGGTTGTGATTTATTTCCAGCAGCATCTTTGGCAATTACTGAAAATGTGTATTCCGTATTAGGTTTTAAGTTTTTAATTGTAATACTATTTGTTGTTGCACTCCATTTTTCTTCTCCGGCAGTAATTTCGTATTCAGTAACGCCTACGTTATCAGTGGATGCAGTCCAGCTTAATTGAACTGAGCTTGAATTTTTATTCGTAACTACAATATTTTTAACATTCGTTGGTGGCTCAGTATCTTTTTGAATAATAGGTCCACCAAGTAATTCTTTTACTAGCGTATCAAGTAATTTTGGGCCACTACAACTATATTTTGGACTTGTACGGCAATCCCCGCTTAGTTCCCAAAACATTGCTCCACTTAAACCTTTCGTCTTTATATAGTCTGTTTTATATTTCATAGATTCATTGTCATCGTAGCTAATAAATGTGCCTGTAGTTGCATTATATAAATAAGGTACTTTAGCTGTGTCATTCCAGTAGCGTACAAAACCATTTTTATTAACGTAATTGGCTGCTAAATCACCGTAATCATATACACCTGTGTCACCAGTAGAATAATCATCCCAAGTACCTTTAGAAGCAAGTTTCCCATCACTACCTGGTTTGCAAGGTTGATATTGTCCGTTATTTTCTTTTCCACAACTTTTCCAGCCACGTCCGTAAAAAGGTACGCCTAATACTAGTTTATCCACTGGAACACCTTCATTTGTATAAACGTCTATAGCACCATCTACGTAAAAATTCGTATTTGCTGCTGGGTCATTTGGATCCTTATATAGAGCTGCATTATGATTAGAAGTAGCTTCCCATCCGCCGTGGAAATCATATGTCATAATATTAATCCAATCGAGTATTTGAGAAATTTTCTTTAGCTCTGTATGATCAGCGTAGCGTTGGCTTGCGCCTGAAGCGATTGTTAGTAAATATTGTTTGCCATCTTCAGCACCTGCTTTATTCAAAGCATTTCGGACGTCTTGAAGAAGGAGAGTGAAATTTTGTTTATCTTCAGGACGATAACTACCACCAGGAATCGTTTCAACGCCCGGATATTCCCAGTCTAAATCCACGCCATCAAACCCATATGCACGAAGAAAAGATACTGTAGATTCAGCAAATACTTTTCTTGTTTTTTCATCAGCGGCCATATCAGAAAAGCGGTTAGACCAAGTCCAGCCACCAACGGAAATAATTGTTTTTAAGTGAGGATATTTAGCTTTTAATCGTTTTAGTTCTCCGAAATTTCCGCAACGGGCATATTTATCGCAATCTTCCCAAGTTGTCCCTGAGCCAGGATACGATTTGGTAACATCAGCCCATGGTTCACCGAGTACGAGAGTACCATTAGGAACCTCTTTATTTTGCAATGGCACACCAGATTCTTTACAGTTCCACGTTTGTTTATTTGGATTATCAGGATGAGTAGAAGGGTTTCCATGTTTTCCATTCCAACAAATATCCGCGAAAGCATAGTTAAGGTGAGTAAGTTTTGATGCATCAATGTCAGCAACTTGATAATTACGTCCGTAAACGCCCCACGAAGGAAAGTACCCAACAATTTTTTGACTTTGCTTTGGTGAATCTGCTAATGCGAGATTTGGAGTAATAAAATTTGTGAGAAAAAGAGGTAAGAAAAGTAGTAGAGATAGTAATAGCAGTGTGAATTTTTGAGACCTCATAGCCATTTCTCCTTTCAAAATAAAAAATATATTTAAAGGCATACGCCAATAAATCAAAATGAATCTAGACGTATGAAACGTCTAGATAAAATGATCAGACATCACGAAGTCTATACAAGGGAGCTGGGGGTGATTAAATCGTAACAAATGTAAGATTTAGTGTAAACGCTTTATTAAGTTAAAACATACTTTCTCAATACAAAAAGGCTTGAATACAAACTATATATGAAAATGAAAGATCGGTATGGGAGGAAAAAGCTCATTATAAATAAATTTGAGAAAAAATTGTTTGGAGTCAATTATTAAAGACGTAGAAAGATAAGGAAATATCATGTAAAATAATAGTAAAAATATGTAAAGGAGGGAATGGTGTGGATGTGTTTTTGAACATTGCTGAAGAAAAAATTCGACAAGCAATACGGAATGGTGATCTTGATTATCTTCCGGGAAAAGGAAAACCACTACAATTAGAAGATTTTTCAATGGTACCTCCAGAACTTAGAATGAGTTATAAAATTTTAAAAAATGCGGGAATGATTCCACCAGAAATGGAACTACAAAAAGATATATTAAAAATAGAGGATCTAATTGCTTGCTGTTATGATGAAGAAGAGAGAAAGAAATTACGAGAAGAGTTAACAGCAAAAACGCTTCGTTTTCAGCAAGTAATGGAAAAGAGAAAGATTAAAGATAGTTCAGCTTTTCGTATGTATCAAGATAGAGTATTTCATAAATTGCGTTAAGAGGTATAAGATGCATAAATTTAAAACGATAGAAGAATTAGCGACATATATTGAAGAACAACAATTGGTACTTCTGTTTATTAAAACGGAAAATTGTGGTGTTTGTGATGTTATGCTAAGAAAAGTAAATTGCGTATTAGAGAATTATGATTACGTAGAGAAAATAGAGATATTACTACAAGACATGCAAGAGATTGCGGGGCGATATGCCGTATTTACAGGACCGACAATTTTATTATTTTATAATGGAAAAGAGATCCTTCGGGAATCGCGCTTCATTTCACTTGAAAATCTAGAGAGAACCATTCAATTATTTGAGGAATAAGGGAGGCTTTTATATGGAATTTATTATTGTCATACTATTATTTGTTGTAGTTGGAATAATCGTAACAGCAGTTCGATCGAACAAAAAGAAGGTAAATCTTACAAAACAAAATAACATTCATAATTCATCTAACAGCTCATCACCATTATTTTTCTTTGCTGGATCTGATAATGATAGCTCGCATGATGGCGGCTCACATGATTGTGGAGGGTCTTTTGGGGGAGATAGCGGAGGAAGCTGCGGTGGCGGTGGTGATTGATGAAAATGCGCCTTATATAGGCGTATTTCTTTTTAAACAAACGTTTGATTAGTCGGCTTACATATGCATAAACACAGTTAAACAAACGTTTGATTAATATTTTTAACATACTAAGGGGAATGGAAATGAAAAGGGAACCGAAAGTGAAAAATAAGGGGAAAGTAGTGTTATTTTTATTAGCTGCGGGAGGCGTATTTCTTGTTAAATTAGCATTTAAATTTGGAACGATACATATGATTCGAACTTGGTTTGAAAGTACGTTTTCTTAAATAAGGAATATAGCCTCTTGCGATAGAGGTTTTTGATTTGTTATTATTAAACTGAACGGTCGGTTTAAAGAGGTGTGAATATGAGAAGAAGCGCAGAAGAGATAAAGAAAGAAATTGCATCTAAAGCAGAAAGTCTATTTTCACAGAAGGGCTACGCAGCTACATCTATGGAAGAGATTTGTGAAATTACAGAGCGAAGTAAAGGAAGTATTTATTATCACTTTAAAAGTAAAGAAGATTTATTTTTATTTGTAGTGAAACAGCATACGTATGATTGGCTTGAAAAATGGAATGAAAAAGAGAAGTTGTATAGCACTAGTACTGAAAAACTATATGGTCTCGCGGAATATCATGTAGAGGACATACAGCAACCAATTTCAAATGCAATAGAGGAATTCTCTATGAGCCAAGTTGTAAGTAAAGAGATTCTGGATGAACTGTTAGCTTTAACTAGAGAATCATATGTTATGTTTGAGAAATTAATTGAAGCAGGTATACAGTCTGGAGAGTTCCGTGAAGATAATACTCGTGATCTTATGTATATTGTGAACGGATTATTATCAGGGCTTGGAGTACTTTACTACGAATTAGATTATAAAGAGTTGAAACGTATTTATAAAAAGGCAATAGATGTATTGTTAAAAGGAATGGCAGCTGAATAATAAGTCAGCAGCTTTTCTTATGAAACAAATTAGACCGAACGGTCGGTTTATAAGGAGGATGAAAATGAACACTTTATTTAAAAACAGAGCATTTATGCTCGTTATGGCATCTGATATTTTACAACAATTTGCAATTTGGATTAGAAATATGGCTCTATTGTATTTCATAATGGAGCGGACGAATAATGATCCAGTTTCAGTGTCGCTATTATCTGTCATGGAATATGCACCTATCTTTATTTTCTCGTTCATTGGTGGTGCATTAGCAGATCGTTGGAATCCGAAAAGAACAATGATTGCTGGAGATGTGTTAAGTGTACTGTCTATTATAGGAATTGTCATATTGTTAACGTTTGATTACTGGCAGGCAATATTTTTTGCAACACTCGTTTCCGCAATTGTAGGTCAGTTTTCTCAGCCCTCATCTTCGCGTATATTTAAGCGCTATGTAAAAGAAGAAGAGGTAGCAAGTGCTATTGCATTTAATCAAACATTACAGTCCTTATTTATGATTTTTGGGCCAGTTGTAGGATCAATTGTGTATACACAACTTGGCTTATTTACATCACTATATAGCTTAATCATTCTATTTTTGTTATCGGCTATCATTCTTTCATTTTTACCAAAATGGGTTGAAAAAGAGCAAGTGGCGAGAGATTCATTAAAAAATGATATAAAAGAAGGTTGGAAGTATGTTCTTCATACGAAAAATTTACGTATGATTACGATTACTTTCACCATTATAGGCTTAGCTGTTGGATTAACAACTCCATTAGAGGTGTTTCTTGTAATAGAACGCCTTGGAATGGAAAAGGAAGCAGTTCAATATTTAGCTGCAGCTGATGGAATAGGTATGTTAATTGGTGGTATTGTTGCTGCAGTTTTCGCTTCAAAAGTGAATCCGAAAAAGATGTTTGTATTCGGTATGAGCATATTAGCGATGTCATTTTTAGTAGAAGGGCTATCTACATCATTTTGGATTACTAGTTTCATGAGATTTGGAACAGGTATTTGTTTAGCTTGTGTTAATATCGTTGTCGGTACGCTTATGATTCAACTTGTACCAGAAAATATGGTTGGAAGAGTAAATGGGACGATTGTACCACTGTTTATGGGGGCAATGCTAATTGGAACTTCACTAGCTGGAGGATTAAAGGAACTAACTTCACTAGTTATTGTGTTTTGTATAGCAATGGCACTTATTTTATTAGCGATAGGGCCAGTTCTACGCATGCAAATAAAGAAAGAAGATGTCGTTAATAAAGAGAAACTAACAAATTCGTTAGCTTCGAAATAACTATTTTAAGGGAGCAAAATTGTTCCCTTTTTCTTTGAGGAACTTTTGACAACTATATGAGCCAATTATATACTGATGTTGTAAAAACGATTTTACAGGTTAGGAGCAATGGTGTGAAAAATCAAATCTATGAATTACGCACTGAAAATAATATTTCACAAGGCGCATTAGCTGATAAATGCAAGGTTTCTAGACAGACGATAAATGCAATTGAGAATAATAAATATGATCCAAGCTTAGCGTTAGCATTCCGTTTAGCTGAAGTATTAGGAACAACTGTTGATAAATTATTTTTGTACAAGCAGTAGAGTCGTTCATTATAAGGCGCACCGTTAAAAATAAAAAAGATCCTCTTCTCATGAGAAGAGGATCTTTTCTTATAGCGTTTTAGTCTTGGGACTAGGTGGTGTAACGGATGTATTATTTTCTGGAACTCTAGTTAGTAAGAATCCACCGATAATAAACAGAACAATAATACTAAGAACACCAGCGTTTGTTTTTCCTGTTAATTGCGTTGTAACACCGACTAATACTGGGCCCATAATTGCGGCGAACTTACCAAAGATATTATAAAATCCGAAGAATTCATTAGCAGATTCTTTTGGTACTAGCTTTGCAAAGTATGAACGACTTAGTGCTTGAATACCACCTTGAGATGTAGCAACTAACATTGCTAAAATCCAAAAATCAAGTGTCGTTTTTAAGAAATAAGCATATATGCAAATGATGATATAAATAATGATACCGACATATAGCATTTTTTTACCTGTAAATGTTGCTGATAATTTTCCGTATAATAAAGCAAATGGACAAGCGACAATTTGTGTTACAAATAATATGATTAATAGATTAGTTGCACTGATACCGAGATCTGTTCCGTAAGCGGTGGACATAGTAATAATTGTATCGACTCCATCAATATAGAAAAAGTAAGCGATTAGGAACATGAATACAGTTTTATATTCTTTAATATTTTTAAAAGTAGCAGCAAGGCGTTTGAAGCTCATTGTAATTGGTCTAGGGTGACGTTCAATATAGTGCGTTTGCTCTACGTTTTTTAGCATTGGAATCGTAAATAACCCCCACCAAAGAGCTGTTATCGCAAATGAAATTTGACTAGCAATACCAACAGATAAAGGGATAGTTCCTTTTTGAGAAAGAATAATAAGAGCGATACAACCGATGAAAGGAATAGTACTCCCAATATAGCCTAATGCGAAACCTCGCGTAGAAATTCGATCCATTCTATCTTCAGAAGTGACATCTACTAAAAATGCATCATAAAAAATGTTTGCTCCAGCAAAACCGACTAAGGCGAGCATATAGCATCCTAATAATAAGTACCACTGAGATGTTGGAACGACTGCTAATATACTTGTAAATACGATACCGAGTCCAAAGAAGAATGTGAAAAATCGTTTTTTAAATCCTTTATAATCAGCAACTGTGCCGAGAATAGGAGCAAGTATAGAAATTAAAAGTGTTGCGAATGAGTTTGCATATCCCCAATATGCTGTTGAAGTTGCCCCAGATAGTCCAGCTTCTTTTGCAGCTGCTTTAAAGTAAATTGGAAATAATGCAGTTGTAATGACGAGCGAGTATACAGAGTTCGCCCAATCGTATAATATCCAGCTTTTTTCTTGTCTGGACATTTTTTTCATATAATGTTCCCCCTTAAATTTGTTTTACTAACAGTGTACAAAAATAAAAATTATAAAAAGAGAAACAGTGATGAATTTTACATAACTTTTACATATATACACAGTTTTTTACAATTGGAGTAAATCCTCTACAATTGCTCCGTCTGTTTCACCTAAGTGTAAACCTAGTAGTCTAGCGATAGTTGGACCTTCATCAATAAGTCTCATATACGGGATTGTCACACCACTTTTTATAGCTTTTCCAGCAGCGATAAAAATTGTTTCATAGTTAGGTTTTGTTGGAGAATATCCATGCGTACCAAATGTATATTTTTTACTAGGCGTAACATCTTTTTCAGTAATTTCTTTGATAAAATCTCCTGTATAGTTTTCAGTGAAATAATACCCTTCTCGTGCTTCTAACATGAATAAACAATTACCGTCTGCACCCCATTCCTTCGCAGCTTCATCATGAAGTATAAATTCAATTCCGTTTTGTTTATTTTGAAGTAGTTCTTCAAGGAGTAGTTGTACCTCCCGAATTGTATCTGTATTATTTTTGTCCTTTACATATACATAGGCAGAGCCGTCGCAACTTTGGCAATAGGCTTTCCAGTCTACTAATTTTCCTTTTTTATTAAGAGATATAAGTCCTCTTTGATGGAATAGTACATTTAATTGGATGGATTTGTTTTCACTTAAAGCGCTATGATCACCAAGGGCAATAATTGTACTTTCTTCGTATAGGTCACTTTCTTTTAGTGCTTGAATAATTTTCCCTAGACGTTCGTCGTGTCTCTGGATAGCAGCCATTGTTTCGTTAGATTCAAAGCCGTGATAGTGTCTTTGGGTGTCTAGATCGGTGAAATGTACAAACATGACATTAGGCTTTTTCGTCTGGATTGTATGCACAGCAGAGGCGAGGACGAAATCATCCAGCTCTGGCTGTGATAAACCATTTCTTATATGGCCGAAACGACGATTTAAATCTAATTGGTATAGTGGGCTACCGCTAAATAAGGAAACTAAAACTTGATTTTGCCACGGTCTATTTGGAAAGATTTCTGGTAAATTGTAATCAATATTTGCTCTGCCGGTAACAGGCCATAGAAGAGCAGCTGTCGTTAAATTTGCTTTACGTGCTTCATCATACAATGTTGTTCCTTTTATCGATTTTCGGTACCAATGCCAATCAGGTGATTCACGCCCTGGTTGAAGTAACGTATTGCTAACAACACCGTGCTTGTTAGGGTAATTACCGGTTACGATTGTTGAGTGGCTTGGATATGTTACAGAAGGATAAATCGGTTCTACTTTTTCGACAACCGTGCCTTTTTTTATTAGAGATTGGAAATGAGGTAGTTTTTGTAGTATAGGAAAATCTAAAGCTGATAAACAGTCGAATGATAAAATAATGACGTGGTTTGTTAATGCTTTATCCATAAAGTTCCCTCCTGATTATATAAAACCTATTCTTATATATTACTATTAATACCTAGTAATAAAAATATATTTTTAGGTGAAAATTTATTATTTATTTTCAGAAAAATTAAATATATAATTAAGTATAAGGGAATCTATGGAAGGAGGAAACACTATGGATTGGTTAGATGGATTTGGTATCTTTTACATCATTGGCGGAATCACGATTATCCTTGTATTTGCTATTTCATATTTACTAAAGAAACGGTTTCCAGACAAACAGTTCGATATTATATTTGCACTTAGTTTAATACTTCTTTGCTTAGCGTCCTTTCCCGTTACAATGATGGTTATTGGTGGGTGGGAAGGAATGGGATATGGATTTATTGGTTTCTTCGTTCTACTAGGTACACTCATCGGTATGATTGCACATCAACTTGTAAAAATCTCTCGAAAAAGCTACGTATAAAACTGCAAAAAATGAAAAGAATATATAATAATAAGAAAATTAGCTATTGTTTTAAAAAAGAATTTGTATTATGATAATCAACAAATTTATTGCGTTATAACGATGAAAAAGGACTAGTACATGTTCAACCTTTTTAGCAGAGAGAGAATCCGCCAGGCTGAAAGATTCTTAAAAAGGCAATATGGAACCTGCCTTTGAGTTCTGCATATGCAGCGGGAATTTCCCGTTATCAAGAAGAGAGCATATACAATTTTTGTGTATGAATCAGGGTGGTAACGCCGGCAAAGCTCGGTCCCTATTTAGGGGCGCGGGCTTTTTTGTATTTTCTAGAAGGAGGAAGAATGACTATGGCAAAAGAACAAGTGCAAGCTATTACGAAGATGGAAGAGGACTTTGCGCAGTGGTATACCGATATTGTAAAAAAAGCCGAACTTGTTGATTATTCAAGTGTAAAAGGGTGCATGATTTTACGTCCATATGGTTATGCCTTATGGGAGAATATGCAGAAGGTGATGGATGAGAAGCTAAAAGAAACTGGCCATGAAAATGTATATATGCCAATGTTTATCCCAGAGAGTTTATTGCAAAAAGAGAAGGATCATGTTGAAGGGTTTGCTCCTGAAGTAGCATGGGTTACGCATGGCGGAGATGAAAAGTTAGCGGAAAGACTTTGTGTACGTCCTACATCTGAAACTTTATTCTGTGAGCACTTTTCAAAAATTGTGCAATCCTATAATGATTTGCCAAAATTATACAACCAGTGGTGTTCAGTAGTTCGTTGGGAGAAGACAACTAGGCCATTCCTTCGTACGACAGAATTTTTATGGCAAGAGGGTCATACAATCCATGAAACAGCAGAAGAATCGCAGGCTGAAACATTAAATATTTTAAACTTATATGCTTCTTTCTGTGAGGATTATTTAGCGATACCAGTTATTAAAGGACAAAAAACAGAAAAAGAGAAGTTTGCTGGAGCAAAGGCAACTTATACAATTGAAAGCTTAATGCATGATGGGAAAGCACTTCAAACAGGAACATCCCATAACTTTGGAACGAATTTCTCTGAAGCATTTGATATTAAATTTTTAGATCGTAACGGTAAGTGGCAATATGTACACCAAACATCTTGGGGTGTATCAACAAGAATGATAGGTGGGCTAATTATGGTTCATAGCGATAATAATGGACTTGTAATGCCACCAAAAGTTGCTCCAGTGCAAGTTGTTATTGTACCGATTGCTCAGCATAAAGAAGGAGTTTTAGCAAAAGCAACAGAGTTACAAGGACATATTCAAAAGGTTGCACGAGTAAAAATAGATGCTAGTAATAAAACGCCAGGTTGGAAATTTAATGAGTATGAAATGAAGGGTATTCCAATTCGATTAGAAGTTGGCCCTAAAGATATTGAAAAGAATCAAGTTGTACTTGTAAGAAGAGATAGGAAGGAAAAAGAGTTTGTACCAATGGATCAATTAGAAGAACGTGTTCCAGCATTACTTGAAGAAATTCATATTTCTTTATTTAATAAAGCAAAAGTATTTCGTGATGAAAATACGTATGCTGCGACAAATTTCGAAGAGATGAAAAAAGTAGCTGACGAAAAGCAAGGCTTTATTAAGGCAATGTGGTGCGGAGAATTGGCTTGTGAAGAGAAACTAAAAGAAGAAGTGGGAGTATCTTCACGTTGTATGCCTTTTGAGCAAGAGCATTTAGCTGAAGAATGTATTTGTTGTGGTAAAGAAGCTAAACAAATGGTGTATTGGGGAAAAGCGTATTAATACTTTTTCTGATAGGTGATAAAAAGGACTTTGGGCTGCATAATAAAATGCAATCCAAAGTCCTTTTTAGTTTTATAATTTGTTTCATGTATTGTTTAGATGGAAGGATGTGTTTTTATTTTGCATTTTTACGGCGAATAAACAGTAACATACCGATTAGGAATGTTGAAAGTCCCATTAAAATAGATGCAGGATAATGTGTTGCAGTATTAGGTAACTTATCGCCTTGTTTTTTCGAGTTGTCTTTTACGTTACCACCTTGGGAACCATTTCCCCCTTGAGAGCTACTATCGCCTTTAACGCGGTTACCCCCTTGAGAGCCATTGCCACCTTGAGAACTGCTATCGCCTTTAACACGATTACCGCCTTGAGAGCCATTGCCACCAGAGCCATTGCCACCAGAGCCA